>CAJVZR010000031.1 GCA_913019965.1 uncultured Oleispira sp.
AACATTGTTATCGCGGCTAAGTCGGATCAGCCTCACCCTAAACTGGAAGGGACGATTCATTCTGTTGTTAAAGAAGTTGAAGAAGCTGGTGGTAAAGGCTTAGCGGTTAAAGTCGATGTGCGCAGTGAGGAAGACATCGATAACTTGATCGCGAAAACGGTAGAAACTTTTGGTGGCATCGATGCGATTATTAATAACGCTGGTGCAATCGCATTAGCGGGTGTTGAATCAACACCGCTGAAGAAGCTTGATCTGATGATGCAAGTTAATTTCCGCGCGGTTTTCTTGTTAAGCCAGAAAGCTTTACCGCACTTAAAGAAATCAGAGAACGGGCACATCTTAAGTTTTTCTCCTCCACTGGATTTAGATCGCCGTTGGATGCGTAATCACTCACCGTATACGTTAACGAAATACGGTATGTCTATGTTAACGATGGGTATGTCTGACGAATTTAAGCGTTATGGTATTGCGGTAAACGCGCTTTGGCCTCGTACTGTGATTCATACTGCTGCCACTTCCTTTGGTGGCAAGCAGTCGTTCGATCGCGCTCGCGCCCCTAAGATTATGGCGGATGCGGCGTTTGCATTATTGAAAACTGAAAACCGAGAAATTACTGGCCAGCTGTTAATTGATGAAGACTTCTTGCGTACTCAGGGTGTGGAAGACTTTGAACAGTACCGTGCGAATACAGAAAGTGATAAGACGGACTTGATGCCTGATTTGTTTGTTCAAGAAGCCGATGCTTATGTGCGTGGCACAGTGGCTCCTCTTGCAGGTTTGTCTGTAGAATAAATATTTGAAGAGTAACTGATATGTCTTTAATGAGTTTACGCAACGACGGCAAGGTTGCGATTATATTTTAATTATTAATCGCAATTAAATGGTGAGTCTAAATGAATGATTTTAAATCGTTTATTTAGGCTTTTTAGTTTTAGTCGTTGTCACACTTTCATTCCCTCTTCTTTTTTGAATATCACTTTCTTTTTATATATTTTACGATTTCTTTTCTATAGAATTCGACCCTTATTTAATCATTACTCAGTAATATTGAGTGACTTGATCTAAGTTAGGGACTTTCATGATACGGATTTCATTGGCAATATACCTTATGGTATTTATGATCACTGCCTGCACCTCTGCAACAATACAATCAAAAGCTCCATCCAATGCACAAGCAGAGTCTCGGCTTTCCTCGCAAAAATTAAGTGTTTCACTCAATACATTAATGAGCGGAATAAACAAAATAGGCTTTGAAGATAATAGCCAATTATTGGGTTTTACTTGGACTGAATTCGGTCTTTTACTAGATGTAAAGACTCGTTTAATATCGGATAAATATATTGATGGCTTAGAGCATGCCGATATTCACCTTCTTGCTCATTCGGAAAAATATCAACGTTTATCCTTATATGTGAAAAGCTACGTTGGACTGCAATTTTTACTGGAAAAAGATTATGTGCGTCGTATCGATGTTGAGTATGGCTCGGCTAAAAAACAAGAAAAGAAATACAATAAAATCCTTAAGGATGAGGGATAAATCATGATGCAAGATAATCGTTACTATCGCTTTTTATTCCTGATAGTCATGCTAATGCCGTTTAATTCAGTTTTGGCGGCAGACAAATTAGTAGCTCAGGTCTCTAATACCTTTGTTAAAAAAGGTGGAAAAATTAGTCAGCAGTTATTGAATAATACTTCTTCCAAGAAAGAGAAAGTAAGAGCGAAGGCTGTTGATCGTTCGCATGAGCCTATATTGCTGGATGTAACTTTTTATTCAGTTTCTGCTGGGTTAGCAAAAAAATTGCAGCTAGCCGGTTTCGACGTTCTGGCATTATCGGAAAAATATAATCGCGGCTCTATTATTCAAGAGGCAGGTGCAAGTTTGCAAGAGCTTGCTCAATGGCCTGAAGTAAAATATATCAATAAAGAACTTGGTAAGATACAAAGGGTAGGTGCTGCAACAAGTCGCGCTCCTGTCGCGCTTAAATCAAACTTGATCAGTGTGCAGCCTCATAACTTAACAGGCGCGGGCCAAGTAGTGGGAATCTTATCGGATAGCTTTTCACATACTGTCGGTATTCGAGATGGAAATACTGTACCCGCAAAGTGCATCGCCGGCACGCTGAAGAATAGTAAAGCTCAGGACAGTGGTGATTTACCTGCTGAGATAGATATTAGGAAGGATGATTCTAAAGAGTGTGATACTAATGACCAAAGCTCTGGTGGCACAGATGAGGGAGCGGCCATGGCTGAGCTGGTGCATGATATTGCTCCTGATGCCGCAATTACGTTCAGTACCGTCGGCGAATCGATACTTTCATTTGCCTTAGCAATTGATGATATGTGTACAGCAAAAGCGGAAGCGGGTGCGGGAGCAACGGTCGTTGTTGATGATATCATTTTCCTTTCGCAACTGATGTATCAAGATGACATTGTGAGTCAAGCAGCGAAGACTTGTATCGCCGCGGGTATTCCTTATTTTTCTGCGGCGGGTAATAATGCTGATACTGCCTTTCACATGGAATATAAAGATATTCGCCCCAGCCATAATCGAAGCCCTGATTCTAACTTAGTCAGTGGAAATGATTTTCATGAGTGGCATAGTGAGTTTACTGGAGAGCGTTATTTAGCGATTACAGTGCCTGCGGGCTCCAGTTTTTCAGCTATTTTACAATGGAATCAGCCAGCTCTTTCTAACCCAACCAATATTAGTCATCCTCCAGGGATTGATCTGGATTTATATTTATTATCTTCTGAAGAAGTGCCTGATGAAGATGGTAATAATATCTTGAGTATGGGAATTGAAGATCAAGCTGCGTTACTAGAAAGTGCGGATCCGGTTGAATATGTTGAGTTTGAAAATACGGATTTTTTCCAGAAAACGATATATTTAGTTGTCGATCATTGGTTTGGTAATAAACGCTTTATTCCACAGGATGATTCAACTGCACTTGAATTTCGTTTGGTATTTTTCACCAGTGGAGAAATTAGCTTTGATCCACAGATTAAACCCAATGCATCGACTATGTATGGACACAGTAATGCGGAAGGGGTTATCTCCGTTGCTGCCATTCCTTGGTTCGAAGCTGAAGAGTTTGATAAGGTTGGTGGTCCAACTTCTGAGGTTGATCCAGAGTCATTTACCGCACTAGGCGGGCATTTGAAAAAGTACTTTGATGATGACGGACGTTTTAATCAGCAAACAGTATTTGTCCCTACTTTAGCTTCTATTGATGGCAATAATACCAGCTTCTTTGGTGAGCCACTTTCTTTCAATGGCTTCTTAGGTGAAAGCGATGGTAAGCTGAATTTCTTTGGTACTTCAGCGGCTGCGCCCAATGCGGCTGCGGTTGCTGCCTTGTTATTGCAGCAAGAGAATAAAACCCCGGCTGAGTTAAGCCAAATTTTAATTTGCAGCGCACAAGATGTTAATGGCGATCGAGCAGCGTTGGGAATTGATTCTGTGACGGGGGCGGGTTTAATTGATGCACAAGGTGCTCTGAATGAAATGATTCAGCCGAGCCAAGCTTCACAATTAAGGCCACTGGATGATCTTGCTATATTAGCCAGCACTGCTGTGGACCTTAATGTTATGTTAGAAGATAGCGATCGCTTTATTGTTTCTTCTCAATGGCAGCACCAGTCAGGATTCGATATAACTTCTATTTTTGAAAAAACGCCTTTAGGGCACCGTTTTATTGCCCCCGAAACCGGCTTTCAAACTCAATTGAGTGTTATTGCTTATGACCAGTGTGGGTTTGAATATTCAGATAGTATTCGTATCACGGTTGATGGTTTGCCTACCGCAAGGGCCAAAACAGAAGGGGCACTCATTAAAGGCGGAGTGGTATTACTTAGAGGTGGAGATAGTAGTGACGCAGAGGGGCCAATAACGTACTTGTGGGAAGATGTTTTTCAGGAGGGTATTACGATTGAAAATGCGACTTCAGCGGAAGCCAGTTTCATATTGAGTGAAGTAGGCAATAATACGATTCGTTTAACCGTGACGGATAGTCTGGGGCAAACTGATTCAGAAACTGTCACTGTTTACCTAGCAGAGGAGTCTAATCAGCCCCTTGTTATTGCGCGCTCGGGTTCAGGTGGTGGATTATACTATTTTATTGGGGTATTCGTATTGTTGTCTTTTTTCAATTTAAGGATTCGTAATAGAAAGTTGTAAGACTATTGGCTGGAGTAACTTATTCACAATAAACATTATAAATCCTGAATAACTTATTATTTTTAAGTTATCCAGGATTAGTATCGAACTATTTACATTTTGTGTTTTTATATTGGATCAGGTTTGCTATCCATCGAATGGGCTGCGCTCTTCCCAAGGATGAGGTCTTACGTAATCCTGTTTTTGTTCAACCATGGCTTTGATGTTTTCTAGATTCAGTTTAAAGACTCTTTCTACTTCAAATTGGGTAGCCCAAAAAATAAATAATTCATCAAATGTATATTGAGTGTAATCATCTAGATCGCCACCAAAAGTTAGACGCGTTTTATTATCCCCTAAATCCTCATATGTTTGATGAGCGGTGAACTGATACCGTTCAAAGAAGTCCCAGCTGGTATTGGAAATGTTGGAAGTTCTTAGGCTGCGATAAGTATAGGGTTCTGTGGTCAGTGTTTTTTCATCCCAGAAAAAACCTTGCTCGTCGGCATTTCGATAGCAACGGCGTAGCGCTCCAATTTCACCTTCAGGCACTGGCGAGTCTGCCATGGGTTCAATATGGTCGAAGATTACTGACCAGCCATTAGCATTACGGTTATCTGATAGGAAATTCCAGACTTCTTCAACTGGCGCGTTAATTTCAACGCTGTATGTCGTAAGGATATGGCGTTGAGACTGGAGTACTAAAGCAAAAATTAATAATGCGAATAGTCCGAGTATGTAGGATATTTTTTTCATGTTAGTCATTTTTTAGTTTTGATGGTTTAACCAAAATAATAGATTTGGTTTTAATTATTATATGGAAGGCAATATTAGACTGGCCTTTCGGCGGCGGATTTTGCCATGAAAACTATGCGGGTGACAGAGGGGAATAAAAAAAGGCCAGTAATAGGGTTACTGGCCTTTTATATTTATACACTTTTAGTTTTTTATTTAAGTTGTTTCAAATGGCTATGAACCCATTGATAAAGGGTTGGTAAAACCACTAAGGTTAATAGTGTCGATGAAATGATGCCGCCAATAACCACAGTGGCTAGTGGTCTTTGAACTTCAGCCCCGGTGCCGGTATTAAACGCCATAGGCACAAAGCCTAGACTAGCAACAAGGGCAGTCATCAATACTGGGCGTAAGCGCTGACTAGCCCCTTGCCAAACCGCCTGTGCGAGTTCTAAGCCGCTCTCACGTAATTCTTTAATGAACGATAGCATTACGACCCCATTCAATACTGCAACCCCTGACAGAGCGATAAAGCCTACTCCAGCTGAAATTGAAAGTGGCATATCTCTTAAGGTTAACGCGATGATTCCGCCTGTTAGCGCAAGTGGTACACCAGTGAAAATGATTAGAGTATCGCGTATTGAGCCAAAGGCACTATAGAGTAGGCCTAATATTAAGATTAGGGTAATGGGTACAACGATGCTTAAGCGCTGGCTGGCCGATTCCAGTTGCTCAAAGGTTCCGCCATATTCTAACCAATAGCCTGCCGGCAGTTTTAATTCGTTACGCATTAGTTCTTGGGTCTCGGCGATGAAGGAACCTAGGTCACGGCCTTCAACATTAGCACTGACGACAATGTTACGTTTGCCACTACGACGATTGATTTGATTTGGCCCCTGGATTTCGACAATGTCGGCGATTTCACCGAGAGGAACAAAATCTAATTCTGATTTTTCATCATCGGGGTTTGTCGGGTATGGAATAGCAACGGGGATGAGGGCTAAAGCTTGGGTATCTTTACTGAAGCTTTCGTCCATACGAACCAATAATTTGAAACGTCGATCGCCTTCGTATATCAAACCTGTTTCTATACCACTAACGGCGGCGCGTAAGGTATCTTGCACATCGGCAACGGATAAGCCTAATAGCGCGAGGTGATCTCTTTGTGGCTCTACGGAAATCATCGGTAGGCCTTTCGCTTGTTCCATGCGTACGTCTTGACCACCGCTAACCTGATTCAAAAGCTGATTCACTTGACCACCGATCTGCGCGAGAGTTTCTAAGTCGTCACCATAGATTCTCAAAGCAACATCTGCGCGTACACCTGAGATGAGTTCGTTAAAACGCATTTCAATTGGTTGTGTTATCTCATAGTTATTGCCTGGAATGTCTTCAATCGCTATGCGTATTTCATCCACTAGTTGCTGCTTAGGCTTGTCAGGATTTGGCCAATCTTTGATAGGCTTTAATATCAAGAAAGTATCGGCCACATTTGGTGGCATCGGGTCGGTGGCAATTTCTGCAGTCCCGATTTTCGAGAAAACTTGTTTTATTTCGGGAAACTCCGCAATGCGCCTTTCTAATAAAAGCTGCATTTCCGTTGCTTGCTCAATTCCGGTGCCGGGAATACGCATCGCATGAAGGGCTATATCGTGCTCATCTAGCTGAGGTAAAAATTCGCTGCCAAGGCGGGTCGATTGATAGGCCGTGAGTGAAACCAAAATAGTGGCGGCGATAAATACAACCGGGCTATTTTTTAGCGAGGCTTTCAAAAGTGGTTGATACAGTTGGCGAGCCTTGGTCATGACGAAGTTTTCTTCTTCGTTCACTTTCCCTTTCACCAGTATCGCGACGGCGGCGGGAACAAAGGTGATGGAAAACAACAGAGCCCCTAATAGTGCTGCGACTACGGTAAATGCCATTGGGTGGAACATCTTTCCTTCGACGCCGGTTAAAGCAAAAATTGGTAGGTAGACGAGCATGATGATGAGCATACCAAAGACGGCAGGGCGGAAAACTTCCTTGGTACTTTCGGTGACTTCTAATAGGCGTTCTTGCAAGGTTAATAAGCGACCGTATTTCTTCTGTGCTAAGCCTAAACGGCGTAACGCATTTTCAACGACGATTACCGCGCCATCAACGATGATGCCAAAGTCGATGGCCCCTAAGCTCATTAGGTTGCCTGAGACTCGGTTCATCGCCATGCCGGTAATAGCAAATAGCATACTTAGAGGAATGACGAGTGCAACGATAAATGCGGCGCGAATATTTCCTAATAAAGCAAATAGTACGGCGATGACTAATACCGCCCCTTCGAATAAATTAGTGCGCACGGTAGCGATGGTTTTATCGACTAGGGTCGTACGATCATAAAGTGGGACGGCATTAATACCGGGGGGTAAAAAGTCATTTATCTCGTTGAGTTTTTTCGCCACGGCTTTCGACACGGTGCGGCTGTTTTCACCCAGCAGCATAAAGGCGGTGCCTAATACGGTTTCTTCGCCATCAAACGTTGCGGAGCCCGTTCTTAATTCTTTACCGTATTTGACGACGGCCAAATCTTTTATTCGTACCGGAGCATCATCACGGCGAGTTACAACCAATTGAGCAATTTGCTCTAGGTTATCGAGCTGGCCTGGTGAGCGAATTAACCACTGTTCGCCATTACGTTCTATGTAACCCGCTCCGGAGTTTTGGTTATTATTCTCAAGAGTTTTGACTAGGTCATTCATCGTGACTTTATAGGCAAACAGCTTTCCTGGGATAGGAGCGACCTGATACTCTCGGGCGTAACCTCCCATGCTATTAATTTCGGTAATGCCTGGGACTTTGACTAATTGTGGGCGAATGATCCAGTCTTGAATGGTTCTTAAATCCTCCGCGCTATAAGGGTTTCCCGCATCGGTTACTGCATCGTATTCCGCTTGCACTGCGTAGGTGAAAATCTCACCGAGACCACTGGCCACTGGGCCTAGTTTAGGTTCAATGCCCGCGGGCAATTCGCCTTGAATGCCTTGTAAGCGCTCGCTGATTTGTTGGCGTGCCCAATAGATATCCGTGCCTTCTTCAAAGACGACCGTGACTTGGGAAAGTCCATAGCGAGATAGTGAACGGGTATAATCTAATTTAGGAATACCCGCCATGGCATTTTCAATGCTATAGCTGATGCGTTGTTCGGCTTCTAACGGCGAATAGCCAGGAGCCGAGCTGTTTATCTGCACCTGTACATTGGTGATGTCAGGCACCGCATCAATGGGGAGTTGTGTTGTTTTATAAATGCCAAGTGCCGCCAATAATAATGTCATGGCGAGCACCAACCAGCGCCTTTCAATAGCGAAGGCGATTAAATGATTAATCATAATTTTTCCTCAAGCTATATTAGCGATTAGTGATCGTGACTCGCGCCACTTTTAAGAATGTCGGCTTTTACTAGGAAGCTATTTTCACTGACGTATTCCGTGCCCGTTTCTAGCCCTGACAGGATTTCTATCCACTGATTATCCTTTTCACCGACTTCAACTTGAACGGCTTCATATTTATTATCATGACGTTTAAAAACGACGGTTTTATTTTCCATGGTTTGCAATGCATCCACTTTTACCGCCACTGTTACAGCTAGGTTTGAGACGGCGATATCGGCTTTTACGTGCATGCCGGGGCGCCAGTGGCCTTCTTGGTTATCGATAATGGCGCGTGCGCGGGCAATATGACCGCCGCTCATTTGCGGAGCGATATAACTAATTTTTCCGGGGGTATTTTCATGATCGTGTAGGTCGTAAATATTGGCTTGTTGGCCTATTTTTAAACGCTCTATATTTTCAGGGAAGGCCGATAAGTTAACCCAAACTTTGGATAAGTCACTGACTTGTAAAATTTCTTCGGCGTCAACACGATCTCCGGTATTGACTGAACGGGAAGTGACTTCTCCTTTTGATGGGCTTTTCAGTGAGTAGCTTTGCAAGGTTTTGATATTGGTTAAACGCGCGATCACTTGCCCTTGTTTAACTTTATCACCGACTTGTACGAATACTTTTTCAACCATGCTTGGGAAAGCGGCATGCAGGCTAAAAACTTGATCTTGCACGGGGGTGATAACACCAAATAAGGTGTCGGTTTGGACCAGTTTTTGCGCGCTGGCTTTTTCAGATTTTATGCCCGAAACTTGTGCGTAATAGGAAGAGATTATTGTGCTTTCAGAATGCTCATCTTCATGACCATGTTGATCGCCATGATCATGATCTTCACTAGCATGAACGCTATTGATGGATAGGCTGAAACTGAAGAATAAAAATAGAATCATTTTAGGGGCTGTATTGTGTAAAAAATTCATAATATAAACCTTATTGAGCGCTAATTATTGACTGGCCTAAAATACGTTCCAGTTCTAATACTTGAGTGAAAATTTGGACTTGGCTATTGATTAAGTCCTGCTCTAAATTGAATACTTGGTTTTGTGCATCGATCCACTGCAAAACTGTATATTGACCCTGGCGGTAGGCCTTTTGGGTGGTGCTTAACAGCTCACTGGCGAGGGGAAGTAATTGTTTATTAATTCGTTTCGCGAGGCGCATCTCTTTTTTAAGGCGGGCTTGAATACGCTTAAGCTCGATCGTTAGCTGCTGCCGTTTAATGTCCAGTTGCTCTAAGCTTAACGTTTGCTGGGCTTGAGCGCTGGCAATGCGCCCACGATTAGGGTTGTCAAAATTAAGCGGCATGGATGCAGATAATACTATGCTTTGCTCGTTTCTGATGTCGTTATGGCGTAAGCCTAAACCGAGCTTTATATCGGCGCTACCATTGGCTTGGCTTAAGGCTAAGCGAGTATCTGATATGCGCGATAGAGCAACCTGGTAGCGATAATCCGGTAATTGTTTCACACCTTTATTAATCACACGGGTTAAAGCTTGTTCGCTCGGCAATTTGGGTAGCTTGGATAACTGACCCTGTAGCTGAGAGAAGCCAGTGATTGACGCATCTTGTTGGCCTAACCACATCGCTGCAAGGGCATCTTTCTTTAGGCCTATACTAAATTCTAACTGCTCTAAAGTATTGTGAGAGCGAGCGAGTCCTAAGGCCATTGTTGCGACATCAGCTTGGGCCACGGCCCCAGATTTTGCTCGTTTATTGATGATTTTAAGCGCCCTTTGCTCTTGCCCAATACGGGTTGAAAGTAAGGTCTTCTGTTTCTGTAAGGCGAGCAGCTGATAGTAACGACGACTGGTTTCTGCCAGCACGTCTAATTTTGAAATTTCAAACTCGGATTGTCGTTGCGCTTGTTTGGCCGTCGTGAAACCGACCCTTGCTTGGCGCTTATCACCCAGCTCAAAATTCTGACTAAAGGTGAGAGTGGTATCATCTTTACTCAGTTCTATTTCGGCACGAGCCGCAGGGCTAATATCGGCTTGGGTTAGTTCACCTTCGAGCTGGCGCAGATAAAAAGGATAGGCTACGAGCTGAGGATTGTATTGCAGGGTCAACTGCAACGCGTGTTTTAGCGAAAGGCTAGGCAGTGCTTGCTTGGTTTCAACATCTGTTGCTGAAAAGCTAATAGCAGGCAAGCTACACACCAACGCTAGCATACTCATTCGAGCACGCACTAGGTGTTTGTTCATAAATATCCCACATAGCATAAGGCTATGAAATAAATGATTTTAGTTGGGTTTGCTGGCGATTATTTATGAAAGCTGGGTAGGAGGTGGAATGGGTGGGCTGTAGGTAAGATTACGATAGCTTGGAGCAAAGTCAGCGATATTTAGGCTGGCTTTAAGGCTGTCGCTGGTTGTGTATTGAGTTGTTAAGTCACTTAATACATGAAAGTGTGTTTCTTCGGCTTCTTGTGCTGTTTCGTCCAGCTCACTGCCAAAATCGAATAGGGTTTTTAAGTCAGGAACTATGTGCAGGTGTGGGGTTTCTAAGGTGTCGTGCTCATTGGCGACCAGGTGCACGGAAGCCCATACGCTGTTAATGAGCGTATTACTGATGATAATAAGGAGCGCCAGAAGGTGCTTTATTTTCACAGTGGCTAGACCTAAGTGAGAAAAGTGAAGCTGTATTAATCCATAGTTCATTACTATGGGCAAGTAAGGGTTTGCAAAGATTGATAGTAAACATGATTCAAGTAAACAAAACTGAGCTTAAAGACAAAATGTAAACCTGTGCTTGCTTTGAACAAACACAGGTTTATGGATCAGCGTGCTGATTTACTTCGGCTGTATAGGGTGAGCAGTAAGATCGCGAAGAGGAAAGCAGTATTTAAATGGCCAGCATTTTTAGATGTGTTTTTTGAGACAAATAAGTCGGGTGGCGCGAGCGTATCGAGATTGACACTATCAAGCTCTAAACCAAAGCGATTGATTGGACCAATACCTTTTAGATAGGTTGTATCGTGGCCATTTTCAGTAATAGTAATCGATGGATAAACCTTGCCCCGCCAAGCGGTTTCTCCTACATCTTTTAAGTGCATCTGAGTCCATATGTCATTCACGATACTACTACCTTCTCTAAAAGAAGAGGCTGTGTAGGTGATAGCTTGACCTGGAAGTAACTTACTTGGAAAGATTGGGAAATCATTGAACAATAATTTACTCTCATTGCTATTATCGATGAATTCTAGAATATATATTCCACTCTCTCTTCTTTCTATTAACCACTCAGTATCATTATTAAAATCAACAACGAACTGACCTCTTTTATTGGCTTCTGAAACGGTAGCGCGAATGAATTGATTATTAGTAATGTAGAAGTACTCAATATTTCCTAAAGGATAATATTCTAATAGGTTAACGACAGTAAAAGTATCTTTCGCGTCAGGTCGAGAGTCGTGGTTTACTTCATATTGATTTGATGCACCATCATTATCAAAATCTAACAATCCATCATTCTGATTGAATGAATTTAAAAATTGATACTGATCTTCAACAGTATTTAAAATGCCATCGTTGTCTATATCTAGATCGCAAATATCGCCCAGTTCATCATTGTCAAAATTTTCCTGACGGCTGTTTGCCGTTTCTGGACAATTATCTCGATCGTCAGGGATACTATCTTGATCCTTATCTGAAGGGCGATCGTCACTGCTGTCACAAGCATCTCCGATGTTATCATTATCTAAATCGGCTTGATCGGGGTTGTGGTCGTAAGGGCAGTTATCTTTATCGTCGCTATAGTCGTCATTATCTCTATCACGTCCGTAGGGGGTATTATCACAATCGTTTCCTTTTCCATCACTGTCATAATCATATTGAGATTCATTATGTATATTGGGGCAGTTATCTTCATTGTCACCATGGCTATCACCGTCCGAGTCGGGTGAAAAAGAAAAGTTATCAATTAAAAGGTGAGTATGTCCAGGGTCTTGACCTTCATCATTATATTGTAATTTGATTTCTATGCTGTGAACTCCGGCAGTAATTTCGAGCTTAGATTCTCTCCAGTTGTAACTTTCACCCACATTTTTTAGAGCTTCGCCGTCAAGATAAAAGTCAACTTTGTGTCTATAGTATCTATCACCGATTAGCTTATAGTCGAAACTAATAATTCCATTGATGAATTCTGCGGTGTAATAAATGCTACTGGATTGGCTATTGTCTTTTACTCGTCCTGATACGAGAACAGCATCATCTTCAATAATTCTCTTGCTCCATAAATTACGGCTTTCAAGTTGGTAGAAGTCTTTAGGAATACCTGAATTAAAATTGGTTAAGTATTGAGTGACGAGTTCGGGTTTTGAATTAACATCATTAATGTCGGTTGAATTGAAATATTCTACCAGGTTAGTAAAACCATCATTATCTAGATCTAAATTTGAGTCCGTAGAGTCTATCGGATTTAAACCTGCATTTTTTTCAATGGTATTAGGAATTAAATCGTTGTCATTATCTAGATCACAAGCGTCACCGATATAATCATTATCAAAATCGTCTTGCGTTGTATTAGTCGTATTGATGCAGTTGTCATTTAAATCACTTATCGTATCGTTATCGCTATCTGGCATGTTTAATAGGTCATATATAGTAAATACTGGGCCAATATCTGATTGAGTTAATATAAGTAGGTTCCCATTCATGGGGAAAAGTCGAATGTGTTTAGCATTATTAATAGTTTGCTGTGAAACGAGTTGATAGTCTTCTTGCCAGATTTGAAGAGTATTAGTTTCTTTAAGGGTTGTGACTAGATAGTTATTAATCCACACAGCATCATCGATGAAATTAGAAGTATTATTAAGGACCTTTAAGCTTTTAGCTCCAATAACTTGCCCCGAGCCATTGAGAAGGACTTGACCGTCAGGGCTAAGGTGAAATATTGGACTATATCGAATTTCAGAGTTGTAACTAGTTCTAGTTCCAAGTTTTATTGACCCATCGGTAGGTGAAATATATATTTCGCGAAACAGGTTCTGAAATCGATAATGAATCGTATTTTGATCTTGACTCCAAAGATACTTAGTCCCGAATGTACTTCTTTGAATTGTATTAATTATCTTTCCTGAGGAGTTAATACCGTAATGAATATAGCCAGAAGCTTGATGGTCAAGGGTATATACGAAGTCCCCAGCAGCTAATAAACCTTTAATAGCAGTTCCTAAGGTTATAAAATGTGTTTCTGTTGCGTCATCCCCTTGTGATGTATCGAAGTAAGTAATTCTTCCTGAATCGTAACCTAAATATAAGCGTTTATTTGAGATCGAAAAAGTCATCCAGCTTGGGGTTTCGAATAACCCCCAGCTTTTTACGTATATTTTCTCAGTCACTTTTCTTCGATGAATTACTCGAGAGTTTGCATCTAACAGATAAAGAATATTCTCATTATCACTTACTACTTTTTCCGCATTATAAGCTAATCCTCTAGGGTTGGTTGGTTCTTCTAAGGTTGGATTCGATAAATTTTTAATGTCGGTATGTTGTGCACTTACTAGGCTATCTGTTGTTGAAAATGTTGTGATTATGTCATTTTTTCCTGCCACATGGGTGGGTGTGTTATTTAACACTAGGTGTCCGATATCATGATTGTTGGCGTCGTATAAGGACAGTTTATTTCCGCGTAGAACCAATGATTGGTCATTAATAAAGGTAATATGATTAAACGCGCCTCCTAGGCTCCCCATGAAATCTAAATTTTCTGCAGAGAATATAAAGCCGGAATCAGCAAAAATTTTATCTTCGGTATTGTTGATGTATATTTTTCTAGTCTCGTCCAGGTCGCTTGGGTAATCGCTAGAGATTCTTTTTGGAATACTCCCAGGAGTAAACTTTGAGAGGCTATTGGAATATTTTCTATTGGTACGATGATAGATAGCGCCCTGACTATTAGACGCGGTTGCCATTGTAATGTTGTAGATATAGTCTTTATCAATTAATGAGTTATCGAGAGCATTAATTAATGTCGCGTTAGAGTTATCATCCGAAATGAAAAGGGTATCGTTTAAAGAGGTGACTTGTAATATATCGGAAGGAAATTGATAAATAGATGAGCCATTAAGACCTGTAATATCAGATCGTTTTAGTTCTGTTCCATATGCTGTGTAAATATAACTTTCATTTACATGAAATGCTGTAGGGATATTGTTCAGCGGTAGATGCACCAAAAATTCATTACTGGCTAGATCGTATCGGACAATTTTATTAGGCGCTGCGAATAGAAAATAGACAATATCATTTTTCTGTTGAACGTCGATGAGTGCTGCATAGCTATTTATTGAGGCAAATAAACTCGCGAGGAGAAATAGGACGCTAAGCACGAGTTGCTGAAAAATCCTTGGGGTTAACACTTCTTATATCCTTACATTATTGAGTTATTTGTAATTTTACTTGTAAAGCCTTTAGCGGTCTATATTACCAACGAATATTAAGGTGCTACGTCTGAATATTGAGTAGAAAATTTTTCATTTTTTCTCAGTCTATAGTGGTATGTGTTAAGATAATTTAAATAATTACGTAGTTATATAGGAATGTCGAATGATGAATGAACTAGCAGGTGGCGCCTTAATCGGTATTGCCGCCGCTCTTTTGTGGCTTGGTATTGGCCGTATCGGTGGTATCTCTGGTGTAATCGCGAATATCTTTTTGATTAATCAAGGCCATAGAAATTGGAGCCTGTATTTCTTTGCGGGTTTATTAGCTTCCTATCCGCTGTATGTATTGCTGGCGGGTACTCCGGAAATGCAGATTACGGCGAATAAAGCCATTTTGGTGGCTGCGGGCTTGTTAGTGGGCATGGGGACTTATATTGGTAATGGTTGTACTTCGGGCCATGGGGTTTGTGGTAACGGCCGCTTATCGCTGCGCTCTATGGTCGCCACTTGTACGTTTATGGCGTTTGGTGTGTTGGCTGTTTTCATCATGAATTTGTTAAATTTATAAACTAAGCGGAGTATTACGATGAATCAAAACGTTATGAAGATGATTACCCCGCTAGCTGCAGTGATTATTTTTGGTTTGGGCTTGCTGGTCTCGGGGATGAATAACCCGGCTAAGATCCGTGGCTTTCTTGATGTATTTGGTGATTGGCAGCCGGCTTTGATGGCGGTCATGGTGGCGGCAATTGCTATTTTTGCCCTGGCTTATGCGCTTTCAAATAAAATGAAGCAGCCTTGGTTTCACTCAATCTTTCATCGTCCTAGCTTGACGGTAATCGACAAACGCTTAGTTATCGGTTCGGCATTATTTGGCATTGGCTGGGGGATGGTAGGGTTGTGCCCTGGCCCGGCGTTATTGAATGTCATGACGGGGCAGTGGGATGTTGTATTGTTCGTTGCCGCGTTATTAATCGGTAACCGAATTGCCCACTATACGGTGGGCCCAGCTAAGTAATTTTGACGACTTAAGATCTGGCTAAATAAAGTCTTTGAAGGCCGTCATGCTGGCTTTCAGGCTATCTTTACGCCAGATCATCGCAGTAGTGCTATGGCGCCATTGCTTGCCTAGTTTATGCTGCTGAATACTGCTCGCAAAGGGGTAGTAGTCTAATAATACCTTAGGCACTATTCCAACCCCCATGCCTGCGGCGATACAACTTAATAGCGTATGGTAAGAGCTGATTTCAATGATTTGAGCGGCTATGCCCCCATCTTTTGTCCAATCTCTCATACGGCCTCTGTAGGCGCATAGGTGGCTAAAGCTTAATAGTGTGGGTTCGCTGGATAAGTCGGCGGTACCATTGATTTTTTTATGCTCTAGATCAGAGACCAGTACTAACTCTTCTGCAAAAATCGGGTTGATTTCTAAGCGTGCATCCTGTCTTGGGTCGGCAACCAAGGCTATATCGATTTCCCCGGCTAATACTCTTTCAATTAATAACCCGGTTGGGCCTGTTTCTATTTGCAGGTCGACTTCTGGGTATTCTTTGTGGAAGCGCATTAGAGGTTCAGTCAGCCGTGTGGCGGCGACGGCTTCCATCGCCCCTATGGTTAAGCGGCCCTTGGGGGTTGTTTGGTGTAATTCGTTAATTGCTTGCTGGGATAATTGAATCATTTGCTTGGCATAAGGCAGCAGCTGTTCGCCAGCGGGAGAGATGCGCAGGCGGTTCTTTTCTCGCAAGAATAGCTGGGTATCGAGTTCTTGTTCCAATTTTTGAATGCGGGCAGTGATGTTAGAAGGAACGCGGTGCAGCTTTTGCGCCGCCGCGGTGATGCCTCCTGAAAGTGCCACTTCTTGAAAGACCTTTAAATCTGATAGTTCCATGGAACCTCTATTTCTAATCATTCATAAATAGTGAATAAGTAATTCATTATTATTCATTTTCAATGAAATTATAAGAGGGCTATTGTAAAAACATGCCGTCAAGCAGCTAGTTGAATCGAAAGGCAGGTAGTTAATTCGAAAGGCAAGGTAGGTAATAGAATGAAAGCTGGGACTTATAAACAGAACAAGTGGCACATATCCGCAGATGTTATTATTTGGTCGGCCATTATTTTTTACGGTTTGAACGAGTTGTTGCCTTACGATCAAATCGCATTGCGCTATATGACCTGTGCCGCTTTCATTATTCCCAGCTTGTTCGTACGTAGCCGTTTCTTATTCTTTATCCCTCGCTTATTTATTTGTGCGTTATCAGATTTTATTCATGACGTATTGATGATGGCCGCTCAGCGCTTAGCGATGGTGCTATTCATGATTTGTGTATCGATATTTATTGGTGGTGATCAGCAGGTCCCTCATTCAGTGCTCTGGGCAAAATCGGGAAAATATTACTTTGTTAAAAATAGAAGAAAAATTTGTTTGCGATTCTAATTTAAGGAGGGGCGCGTGAAGGAGTTAACTGTAAGAAAGCAGGGTTATATCTATGCCTTTGCAGCCGCATTTATTTGGGCGGGGTTTATTCTGGTCTCGCGGATGGGGGGGATTAGTGAGCTATTGGTCTTTGATGTGATCGCTATTCGCTATATCACTTGTGCAAGTATTTTATTACCGATTTGGTGGTTCAAATTTCGTTTTAAATTACTTACCCCTCAACTGATTATCTGCAGTTTAGTGGGAGGCTTGGCTTATGCGTTATGTGCATTTAGTGGCTTTCAATTAGCGCCAGCTTCCCATGCGGCCATTTTATTACCAGGAATGATGCCCCTTTTTATTATTCTGCTTTCTTATTGGATTAATAAAGAACGTTATGGCTTGCAGAAGTGGATAGGTATTGGAGTAATTACTGCAGCGGTACTGATACTTTTCTCGGGTGAATTAGGGTTGTTTAATGATACCATCGAATTAAATTTTTCTACTTTATTCGGTGATGTCTGGCTGGTCATGGCGGCATTGATGTGGGCTTTATTTTCTATATTAATTAAGCGCTGGAATATCACGCCTTGGCAGGTAGCGGTGAGTTTAGCATTACTGACCTGTTTGTTTTATTTACCTGTTTATCTTGTGTATCTGCCAAAGGCGATTTCACATGCTAGCTGGCAGGATATTGCATTGCAGGCATTTTACCAGGGGATTATGGCGACCATAATACAAATGATTTTTTATGTGAAAGCGGTCCAAAAAATTGGACCGTCTGATATGGGGGCTGTGATGTCCATTGTACCTGTTATCTCTGGTATTGCTGCCATCATAGTATTCGACGAAGCCTTAACTTTGGCATTAATCATTGGTTTGGTTTTGGTTAGCTTCGGGGCGTGGGTAGCCCATAGTTCGTTATTTAAAAGTAAGAAAGTTATTCATTCAAAAGCTGAAATATCGAGGGAATTAGAATGCCGTACATAAATATTAAGATAACTGATGAACAAGTAACTACCGAGCAGAAAGCGGCTTTAATTAAAGGCGCAACTCAATTATTGGTTGATGTATTAGATAAAAATCCTGCTACTACTGTGGTCGTGATTGATGAGGTCAATACGGATAATTGGGGAGTGGGTGGCGAGGTAGTGACTTCATTACGCGCTAAAGCCGTAGCTGATACTCAAGGTCGGGTACCCGCTCAAGAGGATGAAGAACACCCTGTTGAGCTGCACGAAACTGGCGGCCTAATGGCTTGGCCAGAAAAAGATTTATAGTTGTTTACCGGCCCAGATAATGTCGGTTTTATCGTTACCATGTTGGTCGCATAATTTTTGGTAGTGTTTTTCTACCATATTACGTTTGATCTTCATGGTTGGGGTTAGCATGCCATTATCGGGTGTCCAAATGTCAGCAATAATAAAGCAGCGTTCGATCATTTCATGATGTTCAATCTGTTGATTAACGGATTGAATGGTTGCTCGAATGCTGTCTTCGACTTCTTGTTTATTCGAAGTAGCTTGTTGTTTAGCTGCTTCGGATAATTCGATGAGGCAAATTGGCTGAGGCGCACCAGAGCCACTGACGCAGACTTGTTCAATTAGGTTGTTATGTTGCAATAAGCATTCAATTTTATTGGGTTGAACAAACTTCCCTTTACTGGTTTTGAATACGTCTTTGATTCGGCCCGTAATGGTTAGATAGCCTTCGCTATCAATTTCACCTTTGTCTCCCGTATGCAACCAGCCATCACGAATTGTTTCGGCAGTTTTTTCTGGTTCTAAATAATAGCCTGTCATTAAGGTGGGAGAACGCGTAATGATCTCGCCTTCTTCAGTGATTTTTGTTTCGGTATCAGGCATTGCATGAATTGAACCTACGGTGCCAATTTTGACGGCGCCGGGTAGATTAAGTGCAGGTCCGCAGGCTAGGTTTTCGGTCATGCCGTAACCTTCATTAATTTCAATGCCGATATCTTTGTACCATTGCAATAAATTCAATGCGATTGGAGAAGCGCCGGAAATTAATATACGAGATTTATCGAGTCCCATCGCCTTTTTTATTTTCTTGCGAATCAAAGTTTTCACTAAGGGAATCGTTAATAAGCGGTCTAGCTTTTTCTGCGGAATTTTTGCCGTCACGTTTTGTTGAAACTTTTGCCATAAACGCGGCACTGAAAATAAAAGTGTTGGACGCGTAGTTTGTAAGTTGTCAGAGAAGGTATCTAGAGACTCTACAAACGAGACGTCACTGCAGCCGTAAGTCGAGCAACCTAAAACCATAAAGCGCTCGGCAATATGAGAGAGTGGTAAAAAGGATAAGTAGCGATCGTCTTTATTTATCTTCAGTACGCGTGTCGCATTTTGTGCCCCTGAGCTAAAGCTGCGGTAGGTGTGCATTACACCTTTAGGGTTGCCAGTCGTGCCCGAGGTATAGATGATGGTCATTAAGTCATCCATAGGATGAACTGGGCTTTCAACTATAGGTTCTTGGCTGGCTAATAGGGTATTCCACTGCAGATCAATGCGCATGTCGACATCGTAGGGCATAGATAGGCGAATTAGATTTTCTGGAATACCTGATTCCATTTCTTTTGCGCCATCGAGCTTACCGATAATGATGACTTTTGAATCGCTGTGCTTTAGTACGTATTCTAACGAATCGGGTGTTTGCATGGGGTAGAGAGGAACACTGATTAAGCCCGCTAGTTGGATAGCATAATCACTGACAAACCACTCAGCACAATTCTTAGAAAAAATAGCAACGCGATCGCCCTTCGTTAGGCCTTGAGCAAGTAGTGCCGAGGCCAAGCGGCGTGCTTGATCATTAACTTGTGCCCAAGTGAAGGTTTTGTGTTCCCCATGAATAGGTTGGCGTAGAAAAATACGATTAGGTACTTGTTCATTCCATTGATAAAGCATTTCTAACGGGGTGGTATAGGTTGCTTGATAAGGGTCCATTTATGATTTCCGATTAGGCCAATTTTTATAATTAGCGTTCATTCTACATAAATAGTTTGTTAATGAAGATAAAAATTGAAAATCATTTTGGTCAATCCAATACCTCTGTTGTTGGTAGAATACTCGAGTGGATTAAGAAATTATAAGGAAATATCGGTCTTATTCATTGCGCTGATATTTTTGAATTATTTCATCATAACTGCCATCTTCTTTTATCAATTTAAGCCCTTGGTTAAATTGATTGCGTAAGTCTTCATTATTGAAAGCGACAGCGGCAGGAACCCGAGGCAGAAGTGGATGAAATCTAATTTGGCTCAGCTGTTCTGCAAATCTAGATTTGGATAGAAAGTAGCGAAAGATCCAGTAGTCCAATACCACTACTTGATAGCGTTGGCTCATTAAGAGATCAACTAACTTCCCCATGTCATGATGCTCTACATAATCAGGTGATTGCTTACTAGCATAATAAAATTGATCACCAAAATAGCCTGTAGCACCTTGAAAGGTAGCGATAGAGTAGTCTTTGAGTTGATGAAGGTCTGTCATTTCATCAATTGTCTTAAGTGTAATGACGCTGGGTCTATATTCGATGTGAGGATCTGAGACAAAGATACCTTTAGGCGCGGAGGTAAAGAAAGGGGCGGTTAAATGTATGCGGCCTAATTGTAATTCGTGAATGGCTCGCGATAGAGGATAAAATTCTAATCTTAAAGGGAAACCAATTTTCTTCATTGCTGCGCGAGGGATGTCAATATCCAAGCCGGATTCAGATGCTTGAATCATATAGGGTGGGCCATTGGAGGTGCCCATGGTAAGTGTTATGCCTATGGGGGCTGATGTTTCAGCGAATGTATAGGTAGCCTGAATAAGGTTAATGGCTGTGACGAGTGTGAAAATAAAGGTTTTAAACATTAGGGTGCGCGCCATGCCGCTTTATTGATGGTTTATTTAATCATAGTCGAATATTTATTCGGTAATAGAGTGATATGGTCTGAATCAGGAAAGTGACAGGCACAAAAAAACCAGCCGAAGCTGGTTTTTTTGTTTAAGCTCTGAATTTACTCCGCTGAGTAAGTTAGGCTTAAGCTAAATACTTAGCAATTAGCCTTTAAGAGCTAAAACTGCAGTATTTAAACGGCTCTTAGTACGAGCAGCTTTGTTCTTGTGCAAAATACCTTTAGTAACCATCTTGTCGATGTAAGGCATAGCGTTAGTTAAAGCAGCTTGTGCTTCGTCATAGCTTTTTGCGTCGATACCAGCTTGTACTTTCTTGATTGAAGTACGAACCATAGAACGAAGGCTTACGTTACGAGAGCGACGTACTACAGCTTGGCGTGCGCGTTTTTTTGAACCAGCGGAATTTGCCATAGTCGGCTCCTTTGGGAATTATTTAGTAAAATTAAGGGCGTGAATTATCCAGAGTCGAGCCTGTAATGTCAACAGGCAATTCAGGAAATAATATCGCCTTTGCTTATTAACGGTTAAGTTAACAAAAAAACCATAAAATTCAATGGCTTATTTGTGTTTTTTAAGCAGTTAGTAAGTTAAGACGGTTTGATTGCGAGGCTTAATGCCATTTGGGCTAGTTGATCAATTGTAAGATCACCCTCTTGGCGGTACCAATTCACTGTCCAGCTTAACGCTCCTGTGAGTAGACGCCTTAATACAAATGGGTCAATAACGACAGATCCTGATGCTTTCGCTTCGGTTAATGCATTGATCCATAAATCTTCATAAATTCCACGCAGCTTCAGTATGTGTTGCTGGTTTTCTTCTTTTAGCGAACGCCACTCATAAACTAAGACAGTCATGGCGGCACCCGTTTCACCCAATACGGATTGAAGTTCGCATTGAATCAGCGCAAGGACTTTATCTTTTGGTTGTTGGCTTTCGGCTAAAGCGGCTTTCATTAACTCGGTATTGAGTAGGATGGTCTCTTCCATCACAGCCCGCAGAATCGCTTCTTTATTGGGGTAATGATGAAACAAGCTACCGGATTGTATGCCGACCGCCTTGCCTAAATCTCTTACTGTTGTGCGCTCATAGCCTTTTTCTTTGAAAAGGGTTGCAGCAGCCTGTAATAAACGGCCTTTGGCGCTATCGGGGGCATTGATGATGCCTTGATCTATCAAGCGCTGATGGGTTGGCGAAGGCTGGTTCATGTTTGGGCTCATTAGGATTAAAAATACTTAATTTTAGGTCTTTTATATCTACTCTGTATAGATAACATTGAATTGAGTACTTTACAAACCAAGCGCTTGCTTGGTAGTCTTTGGTTATTGATATTCTGCTATGAATTTGAGCCACCTGTAAGACGGGTGAATTTTTAGGGTCGAACTATGACTGAAAAGAAAGTACGTATTGGCTGTGCATCGGCGTTTTGGGGTGATACCTCAATGGCGGCGCAGCAATTAGTGAAACAAGGCCAGATTGATTATTTGGTATTTGATTACCTTGCCGAAGTGACCATGTCGATTATGGCAGGCGCACGCATGAAGAATCCGGAGGCAGGCTTTGCCCCCGATTTTGTGATGACCTTAGAACGCTTGCTTAAGCCGATTGCTGAGCAAGGTATTAAGGTTGTGAGTAATGCGGGTGGGGTTAACGTGCGTGGTTGTGTGGCTGCGCTGCAGGCGGCGATTGATAAAGCGGGAATGGACCTTAAGGTTGCCGCAGTTGAAGGTGATAATTTAGTTAAGCGCCAGCAAGAGTTTGCGGATGCTGGCGTAGTTGAGATGTTCTCTGGGGAAGAGTTTCCCGAGCAGTGTTTGAGTGTGAACAGTTATTTAGGTGCGAGCGCAGTACGTGATGCGTTAAACGCCGGTGCCGATATTGTGATTACCGGCCGCGTTGTCGATAGTGCGGTTGTTTTAGGCCCACTCATGCATGAGTTTGATTGGACTGAAACCGATTACGACCAGTTAGCTCAAGGTTCATTAGCGGGCCATGTGATTGAATGTGGCGCTCAGTGTACTGGGGGTAATTTTACCGATTGGCAGTTAGTTGAAGCGGGCTACGCCAATATGGGCTTTCCAATTGTTGAGTGTGTTGCGGATGGTTCGTTCGTGGTGAGCAAGCCTGACAATACCGGTGGTTTGATTTCTGTCGGAACGGTTGGTGAGCAGATCTTGTATGAAATTGGTGATCCTTCACAGTATTTATTGCCAGACGTGACGTGTGATTTCACTGGAGTGAAATTAGAGCAACTAGATGACGATCATGTTTTAGTTTCTGGGGCGAAAGGTCGTGCACCTTCGGATCATTATAAAGTCAGTGCTACATACATTGATGGCTTCCGCTGCAATGCATCTTTCATGATCGGTGGTCGTCAAGCCGTTGAGAAAGGCCAGCGAGTTGCAGAAAGTATTATTCAGCGTGTGAGCTTTATTTTCAACGCCATGGGTTTAGCCAACTTTACCGCCACCGATATTGAAGTATTGGGCAGTGAGACGACGTATGGTGAACATTCTCGTGGTTTAGATAATCGTGAAGTGGTGGTGAAGATTGCTGCCCATCACCCAGATAAAAAAGCCTTGGGTATTTTTGCTCGTGAAATTGCTCAAGCGGCAACCGCAATGGCGCCAGGATTAACTGGACTTGTAGGCGGTCGTCCGAAGCCTAGCCCAATGATTCGTTTGTTTTCTTTCTTGTGGCCTAAAGATGAAATTGGCGTTAGTTATAACTTAAATGATCAAGCGTCTAGCGTGACCATTGCTAAAGGCGAATGCTTAGCTGATGGCGGGCAAGTTTCTTCGGCCTTGGTTAATGACGTCGCTAAGATAGAAGCTACAGATTCGACGACGGCATTGATTAATCTTGCCATGGCGCGCAGTGGTGATAAAGGCGATCACTGTAACGTGGGTATTCTTGCCCGTGATCCTGCTTATCTCCCTTATATTCAAAATGCGGTGCAGCCAGAAAAAATTCGTAGCTACTTATCCCATATCATGGGTGAGAGTAGTGATGTAAAACTTTATTCATTACCGGGTTTGGATGCTTTTAACTTGATGTTGGAACAAGCCTTGGGTGGTGGCGGTATTGCGAGTTTACGTATTGATCCTCAGGGTAAAGCCATGGCGCAGCAACTATTAGATATGCCGATTTCTGTACCTGCTGAAATGGCAAGGCAAGCTGAAGAAAATTACCAAGCACTTATTTTAAATACAGACAAAAATGGAGCATTAGCGTAATGGCTGTTTTAAGCTCAGAAATTGAAACTCAAAGCGAAGATTTTGCTAATAATTGCGCAGCAATGCAGGTCGCTATTGATGAGTTTCGCGCGGTAGAAGAAAAAGTTTTAGCCAAAGCCGAGCAAGCAAAAGAAAAATTTCGCAAGCGTGGAAAATTATTACCCCGTGAGCGTTTAAATCTTTTATTAGATGCAGGTTCGAACTTTTTAGAGCTTTGTTCTCTTGCTGGTTTGAAAATGCATGATGATAAAGATGGCAGTGGCGCGGGTGGCGGTATCATTGCGGGCATCGGCTATGTGGCTGGCGCACGTTGCATGTTGCAGGTGAATAATAGCGCAATTAAAGGCGGTACGATTTCTCCAGCGGGTTTGGATAAAACCTTACGCATTCAAGAAATTGCTCGTGCGAATAAATTACCGATCATTACTTTGGCCGAATCTGGTGGCGCTAACTTGCAGTATGCCACGGATGTTTTTGTTCCAGGTGCACAAGCCTTTGCTAACCAAGCGCGTTTATCCGCAGCGGGTATTCCACAGGTAACCGTAGTGCATGGTAATGCAACGGCAGGTGGTGCTTATCAGCCAGGTTTATCTGATTTTATAATTGCGGTGCGTAATAAAACGAAAATGTTTTTAGCTGGGCCGCCATTATTAAAAGCGGCAACCGGTGAGATTGCCACCGATGAAGAGCTAGGTGGTGCAGAGCTACACGCTTATGACGCGGGTACGGCGGATTATTTAGCCGAAGATGATGCAGATGGTGTGCGCATTGCTCGTGAAGTAATGGCAGGCCTTCCTTGGAATGATCAAGTGGCTCAACGCGCTGAGAAAAGCTATGACGAACCATTATACAGCGCTGATGAATTATTAGGTGTGGTGCCTTGCGATTCTAAGAAGCCTTACGATGTTCGTGAAGTGGTTGCGCGCATAGCTGATGGCAGTGAGTTCCAAGATTTTAAACCCGACTTTGATATTCAAACGGTGTGTGGCTTTATTAAGATCGCAGGTCATGCAGTAGGGATTATTGGTAACAATGGTCCTATTACGGCGAAGGGTGCAAATAAAGCGGCGCAGTTCATTCAGTTGTGTGACCAGAATCAGGTTTCACTTTTATTCTTGCACAATACTACGGGCTTCATGGTAGGGACCGATTCTGAGAAGAGTGGCATCATTAAGCACGGTTCGAAAATGTTGCAGTCGGTTGCTAACGCGCGTGTTCCTAAGATCTCTATTGTGATTGGTGGTTCTTACGGCGCAGGTAATTATGCGATGTGTGGTCGCGGTTTGGATCCACGTTTTATTTTCGCTTGGCCGAACAGTAAAACGGCGGTGATGGGCGGTGCACAAGCGGGTAAGGTTTTACGCATTGTGACTGAAGAGAAGCAGTTGAAGATGGGGCAAGAGCCTGATCAGAAAATGCTGGATCAGATTGAGCAAATGACGGCGGCTAAGTTAGAAGCAGGTTCAACAGCCTTGTTTGGTACTGCCCGTATTTGGGATGACGGTTTAATCGACCCACGTGATACGCGCAAACTAATGGTAATGCTATTAGACATGTGTGATGAAGAGAAGCATCGCTCTCTTCAAGGTAATAGTTTTGGTGTGTCGCGTTTTTAATATTCTACAAAGAGCGTGAAGCGGTTTTGGTTTCTTAACCGCTTTCGCTTGCTATCGATATTGGGTATGTCGTTAGGCGGCACGCCGTGAACCCGTCCATGGGGGCTCGGCCTTCCCTTCCATGGGAAGGGACGGCCTTAAACGACACACCCAATACCGATACGCGAAAGCTAGTAGCAATCTAATTTGCAATAGTGACAGTTTGAAGAAACCAAGAGCCGTCAACTTTATATTCGTTGACGATTCTTAAGTAGAGACGGTATTCGTGGCAATGTTTTAGGTGATTCGTTCAAAGCCCTTCTGCAGCAGGGAGCTGCAATAGAGCCTACAGGGACAAAATGGCAGGAAAGCCATTTTGCACAACCGAAGGTTGCCCGTAGGGCGAAGTACAGGGATGTACAGAGTGAGCCATGTTTACGGCGTGGCAAAGAATGAATTACCTAAAACATTGCTTGGCAAAATAATAATTTCGGCGTTGTATCAATATACGCACGAACAAAGAAATTAAAGAGTAGGAATAATAAAATGATCATGACTCAAGAGCACAAAGAAATAAAAAGAACCGTTCGTAATTTCGTTGAGAACGAAATTAATCCTCACATTGATCAGTGGGAAAAAGACGGTATTTTTCCTGCGAAAGAACTTTTTAAGAAAATGGGTGACCTTGGCCTGTTGGGTATTTCTAAGCCTGAATCTGCGGGTGGTATGGGATTAGATTTCTCCTATGAAATTGCTGCAGCGGAAGAATTTGGTGGCATCATCTGTGGTGGTGTACCTATGGCAATTGGTGTGCAGACTTGTATGGCTACACCAGCGCTTGCTCGTTTTGGTAGTGATTATATTAAAGAAACCTTCTTAGCGCCTGCGGTTGCCGGTGACATGGTTGCGTGTATTGGGGTGAGTGAACCGGGTGCGGGTTCTGACGTTGCGGCGATTAAAACCACTGCAGTCAAAGACGGTGATGACTACATCATCAACGGTACTAAAATGTGGATCACTAACTCCACTCAAGCTGACTTTGTTTGCCTACTGGCAAATACTTCTGAAGATAAAGCGCATAAGAACAAATCCTTGATCGTTGTACCCATGGATTCTGCGGGTATTACCTTCTCTGAGAAACTTGATAAATTGGGTATGCGTTCTTCTGATACGGCACAAATATTCTTCGACAACGTTCGTGTGCCGCAGAAAAATCTAATCGGTAGCGAAGGCGCTGGCTTCATGATGCAGATGATGCAGTTCCAAGAAGAACGTATGTACGTTGCGGCTATGTCTTTGAAGTCGATGGAAATCTGTGTTGATAGCACGATTGAATATTGTCGTGAACGTGAAACTTTTGGTCAGCCTTTGATTAATAACCAGGTGATCCATTTCCGCATGGCGGAATTGCAAACTGAAATTGAAGCATTGCGTTGCATGGTTTATCAAGCATGTGAAGGTTACCTAAATAAAGAAGATATGACCCGTCTTGCATCGATGGCTAAGTTGAAATCAGGTCGTCTGGTGCGTGAAGTTGCTGATAGCTGCTTACAGTACTGGGGTGGTATGGGCTTCATGTGGGATAACGTTGTTTCTCGTTTCTATCGTGATAACCGCTTGGCTTCTATCGGCGGTGGTGCGGATGAAATCATGATCGGTATTATTTGTAAGTACATGGATATTTTGCCGAAAAAACGCAAATAATTTGAGTTTATTAATGAGTTTTGGTTAGTCGAATCAATACATGCTTTTTTCAGCCGCCGAATCGATGCTACGTCCATGTAGCGCGATTCTACCGCGACATCCTGTCGCTGCTAAGAAAAAACATCTATTGCTTCAACTCAGAACAATGTATTTAACGCTAATATAATGCGTGAGCTGAGAATCTTTTATGAGCCAACAAGAATTTGAAAACCCAGAATTTGAAACACTAGTAATACACGACGAAAGTCCTGTATTACGTGTGATGCTAAACCGTCCAAAGCTAGCCAATGCTATGAACCTGAAAATGGTGAATGAGCTAATGGCGGTGATGGAAAAAGTTGAAAACGAAAATTATCGCGTATTAATTATCAGTGGTGGTAATAGCAACTTCTGCGCCGGTGGTGATATTAAAGATATGCAATCAGCGGGTGCTGATAAGCAAGCGTTAATAGAGCTTAATCGTGCATTTGGACACATGATTACTAAAGCAGACCATTTACCTGCTGCAGTTATCTGTGCTTTAGAAGGTGCGGTATTAGGCGGTGGATTTGGTTTAGCCTGTGTTTCCGATTTAGCGATTGCGGTTGAGAAAACTCAGTTTGGTTTACCTGAAACTTCTTTAGGGATTATTCCTGCGCAAATTGCACCCTTTGTCGTGAAGCGTATTGGTTTAACTCAAACCCGTCGTATGGCTTTGTTTGGCAATCGTATTAAAGCAAACGAAGCGCTGAATCTTGGCTTAATTCATCAGGTTGTTGAAAACGCTGAACAACTAGAAGACGAAGTGACTAAGGCGATTAAGCTGGCGATTAAATGCGCGCCTGCAGCAAGTAAAGTAACAAAAGCACTGATTCATTGTGTTGAGCACGAAGCGCTAAATCCATTGCTGGATCAAGCAGCTGTGGATTTTGCTGATGCTGTGATGGGTGAAGGCCGTGAAGGCGGTGCTGCATTTATGCAAAAACGTTTGCCTGCTTGGGCAGATGTTCAACTTGAAGTAGGAGCTGAATAAGCATGAGTACTCAAGCGCAAGGTTTTAATAAAGTATTAGTGGCGAACCGTGGTGAAATTGCGGTCCGTGTTATTCGTTCTGCACAATCATTAGGTTATCGTACGGTAGCGGTTTTTTCTGAAGCAGATGCTAACGCCCCTCATGTTAGTGCTGCTGATGAAGCCATTTGTATTGGCGCTGCAGCCGTAGGCGAAAGTTATTTGGTTGCGGAAAAATTAATCGACGCCGCACAAAAAACCGGCGCTGATGCGATTCACCCAGGTTATGGTTTCTTATCCGAAAACTCAGCATTCGCCAAAGCCTGTGTTGATGCCAACATCACCTTTATTGGCCCACGCCCAGATGCCATTGATTTAATGGGCAGTAAGCGTCAGTCGAAAATCGCTATGATTGCAGCGGGTGTACCTTGTATTCCAGGTTATGAAGGCGCAGATCAAGCCGATGATGTATTGAAGAATGCAGCGATTGAGATCGGTATGCCGGTAATGCTAAAAGCCAGCGCCGGTGGTGGTGGTCGTGGTATGCGTTTGGTTACCGATGCGAATGATCTGGATGAGCTGATTAAATCGGCTCGTAGTGAGGCATTAAATGCCTTTGGTAGTGGTGAACTCATTATCGAAAAAGCAGTGATGCAGCCGCGCCATATTGAGATTCAAGTATTTGCCGATAGTTTTGGTAATACGGTTTATCTAGGTGAGCGTGATTGTTCTGTGCAGCGTCGCCATCAAAAGGTAGTCGAAGAAGCGCCATCACCTTTTGTAAATCCTGACATGCGTAAAGCCATGGGTGAGGCGGCAGTTAATGCGGCTAAATCGTGTAATTATGTCGGTGCAGGAACGGTAGAGTTTTTAGCCGATAGCGAAGGCAATTTTTACTTCTTAGAAATGAATACGCGCTTGCAGGTTGAGCATCCGGTAACAGAATTAATTACCGGTTTAGATCTAGTCGCCATGCAGCTACGTGTTGCAGCGGGGGATACACTTTCGATCAGCCAAGACGATGTGACATTAACCGGTCACGCGATGGAAGTGCGTTTATACGCTGAAGATCCAGGTGCTAACTTTATTCCGCAAACAGGTTTATTAAACTTGTGGCAGCCGGCGTCAGGTGATGGTATTCGTATTGATTCGGGTATCGCACAAGGGCAAGTCGTTAGTCCGTTTTATGACCCTATGCTAGCGAAGATTATTGCTTATGGTGAAAACCGTGAAGAAGCTCGCCGTCGTTTAGTGCGTGCAGTTGAAGATAGCCACTTATTAGGTATTAAAGATAACCGTGCTTTCTTAGCGGCTATCTTGCGCAACGAAACCTTTATTCAAGGTGAAGCAACGACTGCGTTTATTGGTGATGATTTTAATCAAGATCCAAGCTTGCAAGCACTAAAAGCTCAAAATCAAGAAGTTGCTTTAGCGGCTGCGATTTTATGTGCGGTTAATACTGGCAGCGCAGGCTGGCATAATAATGAAATCGGTAGTCGTTTTATTAAGCTTGCATGTGAAGAGCAGACATTTGAATTGGCATTGAGCAAAGCCGATAATCAAATTACGACTGAGCTAATATCTATTGAGTCTGTTTCGACCGATGAAAGCATCGCTCCGATTATTTTAACCGTGTTGGAGCAGACAGAAAATACTTTAAAGTATTTGCATGATGGCATCGTTCGCAGTGTGGTTTATAGTCGTACTAAAGGCGAAGGTGAAGCCCTAGGGTGTGAGCAAGTTCATCTAGCAGCTCGTTACGGCAATTTAACCTTTACCGATATTAGCTTACAGTCGGCGAAGAAGAACCAAGGTGGCTCTGATCAGGTATTAGCCTCGATGGATGGTGCTATGGTTGATGTGATGGTGAAAGTCGGTGATGTTGTAGAAGTTGGTCAGACGTTAGCCGTATTAGAAGCAATGAAGATGGAACATCCTCTTAAAGCGGGTGTGGCTGGCACCATTGCAGAAGTATTAGTCCTGGCGGGTGATCAAGTTAAAGGTCGCCAGAAATTAATTCAGATTACGGCTACTGAAGCTGAATAATTTATCGTAACTTAGAATTGAGAAATTTAGGCTTGAGGAATTTATTATGAGTTCATTGAAAAATAAAACAATTATCATCACAGGCGCTAGCCGTGGTATCGGCCGTGAAGTAGCTTTAGCGTGTGCAGCTGAAGGCGCAAATATCGTCATCGCCGCTAAGTCTGATCAGCCTCACCCAAAACTGGAAGGTACGATTCATTCTGTTGTTAAAGAAGTTGAAGAAGCTGGCGGTCAAGGCCTTGCAGTTAAAGTGGATGTACGCAGCGAAGAAGACATCGATAACTTAATCAAGCTTACCGTTGAGAAGTTTGGTGGCATCGATACCATCATTAATAACGCTGGTGCGATTGCGTTAGCTGGTGTTGAATCAACGCCGCTGAAAAAGCTGGATCTTATGATGCAAGTGAACTTCCGCGCTGTTTTCTTGTTAAGCCAGAAAGCGTTGCCGCATTTGAAGAAGTCTGAAAATGGTCACATTTTAAGTTTCTCGCCACCGTTGGATTTAGATCGCCGTTGGATGCGTAACCACTCGCCGTATACCTTGACTAAATACGGTATGTCTATGCTAACCATGGGCATGTCGGATGAATTTAAGCGCTATGGCATCGCAGTAAACGCACTATGGCCTCGTACTGTGATTCATACTGCAGCGACATCGTTTGGTGGCAAGCAGTCATTTGATCGTGCTCGTGGGCCTAAGATCATGGCCGATGCCGCGTTTGCATTATTGAAAACTGAAAACCGTGAAATCACGGGGCAGTTATTAATTGATGAAGACTTCTTACGTACTCAAGGTGTGGAAGATTTTGAACAGTATCGTGCTAATCCTGAAAGTGATAAGACGGACTTGATGCCTGATTTGTTTGTGCAAGAAGCGGATGCTTATGTACGTGGTAGTGTGGCTCCGCTTGCAGGTTTGACTGACGAATAAAAAGCGAAGAGCGGTTAACCACCGAGGGCACAGAGGACACAGAGGAAAGCAAAAGTAAAAAGAGTAAAAGGTTATATTTAGCTAAGGTTAATAACGTGTAAGTGGCACATTATGATTCTGTCTTTTTTCCTTTCTCATTATCTTTCCTCTGTGTAGCGAAGCGCTCTGTGTCCTCTGTGGTTAACCGCTTTTTATCTTTTCTAAGATAATGAAGAGTAACTGAAAATGTCTTTAATGAGTTTGCGCAACGAAGGCAAGGTTGCGATTATTTCTATGGATAATGGCAAGAACGCCAATAACCTAGAATTTGCCCAGCAGCTTTTAGGCTTGTTAAAACAAGTTGAAGAAGAAAAAACCAATAAAGCGTTGATCTTGGCTTCTAGTGATGAAAAAAACTGGAGCCAGGGTATTGATGTGATGTGGTTAATGAGCAGTATTCAAGGTGGAAAGAAGGATGACGTAAAAGCCTTTCTTTCTACTATGGATGAAGTTTATACACTCATGATGCAATACCCTATGCCGATTATTGCTGCGATGAATGGTCATACCTTTGGTAATGGCATCGTGATAGCTTCGGCCTGTGATTTCCGTTTTGCTCGCAGTGATCGCGGTTATATTTGTTTCCCTGAAGTGGATATGAATATTCCATTTGTACCGGGTTTGATTGATGTGATATTAAAAGCGATTCCTCAGTATAAGTTCAACGATATGATCTTAACCGGTCGAAAGTTGGGCGCAGAGGAAATGGCGGAGGCTAATTTTATTGATCGTACTTTTGATTCCGCAGAGTCGTTAAATGAAGGTGCTTTAGAATTTGCTAAAACTTTTAGCAAGAGCCGAGCTATTTTTGCTGAGCATAAACGCCGTTTGCACAAGCCGGTGCTGGATGCATTAGCAGAAAAAAATCCTCCCGTAATCGAAGCGATGAAAATTCTTTTATAATCTACTGAGTGCTTAAAAAGTCAGTGGGATGCTGATCTCATAACGCACACCCAGTGGGGAATCCATCAGCTTTATTTGTCCATGATAAGTATTGCTGATGGTATTGTTGATCACGTTTAATCCTAGGCCGACTTTTCCGCTTTCTCTTTTGGTTGAGAAGAAGGGGTCAAATACTGATGTTCGTTCATCCGCAGAGATACCGATGCCATTATCTTGATAGTTGATGATCAGGTTCTCATTATTTTGGTTGATATGAATTGAAATGAGTCCTGAATCCATATGAATAAATCCATGCTCAAGGGAGTTGTCAACCAATTGAGAGAGCACTTGCCAAAGTGAACTCTTTGAGTGGCAAGTTGTATTTTTTTCGACTTCAAATTCTAAAGCATGAGCTCCTAATTTTTCTTGTATATGATCGCTAAAATCCTGCATAAGTTCATCGACTAAGAATTTGCTTTTATCGTAATCGGCAAGGGATATGTCAATCTCTCTAAATTGCGCAATCAAGGCGGCGGTTTTTTTTAAACTGCTTTCGGTGAGATGAACGGAATCTTTCATTTCGTTTAAACGCACTAATGCATCATTTTTTGATAGCTGATTATTTTCAATACTATTAATGAACTGCGTGATTGTTTGCTCGGTAAAGCTGGTTGCTGTGGTCGCGACTCCGACTGGGGTATTGATCTCATGAGCAAAGCCAGCAAGTATTTTTGTCGTGGTTTGTGTTTTTGCTACTTTCAAAGATTGTGAGTTATCTAAGGCTTGTTGTACTAAAACTTTAGACAGCTCTTCATTGGTTGCAACTAATTGCTGATTGCGTTCATCGATAGTTTGGCTAAGCAATTTATTAGCTTCAATCAGTTGGCAGCGGGCTGAGTCATTTTCAAATACAATTGCTGCAAGGCTGGCATTGGTTTCAATAAACTGGATGTCTTCTTCGATAGGTGTTCTAGGTTGAGCGTAATACATGGCGAAGGTACCAAAGACCTTACCTTCAGCTCCTATAATGGGCTCTGACCAGCAAGCTTGTAAACCGGCACCTAGCGCCAAGGCTTTGTATTGGGCCCAGTAGGGGTGGCTATTGATGTCTTCAACGATGACTCGTTGCTTCTGAAAAGCTGCTGTACCGCAAGATCCTACCCCTTGACCAATTTGTACGCCATCTAAGGCCGCACAATAGTCGGCAGGTAAAGAAGCGGAAGCAATAGGGTGTAGTGTGGACGTTTCTTGGTTTAATAATAAAACGCTGCACATCATGTCGGGATTATAATCTTCGGCCTTTTCACACAGCAGGTTAAGAGTGTCCGCCAGTGCCTCTCCTTGAGCGACTCGGCGTAGTACTTCTCCTCGACCTGATTCAATACGGCTAGCGAGGCGCCAATAGCTAATATCTTGGTTAGTCGATAGCTCAGAGTACAGCGGTGATTTGTAAGTCATGAGACAGTGTGGGCCGTTTAGTATTTTGATGGCTTAATTATAGTTTATAGGAATAATTTTGAGGTAAAACCTAGGCCAAAGTTGAGAGATATCAAGTTACCAACAAGTTCTGTGGATAAATATGGGTATAAAATATTTATAACCGCCTGCAGCCCTTGTTTTATCACCACTTGAGTTAAATTGTTGCTTTTTCGAACAATTGTTTGAATTTGTTTAAACCCAGTAAAGTCAATGGTTTAGAGGGTTTTTTTAAAGAAAATTACGCTGTGGAAAAAGTTGCAAATTATTTATATTTTTCTTCAATACAAGACTTGTTTTTATATTTTATAAGCGTTATTTAGGCTTTAGAATGGCACTTATCATAATAATATCCACAGATGCTGTGGGTAACTACAAGGATAACTAATAGCATAACTTTGTTGCTCTTACTTTTACCCTATACCTGTGCAGTTATTTCTTTAACTTAGTTAAATTGTTGGTTTTTTAATCAGTTCATAACTAAGAATTGGCTAAATTGTTATTGCAATATCTGCTAAGATATCCGTCATATTATATTCAGCTTATTCAAGCTGCTTTCACCGATTCAATTTAGGTCTTGTTATGAAACTACTTATCCGCAACCTTTCTCGTTCTCTTACTGAAGAAGATCTTGAAGCACTATTTGCTCCTTATGGTGAAGTAGCCGAGTGTACCTTGGTAATGGATGAGAAAACCGGTGGCTCTAAAGGCTTTGGTTTTGTTGAAATGCCTGGGCCGGGTAATGGTAAAGCCGCGATGAAGTCGTTGAATGCGACTGAGATTGCAGGTCAGGTTATTCGTGTAAAACGCGCACAAGAAAAATAATTGGTTATAACCGCACGGAAGCAGTATGTCTCAGCCTGAAAGCTCAAATAAAGCAGTCACTAAACCGGCTTCGTTAATAAAGTCGTCCAGTATTGTCAGTTTTATGACCTTATTAAGCCGAGTTTTGGGCTTGGTGCGTGATGTTGTTGTGGCTCAGTACTTTGGTGCTCGAGCAGATGCTTTCTTCGTTGCTTTTAAAATCCCTAACTTTTTACGCCGCTTGTTTGCTGAAGGGGCGTTTTCGGTTGCTTTTGTGCCGGTTTTGTCTGAATACAAAACTCAGCGCAGTGTGGCCGAAGTTAAGCTGCTCATTGCTAGTGTCTCTGGAGTGTTAGGGTTAGTTTTATTTTTGGTGACGATTGTCGCTTTGTTACTAGCACCTTGGTTACCGTATGTGTTTGCTCCAGGCTTTAGTGGTGATGCGGAAAAATTTGCCTTAACAGGGAATATGTTACGGATTACTTTTCCGTATCTGCTGTTTATTTCATTGACGGCATTCGCGGGCAGTATTTTGAATGCTTACGGTCGTTTTGCGGTGCCTGCATTTACCCCCATCTTGCTCAATATCTGCTTGATCTTTTCGACCCTAGTGATGACCAGTTGGTTTGTAGAACCGCTATACGCTCTTGCTTGGGGTGTCTTTATGGCCGGGGCATTACAGTTCTTATTCCAATTGCCGTTTATTGCGCGTTTAGGTTTATTGGTTCGTCCTACTTATCAGCCTAAGCAAGAAGGGGTGGGGCGCATTCTTAAGTTGATGGGGCCTGCGCTGTTTGGGGTATCGGTCAGTCAGATCAATCTGCTATTGGATACGTTATTAGCCTCTTTTTTAGAACCTGGTAGTGTCAGCTGGCTGTATTATTCAGATCGCTTAAATAACCTGCCATTGGGTATCTTTGCTATCGCTATCGGCGTGGTGATATTGCCGGCGTTATCGAAGAAGCATGCAGAAGATAATCCACAGCACTTTGCCCAAACCTTAGATTGGGCGACGCGGATGATTTTCTTACTCGCCTTGCCTGCAGCTTTGGCTTTAGTTGTATTAGCAACGCCGTTAATGGCGACCATCTTTTTCCATGGAGAAATTACCCCCTACGATATTGGTAAGATGACCCTTAGCTTGCAAGCGTATGGCACGGGACTGTTTGCCTTTATGCTGATTAAGGTACTAGCCCCAGGCTATTACGCGCGCCAAGATACTAAGACCCCAGTGAAAATTGGTATTCAGGCGATGGTCGTCAATATGGTATTGAATTTGGCATTAGTGGGGCCGTTTCAGCATGCAGGACTTGCGCTAGCGACTTCACTATCGGCCTTCTTTAATGCCTATATGTTGTATCGTGGTTTGAAGGCGACGGGGCACTATAAAGCACAGCCAGGTTGGTTGGCCTTTGTACCTAAGGTTTTGATTGCAAATGCTGCCTTATTTGCGGTGATGTACTTTATGATGGGCGATGCTCAGCAGTGGTTGGAGTGGGGCACTTGGCAGCGCATTGGCTGGATGTCGGCGATCGTAGGGGCTGGAGTGGCAGTTTATTTTGCGATGCTTATTATCTTTGGCTTACGTCCTAGCCACCTTAAAGGGGCTCGCTTTTAAAAGATAAGAGCGGATTCACCACGGAGATCACGGAGGCGCTGCGCTACACAGAGGAAAGAAGAGGTAGTGCAGATCGGTTAAAAGACAATATTTTAATTAACGGCTCCGTATGAAAATTATGCATAAATTCTACAAAGCCCCGTTAAAACGCTTAATTTTTTAAATTCTTTTTTATTAGCCCTTTTCTTCGCTTTTCTCCGTGTAGCAAGGCGCCTTCGTGCCCTCCGTGGTGAAATGCTTTTTCCCGTAATTCTTCACTAACGTACCAATATTCAAACTCTGTATTTTTGTTTCTAAAGTGACAATCTTTACTACGAGATTACAAATAAAAACATTCAGATTGAATAACCCAATCATTTCTATTTTTCTTAACTCCTTGAATTTCTTAGGTTGTAAGTATAAAACATGAATTGGGTTAACAAATAACCAGATACATCTCATTACAGAACCCCCATCTTTATCCGCATAGTATCAATGCAGTCTTATAAAACATGATGACTTAGCAAGGTTGCATAACGTGCTTAAGGAATAGCCAAAACCAATAAATATAATGAAACAGGTTTTTGGTATGAAGAAATTTAATTTAGCGAGCCTCGCGGCTGCGTCTGGCTTAATGCTAGCGGCAACAACTGCAAATGCACAAATGGCAGGACACAATGTGGTTCTGGTTCATGGTCTGCAATCTGCGGTGCTGTATGAAGGTAAGCAAACTGATGAACAACTTACTCAAAGTGCGGTTAATTATTGGGATGATTATTGGTTAGATAAAGGTGATTATCGCATTGATTGGGATACCAATGAGCGTGTCGCGGGTAAGACGGCTGAACGTGCTTATGATGTGGTGATGCAGCTTTCTGATGCGAATGCTTGTGCTAACGGTTGTATCTTTGTGACTCACTCGACTGGGGACCTGGTTGCACGCTACGTGTTTGATAATATGGATACCTGGTTAGCAGCGGCGGGTAAGCCTGCTTTGAATGTTCTGGCGTCTATCGATTTAGCTGGAGCGGGTGGTGGTTCTGAATTAGCGGATCTAGCGGTTGATTTACAGCAAAATGATTCTTGGTATGTTTCTCCTTTCAAAGCAGCGCTAAGTTACTTTACCGGTGGTTCGACCACCATGCCTGATAACTTAGGCACCATGTATGATTTGCAGGTGACGACGGCGCGTAATATCGCGACGACTCCGAATAGCATTCCACGCTTGCGCTTTGCCGGCGGCGGTGATGATGCGTATATGACTTCAAAAGCGATCTTGAATGGCACTGATGATTCTGTCGTCGCACTTCATTCTGCATGCGGTGCGATTAACGCTCGCGGTATTGATTCGTGTTCAACTCGTGTAGAAATGGATGGCTGGGTTGATGCGGCTAATGGCCCAGATGGTTTGGTTTATAACAACTATCCGATTTTACAGGGCGAGAATATTTCTCATGCCGGTATTATGAGTTTCTACGGTACAACCAATGCGATTGATGATGAACTAGCGTATGTGCGTAACAGTTTTTCTAGTAATGGCTTGAGCGTGAACTTTGATACTTATGTTTATGACTATAAACCATGGTGGTATGGCTTTTGGGCTTCAGCGGATCAGTATCAGTATGTGAAAGGTTCGGGAGATAAGATGGTTTCAGAAATCATTTACGAGACTTTTAACCAGTAAAATTGCTATTAACAACTATTCTTAGAGTTAGAACTAAGTGATGGTTACTAAGAGTATTTAAAAGGGATGATTATTATCATCCCTTTTTTATTGGATCTAATTTTAATTGGATTTATTTGGAATTGAGTCTGTTTTCCTTTGAGGCTATTTATGTCGATTTTTGAGAAGCGTAAGGAGTTGCTTGTGTTGGCTACTGTGATCGTATTAGGAACGGTTTGGTTGTGGGGGTCTTCTGAAAACTCTCAAGAAGATACGAAACAAAGCACGGCAGTAACCGTGATAGCTAATGATATTGAGTTGCAGCCAATAACAGACCCAATCATCAAGCCCGGCCATAACGTTTCAGCCAAAACCTTGCCGACCCTTTCTGTTGATGAGGGCATGCAGCATGAAATGCAGCGAGTAGCGGACATTTATGAGCAACGCTCAAAATATGCACCTTATTCCTTATATTTGTCTGCGGAACAAACTGACTTGATAAATCCAAATCAAAGTCATGAAAGCCCAAGGGCATATGATATTGATGGTCATAACGTCAGTATTTTAATTAAACCCAAAAATTATCGCTTTTCGCTTGGAGAAATAATTACTGCGGATATTCAGATTAAATCTTCAGTGCAAGGACTCGATGCCATTACGAAACTGACCGTAGAAGTCATGGCGAGGGATAAAAAGGCTCATTGGCCAATGAAAAAGCGAATGGATATTGAGCAGAAGGGGCAGCGTACGCTGTTAGCCGAATTTGACCCTAGTGCGGAATTAGAGCCAATGAGCGATGCTGAATATAGCATCATTGTTAAAGTAGAGTTTAATGGCGAGTCACCCGTGATTCAAAGTGCGCCGATTAAAATAGTCGAGAGCATTGCTAAAATTACCGGCTTAGGCCGTCAGCGAATCGAAGGTAATGACCTGATTATACCGATTAATATTGAAGCGGATAAATCGGGTTATTATCAAGTATCAGGCAGCTTATTTGATGCGCCTTCAAATTCGGCGATTAGTTTTATTATTGCAAAGCAGCGCTTAAGTAGCGGGTCTAATACCTTAGATGCGAAAGTCCAAGGCTTAGTCTTACGAGATAAGGGCTTCAGTGGGCCGTTTCGTTTGCAGGGAATTACCTTGGTAAAGAAATCAGAACGCCCGGGGATGGCTGAAGAATTTGGTTTAGCGGCAGATAGTTATTCTGTCGATAAAGTTGATTTGAATGATTTTGAATCGATTCCCTATGAAAACCCAATGACTGAGCAGCGTTTGGAGTTTATGCGCAGCATTGGACAGTGAATATAGGGGAATAGATTTTAGCTTGGTTGATACTGACTCATAATTTAATCGCTTTAGCATGCCCTGCAATGTGTATTTCAGAATTTGTAATAACGAGATCACTAGGGTCCAATACGTCTTTGCCAAAATGGTAGCGGGGCTTAATCTCTCCTTTTAACATCGCGAGATCATAGTGTCCCATCTGCTGTATGACGGCGGTATTTTTGTCCTCATAATTTTGCCAAGCTGAATCAGCGTTTTTCACTAGCCTTTCTTTTAAGCGCTGCTTGGTTTGATGAGGTGAAATAATATAAGCAGTTGCGTTATTACCACCAAAACCTTTGGCGTTTAAAAATGTCAGAGGCATGGCTTTAGGATCGAACCTCTCGTGCTGTAATAGAAAGCGTAAATTCTTTTGCTCGACGTCATCTGCGACTTTGTCGGTGGTAGTAATTCCAGGTAGTATCCCTTCGTCCCATGCGCCTAAGCTGGTAAAAAGTTGATCGGCTGAGGCGGATGCTAAAGAATGGCCTAGATGTGCCTTGATTGCCGTAATGGGCCAACCTTTTATGTCAAAGGCCGTTGCAAGGGTAGAAAATATTTCAGATTCTGTGGTTCTATTTTGTGGCGTGCTGCTGCCATGAGCGTGTACATAGCTGCCCTGACATAGCGCTTCTTTTCCTAGGTCTTTTTCCGCGGCCGCCATAGCTTTTGCCATGGTGATGTAATTACCGATCCCAGGGCTTGAGATGGATTTTTTATAGCCATCAGCGTGGATAAAGACATCGCCAATTGAGCCATAAATAGTTAAGCCTAATTCCAGGGTTAACTTTTCATCACAGAGGACAAAAAACTGGGAGGACTCCGCAAGGGTGAACCCTGCATTGTCTCCGAAAGGGCGACTCGCTTGCTTAAACTCAGTTTCATTTTCTGAGTTTTTTTCTGATGTTGCATCAAGACCATCAAGTTGGCGTAATTTCTTTTCTGTAATCAAAGCTGTCATAGCGTTGTAGCCTTCCACAATCTCAGGCTCTAATGGAGCTTCACTGGTCCCTACTATGACTAATCGGCGTTTTCCTGAGCGAATATCGTCACAGGCCAGTTTTAAGTTATACAAAAAAGTCGCACACGCTCCGACCATAGTGCCGGTTGCGCCGACATTGCCGAGTACATAAGCATTAATAAAATCCGCAGGCATTTGAGCTAAGCCCAATGCGCATTGTTTTGAGCTCGTGCGTTTTCCAAGGCTGGCGGCTTGCATCATGCCGCCATGGCCTTCTTGACTTAATTGCCCCATCGCGGCGCCGGCATAAACACCAATCTGATCAGGCTCTAATTTCGATTGTATGTCTTCCCATTCCATTCCCATTGATTGAATGGCATCAGAGGCACCATAGACGGCCATTTGTAATCCTCTTGGGTGGTGATGCGACGGGTATAGTAAAGCGGGGTCAAAGCCTTTTGGGGTTTGGGCGGCACACTGAACCGCCGATTTTTTATAATCGAGTTTCCACCAAGTTTGGCTCTGTTCATCAATAAATGAAGAGTGAAAAGGCACTTTGTTCGCATTCCAGTGAATGTTATCCCATTGGCGAATAAGACTATGGTCGAGTAGATAGTCTGAATTCTGTTTAGAAGTAATATCAAAGTCTTGCAGTGACATCACCTGTGCCAGGCTACGCAGGGTTGATTGTTGCTTTTGTGCGCTGAGTGCATCAAAAATAATACGACGAAATGCATGCCCTCCCGAACTTCTTCCGGCGGCACTAATGCCCCCATAACCGGTAATGATGACAGGCTTTTGTAAGTTATTTTGGGAATCGGATCGTGAGGTGGTTTGCGAGCACATAAAGCTTCCTTGTGAATGAACGGACTAGGGCCATTATGAGCTGAGAAGAAAAAGACTTATTAGGATGAAAGGGACGTAAATTATGCTAAAAAAGACATATTGAAAGACTGTAAAGAAAAACACTGATGACGAATGCGTGGCGATCGATAAATAATGAGTGAAAAAAATAGCGCTGCAGGAAAGCGAATTCGGCACATTACGATTCTTGCTATTGAGCAAATGCTGGGCTCAAGTGCGGCGAATCCCATGGAAATGTTAGAAGCAGCAAGGGCTCGATTGAAAGTGAATCGCGTCCAGAATACTGATTTTAAGATTGAAGTGGCGGCCGTTGATTTAAAGCCCTTATCTTTATTAGGAGGGTTTCAGGTTCGACCACACTGTTTGTTATCGGATATTGAATCCACAGACCTGATTGTGGTGCCAGCGCTTTGGCGTAACCCTGCGAATGCGATTCGAATGCATAAAGACACTAGCGTTCCTTGGATATTACGTCAGTATTTGTCTGGAGCCAGTATCGTCGCTGTGGGCACAGGGGTTAGCCTAGTGGCAGAAGCTGGCTTGTTGGATGGCAAAGCGGCGACGACCCATTGGCATTATTTAGAGCAATTTGCTCGCGATTACCCCTTGGTTAACTTGCAGAAAAAGCATTTGCTGACCCAATCTGGGCGTATTTATTGTGCGGCAAGTGTGAATTCTGCCGCGGACATGATGGTGCATTGGTTAGATTTAGTTTTTGGTCGAAACCTGGCAATGCAGGTGGAGCAGCAGTTTTCTCCGGAAGTGCGAAAGCCATTTGAGAGTAAGGTTTATCATGCGGAAATGGGCCATCAGCATCCGGATGAAGTCGTTGCGAGCATTCAAAGTTGGTATCAGCAGAATTTGAGTCAGAATTTACAGCTTGAGGCTTTGGCGGATCAGCTTAAATTGAGTACACGCCAGCTTACTCGGCGCTTTAAAATGGTGAGTGGGAAAACGATGGGGCAGTATCAACAGAACTTACGTTGTGTTGAAGCCAGAGACTTATTGAAAAATACCGATATGACAATAACGGATATCGCAACAGCCGTTGGTTATAGTGATGTCAGCCATTTTGGACGCATCTTTAACAAACATTCAGGTCAAAGCCCTTCCGCCTATCGTAATAAGGTGCGTCATAAGTTATTCAGGGGCTAATTCTGCTGTTCACTTGCTGGCCAAGTCGCTATAATCCCGCAGTTATTTTAGGCAGGGTTTATCGGCTGTATGCGCCTTATTCGCGGGTTATACAACATTCCAACCGACTTTTGTGGCTGTGTGGCCACAATTGGCAACTTCGATGGTGTTCATTTAGGGCATCAGGCGATTTTGCAGCAGTTGAAAAAGCAGGGTGAAAAACACGGATTACCGACTGTGGTGATGATGTTTGAACCCCAACCCCGTGAGTTTTTCGCACCGGATCAAGCCCCTGCGCGTCTGGCGAATATGAGTGAGAAGTTACAAGACCTCGCCAGTTTCGGCATCGACTATGTATTGTGTCTGCCGTTTAACCAAAAATTACGCTCGATGAGTGCGGATCAGTTTATTCAATCGATATTATTGGATGGATTGAAGATCAGTCATCTGATCGTGGGTGACGATTTCCGCTTTGGTTGCGACCGTACCGGTGATTATCAGCTGCTACAGAAGACGGGTAGTGAAAGCGGCTTCAGCGTTGAAGATACTAAAACCTTTGAGCTAGAAGGTGAGCGCGTAAGCAGTACTCGAGTTAGAACATGCTTGAGTGCTAATGATTTAGAGTCGGCCAATACATTATTAGGTCGCCCTTATCGGATGAGTGGCCGCATTGGTTATGGCCGCCAGTTAGGGCGTACGATTGGTGTGCCGACGGCGAATGTTATTTTACAGCGCAATAAACTGCCTATGACAGGGGTTTATGCGGTGAAGGCAACGGAAATTACGGTTGCGGCTTGCCATGAAAGTTCAGTGCAAGATCAAGACGGTAAGACGGTCGAGTGGCAAGGTGTAGCGAATATCGGAGTCAAGCCTACAGTGGCGGGCACTCCAGAGCCTTCGCTTGAAGTTCATATATTCGACTTTTCAGATGATTTATATGGCAAACGTTTAACCATTGAGTTTTGCCAGAAGATTCGTGAAGAGAAAAAGTTTAATGGCTTGGATGAGCTGAAAGCCGCCATCGACAATGATATGCAGGTTGCCCGAAACTTTTTCTGTAATTAGGTTTTCGAGCATCAAGGTTTGTGTAGTCTAAATCGGATGCATGATTAGGTAGTTATTCCACAAAACGGCGTAAATACCTCCATGTAGCCTTGGGCTCGGCTTCCATGCCTCCCACATTTGCTACACAACTACCTAATAATGAATCCTCGTGATTCTTTAAATTTGAATTAATGGTGATTGGCTCGATGCTGATTATCAAAATAGAATTAAATTAAAACATAAGTGCCTATTGGCAGATTATAGTTGGAAGAAAAATGAGCAAAAAAGACAAAGCACCAGAAAGCCAATACAAGGTCACTTTGAACTTGCCAGAAACCGATTTCCCAATGCGCGGAAACTTGGCCAAGCGTGAGCCTGAATTATTAGCACAGTGGCAGGAAATGGGTTTGTACCAGCAAATTCGTAATGCCCGTTCTGGTCGTGAACAGTTTATTTTGCACGATGGCCCTCCGTATGCGAACGGTGATATTCACATCGGCCATGCGGTGAACAAGGTATTAAAAGACATCATCATCAAGTCTAAGACCATGTCTGGTTTTGATGCGCCGTATGTTCCTGGTTGGGATTGCCACGGTTTACCGATTGAATTAAAAGTTGAAGAGAAAGTTGGCAAAGCAGGGGATAAAGTAACCCCTGCTGAGTTCCGCCAGCATTGTCGTGAATACGCGGCCGAGCAGGTAAATGGCCAGCGTGAAGGTTTTAAGCGTTTGATGGTATTAGGTGATTGGGAAAACCCTTACCTAACCATGGACTTCAAATTTGAAGCCAACATCATTCGTACTCTGGGTAAGATTGCCGATAACGGCCACCTAGAAAAAGGTTTTAAGCCAGTTAACTGGTGTATGGATTGTGGTTCTGCATTAGCGGAAGCGGAAGTTGAATACCAAGATAAGAAATCGATCTCTATCGATGTGAAATTTGCTTTCACTGATACGGCTGCATTGTTGAGTGCGTTTGGTGCTGATGCTTCTTATGCAAGCAAAACAGCCAACATGGTTATTTGGACCACGACCCCTTGGACGTTACCTGCTAACGAAGCGGTTTCTGTTCACCCTGAATTAGAATACAGCTTGGTTCACTTGACCGAGCAAGATGAAATCTTGGTGCTTGCGGCAGATCTAGTGAACGATGCGATGGGCCGTTATGGCATCACAGAATTTACTGTCATTGCTAATGCCAAAGGTGCAGCTTTTGGTCAGTTACCTGAGCAAGACTCAGCGCCATTTGCTGTGACTCACCCGTTTATGACGGTAGAAGGTGCTGAAAAGACTGTTCCTGTGATCACGGGTACTCACGTAACCGCTGATGCCGGTACTGGTTCTGTACACACAGCCCCAATGCACGGTGCAGACGATTACACAGTTTCTAATCAATACGGCATTTCTTCCGAAGCCATGTTGGTGAGCGCCGAAGGCACCTTTATCAACAACCCTGTATTAGAAAGCTTAGAGCTTGCAGGTTTGTCGGTTGCGGATAAAGGTAATTTCCGTGTATTAGGTATCCTTGGAGAAAAGGGTGCCTTGATTAAGAAATTAAAAATCGAGCACAGCTACCCACATTGCTGGCGCCATAAAACGCCAATCATCTTCCGCGCGACCCCACAATGGTTCATCGCCATGGAAGCTGAAAATGCTAAAACTCCTCTACTAACTCAAGCGATGAATGCGGTTGAGAACGAAGTCGAGTGGCGCCCAAGCTGGGGTAAGGCTCGCATCGAAGGCATGATGAATGGCCGTCCAGACTGGTGTATTTCTCGCCA
>CAJVZR010000032.1 GCA_913019965.1 uncultured Oleispira sp.
GACTTCAAACACTACGAAATCAACGGTAAGAAAGTAGGTTTTGGTGTTGCTGAAACATTATTGCCACAGCAGTTGCTAGACCGTAAAGCCGACTTGTTAGCAGAAATGGAAGGCGAGAAGGCTAAGCAAGGTTTAGACTTCATCTTCTTCGCCATTGTTGATACCAAAACTAAAAACTCTCACCTAGTGATTTATTCAGGTGCAGAAGCTGAACTTGCTGGACAAGCTTATGGCGAAGCCGTAGAAGATCAGTTGATGTATCTGCCAGGCATGATGTCTCGTAAGAGCCAGTTAATGCCAGCAGTCCAAGCAACACTTAGTGCTTAAAATATTAAGTGCGAAAAAAAGAGCGAACCAGTAGGTTCGCTTTTTTTTTGCCTATCAATTAGGCATCCATTATTTCTTCTATATGTATTATTAATTGACTGTAATATCAAATAAGAATATTCTTATTCGCATTATTATCAGTCAATTCAAGTGTTTATTATCAACCTCACTTGAACGAACAAGGAAAGAAAATGATGCGATACGCTTTAATATTATTCTCGGCTATTTCTCTCGTCACTGCTTGTGGTGGTTCTTCTGGTAGTGGTGCTGAAAACTCTAGCCCAACGGTAGAGAATGAATTAGTTGGTCAGTGGGATTTTAAGAGTGCAGAAACGACTGATTACGATGCCTATGTATTAATCATTGATTCTTCTGGTGGTGCTAATAATTATGCCCTCGATTATCAAGAAGCTTGTTATGAAGTTGATGAGTATCAATTAGAGCAAGGTGGGCAGGCGCAGTGGTATCTCAGTTCAGGTAATGAACGACTCCCCGTCAGTATTATTAATAATACGTTGAAATTAGAATCCCCTGTAGGAACTTTAACAGGCGTTAGGCCAGAACAAGAATATGATATTTCTTCTTATCACAATTGTGCGACAGGGCCTGGTGGTAATACGGGTGAAGGATTAAATCTCTCAGACTTAAAAGGTAAGTGGCAGCTTAATAACGAGACTCATTATGCTCAGGTTACTAATGATGGTAACTTCGTATCTTATAAATGGAAAAATGATTGTTATACAAAAACAGACGGAACGATTACTAAAAGTGGAAGTAATACATTTAATTTTCAGTATAACCAAAGTAATAACTTAGAGCTTGTAATCAGTAAAGAGGGAGAAGGCTGGCGTTATAATAATTTAGTTCAATCAGGTGTTGCTGCCGCTGCTTCTTTTGATGCAAATAATCTATTGCCGATTTGTTTTATTCCTCCGGTTTCATCACCAAGTTTCGATACGATTGATACGGAAATAAATCTAGAAGATATTTCAGCTGTTTGGAATCGCTATTCCTTTAGTGAACTATCTTCCTATATTTATATCAACGATACGGGGATGACCTATTATTCGAGAGACCAAAATGATTGTTTTATCGAAGAGGATCCTTATCTTTTCTTTAGAACCCCTGATGGTTGGTTTGATGCAACTTATGGTGGTAGAACATTGGATCTTAAATATGCATTCAATAAGATAAATGAAGGTCAGCTAGGGTTATTTACCCATTATACCGATTCAAATGCTAAATATAGTCGGGTTGTTTACCGATCAGATATCACTATTTCTCAGTTAAGAGCAGGGTACTGCGAATAAAATATTGTTTGAATAAAAGGTGAATGACTTGATTCACCTTTTATTCCATTACGCTGACTTTTAATTATTAGCCCTAATAGTCCTTTTAGCTCTTACCCCTCCTAACGCCATTAGAATCGAAATGAACCAAAATATGCTGCCGGTAGACATTTCTTCGTCTAATTTAGCACCGGGTTCAGACTCTACATCAGGAACCGTTGAGGCTATCGTTGCTTTATAAATCGCCCAATTAGCTCTATCTGTTTCATAAAAATATACCTCGTTATTTAAACCGAATACTTGTGGGTCTTCTGTTCTGTGGATCAATTCAAACTGATTGCCATCAGAGGTAGTAAAAATAAAATCAGAGAAGTCATTATTACTACTTAAGATACGAGCAGTACCTATTAATACGTCATTGATGGAGGATAATTTTTCTATTTGGAGCGTTAAGGTAGAGACATCTATCTGGGCATCTAAGTTAATCGCACTGAGAGCAGACTTCGCGGTACTCCACCTCTCACCATTATCAAAGCTCAAATAAAAGATACCATCATTAATAATACCTAGCTGATTTGTCCCAAGCTCTACTAGTGTGGGTACTGAAGCAATGACGTCGCTATTGGTCGTTAATGTGGTCCAAGACCAGTTGCTTAAATCATCGCTATAACCAATACGAGAACTCAGCACGGTTCCATTTCCATCGTTACTGTATTCAGTGAGTAGGACATGGAAACGGTCGTTGGCCAATAGAATATCCCGTGTCGAAAAATACTGATCACTTGGGTAGTGAGTAAAGGCAAACCAATCGTCATTAGGTGTTCGAGACATCAATGAATCGACTAAGGATAAATTCTTCATCACAGCGCGGCCATCATTCGCGAATACCACTTGCCAGTTCTGATAAATACCAACGGTATTGGCTGTCCAAGTTTTTAGATCTGAGGAGGTGTAATAGGCTTTCTCGGCTGAACTTGAAGTGCCAGGGTTTAACATCACGTATTGGTTGTTAAGCGCATCATAAGTTAATGACTTGGCATAACCAACTTCCTTAATATCATAGGCTTCAGAAAGGTTATTCAGGTCATCGCCAAACTGAATATGAGTATCGAGAATGCTGGGGTTCCCTTCACTAATCAAAAAAATAAACTGTCCATTTACGTAAAATGCTTGCGCATTATTAGGCGTGATATAGGATTTGAAATTGCCTTCAGCATCAATTGAAAACGACTGCCCGCCATACCCCAAAAAGTAAACCGTATCATCGACTTGAACTTTCTCATAGCTGGTGGCACTTGGGTCGAAGTTATCAGTTACCAATTCTGAACTGATGAATTCGTTAGATAGATTGTTGTAATAATCGGCCGCTTGCGTATCTCGCAATACTTGATGAGATGAGATTGTTTGATAATAAAAATCCCCTACGCTTCGTGGGCCTACTGAAACTCCTTCAATAAAACCAATGGAGGAATAAAGCGTTGTATTCACGTCATCCGTTGTTAATGAGAATGTTAAACCAGCACTATCATCGACCGTATAATTACGTAGGCTATCTTGGTAGCAATACCAGGTGTAATCTTGCAGCGATTGTAGGTTGGTTATTTCAGTCTCACCTTCGCTATAGCGATTAGCGGCTGCGGTGAAAGCTGTGGTTGCAGTCCCTTCTCCAGCAACGGCACTGGGGGCTTCCCAGCTATCGGGGAGGGCGATACAGCCGGCCATAGTGACTTCTTCATCATCAAATCGCTCAGGCATTATGCGCTCAATCGTAAACTCTGAGACACCTTGACGGTTAATCGTATGCTCTCCAAGTGTGGATGAATTTGCAGTGGCTGCGGTTGAAGAGAGTACGGTTGAAGAGAGTACGGTTGAAGAGAGTACGGTTGAAGAGAGTACGGTTGTAGAGAGTGCCAAGGCGATGCTGAACGACATAGAAGGTGCGATCGATTTCATGAAAAAGTACTTCTTTGCTTATTTTATGTTCTGACTTTAACAGAAAAATTGAGCCTAAAGCAGTGCACAGATCGCTTCAATTGTGAAAAACCTGTGCAAGATACTTTTTATGGGCCTTCATTAACGAACGTATTTATGCAGGTGCCTCTTAATAATCGTTAGCTCCTGACGAAACAAAACTCCGTTATTAGCCTGCGGCACGGGTGTCGTCGCTAATTCCCCGCGAGCCCCAATGAAGTCACCTGTCCCACCTGTAATGGTCACTGTGGATGTGCCTTTATCCGCTTCACGACCAGAGACAACGATTGTGCCTTCATATCCAGAGTTCTCATAAAAGCTTAGTGTCCAGTTGCATTGGCCATAGTTATTATCAGGGTCATCGGGCAGAGTCGGGTGATCGGTAGTTGAATAATCTAGTGCCCCTGGGTCGGTACGAATACAATAGCCGGAATTACGACCAATCACGGTTTCGGCATCTTCTGCCAGTAATTTCTGATCAAATACAAACACATCACCCGGTGAATCCAAGCCATCCTCAATATTGGCACCTTGACGAATGCCACCATCGTTGCGGCCATCGGCAAAGGTGGTTAGGGTTAAATTATGGGCGTGAGCGGGTAGTTGCAATAACGACAGTAGAAGTGCTGAAGGTAGAGTAAAGGCAAGTGACTTTCGCATAGTAATTCCCTGAGTATGAGATTTTTTTTTGTTGAAACGTTTTCACTGAATGTGATTAAAACATTACGACAAGGGTTTTACTCAGGGAATCAGGATAATGGCTTAAACGTTAACTTTGGCAGCCACATTATTGGTTTTAACTGTCATCGCTCGTTTAATCAGCATGCCGAATAATTTCACCGGCCATGAGCGTGGAATTAAACGATTTTCCCAAGCGTAAAATTTATTAATAAACCCAGGCACTACCGTCGCTTTTTTACCTAAGGCATTTAAACCCGTTCGCGCAACGAATTCAGGCTTATGCAAGGTGATGGGCATTTTAGAAAAATCGATTGCCATGTTTCCTGGCATAGCGGTATCGGTTAAGCCTGGGGATAACACACTGACATCAATACCATACGGCTTTAATTCAACATTCAGCGCCTCACCTAGCGATAATATATACGCCTTACTTGCGGAGTAGTTGCTCACAAACGGCACGCCCTGGTAACCGAATAAACTTGAGGTGAGCAGAATTCCACTTTTCTTTTGACTCGAGGGTTTTTTATTGGCAAAACTGTTTTGAAAGCGCTGCTTAAAACGTTGGCCAAATAAGTGGCTCAATAACATAGGGCTGGTGGTATTGAGTGTCAACATCTTCTGTTCTGCCTCAATTGGGTTGTCGATGAAGGCACCGTTATTTTCAATGCCGGCATTAGGAATTAGCAAACCAATATCTAAATCGGTAGTCTGCTTATCGATATCGTAACTCGCCTGAGGATCCGACAAGTCGGCTGACAGCGTACGTACCTTCACTGAAAATCGAGTTTCTAAAGAATCTTTCAACTCATCCAAGTTGGCTTGATTACGCGCCACGGCGACTATGTTCAACCCTTGTTGAGCAAGTTGTTCACTCATGGCGCGACCAATACCGGAAGAGGCTCCGGTAATTAATGCCCAAGGACCGTATATCTGTTTAAAGTTTTTCATAGTGCTCTCGCTTCAAAATAATTAATGACTTGTTAGCAGTGATTGCTAGCTGATGAATAGATAATAGAGTGTGTTTTAATGGGTGGAAATAATCGATTTTTGGCATTGAGTGTGCAAAAATTAGCAGTGCGATAAACTGGGATTGAGTAAGCCAATATGAACTGGGACGATTTACGAATATTTCTGGCGTTATCCCGAGAGGGAACCCTATCGGCTGCAGGTAAAGCCTTAGCGGTAAAGCATTCAACAATTTCTCGTCGCATCAAAGCGTTTGAGGAGTCTTTGGGTAGCCGGCTATTTGAACGGCTCAGTGAAGGTTTTGTTCTTACTCAAGCAGGGGAGAATCTACTCGAGCACGCCCTTATCATGGAAGAGCAAGCACAGGCTGTGGATAGAAAAGCCTTTGGTCTTGATGCTCAACTAAAAGGGCAGCTAAACCTTACGGGTCCTCATGATCTATTAAGTCGATTATTAGTGCCGCACATTAGTCGTTTTAAACAAACGTATCCAGCTATTGATTTACAACTCATTAGTACCGCAGGTTTAGTCGATATGGCCGCACGAGAAGCGGATGTAGCCCTGCGTTTAACTGAAAAACCCGCCGACTATTTGATTGGCAAGAAGGTTTTACCCTTACGTCACGGTATTTACGCCAGTAAAGAGTATTTAGAGAAATATGCCGCTGATAAAGAAAGAGGCAAGCATCAGCTGATTCAATGGCGTCGAGACAGCAAAGCTCCGGAATGGGTGAAGCAGTATTTTCCCGATGCAGAAACATCGATGCGAGTTGATGACTCAGCAACTATGGTATCGTGTGTAAAAAATCATTTAGGGTTAGCTCGAATGGCCTGTTTTATGGGGGATAATATTCCCGATGTCTTTCGTCTAGACCTACCTCTCATTCCTTCGACTTGGGGCGTTTGGGTATTAAGTCATGCTGATTTACGCAGTACCGCTAGAGTACGCGCAGGGCGAGAATTTTTGACCGATATCCTGCTGCAGCAACGCAGCTTAATCGAAGGATTAGACTCAAATTACTGGCAGGGCCAACTGAAATAAAGAACTGAAACGAAGAGTTGATATGAAAACCTGGAAAATAGCACCCCAAGATAGTGCTATCGCTCAATACATAGATTGCTATTGGTTTTTGGAGAAGACAGCAGATGATACCGGCCCTGACTTTCCTAAACTCAATCCAGACCCCGCAGCTCATATAATTATTGCGGCTAAACAGCAGCCTTATCATTATCAGCAGGATGGCTATTTAGCTCAGGGCTTAGGCAGTCATCTCATTTCGCCCTATAGAAAAACTTATACCCTAGATCATACTCAAGCGTTTAGTGTATTAGGAATTAAACTTAAAGTCGGTGCACTGTATTCATTGCCTCTACTCGGGTCAGCTATTGGTTCGAATGAAATAATTCAATTTGAGGTTCAACAACAATTACAAATTAGTGTAAGTGATGAGGCAGCTCTACTTAATCAGCAGGACGAAAAAGCAGAGTATAATCGAGATAAGCTCGATAATTTATTACAACCTTTAATTGCACAAAGCAAAGAAGATAGACACAGTGAATTGGTTAGAAAAGTAATAAGTCTATTTAATTCAACAAGTTTATTAGCAATAGAGCTATCTACGATAGGAAATATATTCGGCTATTCACAGCGCACCATTGAACGCAGTTTTTCCAAAGTCACAGGTTTTACACTCAAGCAATACCACAGCATGCAAAGGCTAGAAGCCATGCTCGACCATTTACATAAACTACCAAGTGATGAGATCAATTGGACAGATGTAGCATTAAACTATGGTTTTAGCGATCAGCCACATTTAATTCGCTATGTTAAAAATACTTTAGGTTTAACCCCGGGCCAATACGCTGATGATCGCGATTTGGCTATTGATGTTTATGGTGATTTTGAATAAAGATCGGAAATATCAGAAAACTGTCGTTTTTATTCAATCTTCTATAATGTCACTTCTATAGCATGCTGTTATTTCAAGATAACTATCAGGTACACTGATAACAGGTCAATTCAGGTAATCGCCATGTCAGGTTTTACATCACTCGCCAGCTTAGGTTGGCAGCCATTTTTCCAGCAACAACTTTCACTTGAAGAGTGGGATAGTGTTTTACCTGCTCGAGTGATCGAGCAGCATAAGTCTGAAATAAAAGTCGCTACTGCTGAAGAAATACTAACTCTAGCCCTCATCCACACAATGCCAGAATTGGTAGTGGGAGATTGGATCTTATTGTCTGAATCTGCAGATGGTGAAAAACACTTCTCGCGCTTATTGGAGCGTAAGACTTGTTTCTCCCGTAAAGCCGCGGGAAGCAAGGTACAGAAGCAATTGATTTCGGCAAATGTTGATACCGCGTTTATTGTGTGTTCGATGAATGCAGACTTTAATCTTAATCGTGTCGAACGCTTTTTATCTTTAGTCAATGAATCCGACGCCGAACCTGTCGTCGTTCTCAGTAAGAGTGACCAAGCGGATTCACCAGAAAAATTTATCCAAGCTGTGCAGCGCATCGACCCATTATTAATGGTTGAGGCGGTTAATTGTTTAGATAGTGTAAGCATTAGCAAGCTTTCTCCTTGGGTTAAGAAAGGTAGAACTATAGCTGTACTCGGTTCTTCAGGGGTCGGAAAATCAACGCTTACGAATACCTTGTTAGGAGAAGAGACTCAAAGCACTAGTGGAATAAGGGAGGACGATAGTAAGGGCCGGCATACTACCACTAGTCGCTCACTGGTGAGTTTAGCCGAAGGTGGGTTAATACTTGATACCCCTGGAATGCGCGAAATTCAATTGGCCGATTGCAAAGACGGTATTGCTACCACCTTTGCGGATATTGAAGCCTTAGCTGAAGAATGTCGCTTTGCTGACTGCCAGCATGAAAGTGAACCGGGCTGTGCTATTCAAAAAGCGATTGAGTCAGAGGGACTGGATGTAAGAAGGCTCGGTAACTATAAAAAACTATTACGAGAAGAAGCGTTAAACTCAGCCAACTTAGCTGAGCGTAGAGCCAATGATAAAGCGCTAGGAAAGTTTTATAAAACTACGTTAGCGCAGGCCACTAAATTAAAAGGTCGTTAGTTTGGGTATTTTAATATTAACTGAGATTTTTGATGCTGGTTAAGCTGGCGTATTTAACTAATGTTATGTAAATAAGGGTGTTTAGTTGTTAACCATAAATACATAAGAATTAAGGTGAATGTTTATGGCGTAAATATGCAAAAACGGCGGTATAGTCATTTAAAACAAATAAGTAATTATATGGATGTTGAATATAGTTATATAAGTCATTTGAGAATGATTCAATTAAAGAATATTTATATTCTTTTCTAATAAACAAGAGGACGCAGTCGTTAATTAGTTTGTATTGATAATTAAATCTTTCTTTGTAATAAAAAGTTATTAGTTACAAGAAAACAAAACTTACAATAGATAAAACCTTTCATTACATTAAATTAAACCGAATTTTAATTCGGTCACAGAATTGAATTTAAGAGCCTGTAGACTGCAACTTCGATTTATTAATTTAAGTTCTTGTTTCGAAGCTTATTCCTAGAAAAAGTACGAAAAGAAAGTTCGAAGTTTTACCTTATGAGGTTCTGTATGTTGCGATTAATCCTTACTAGAATGACTATTGTATTTTTGATGAGCTTACTGGCAGCTTGTATTGAAGTGGAAGTATCTGTATCTGAAGAAGATCTTGCCAAAATTTCTGATGCCGTTGATGCAGAAACTGAATTAGAACCAACTCCAGAACCAACACCAGAACCAACACCAGAACCAATACCAGAACCAACTCCAGAGCCAGTGACTTTAGCTGAGATTCCAAATAGCATTGCCTACAATGGTTGGTCGACCATGTTAAATACATTAAGTGGCCAGAATACTGAAAGTTCAGATTCTCCAAGTGCAGCTCATGACCCTTCGTTATTTAACTTAGTTGGTGAAATGTATCATGCAAATGGGTTAGCAGGTTATAGCAGTGATTTTACGTTTCTACCGCAAGGATCTGAATATATTGATGGTGCAGATGCATTAGATAATATTAATACAACGTCGGCTAGCGTGATTGTGCTTTCTACTTATGGCGGTCAATCAGGTATTCTGCAAGAACCGACGAATGCGGCTGCAGAGAATGGCTGGATTAATAAAATGGTGAATGCGGCGGAAGCGGCTGAAGCACGAGGTATTACTCCGGTAATGTTTCAAGCATGGGGTAGTTCAGATTCGGAAGGTGCCTTTCAAAATGCCAAAATTAACAGCGATGCTTTACAAGAAGAAATCGGCATCGTTGTTGTTCGGACTGCTGAAGTTGTTGAAGCCTTAAACCAGTTGAATAACAGCTATACAACCAATACGAATTCTCCTGATGGTAAATATACTATCCCTGTTCAGCACTTATACAGTGGCGATACGAGTGACAATTTTCATGGCTCTTATGCCATGGCTTATGCTAATGCCTTAGCAACCTTTAAAAGTTTAACGGGTATCTCAGCAGCTGCAAATGCTTTTGTAATTCCATCTGGTGGTGCAGCGGGTGATCAGTATGGTATGACACAAGCTTTCATTAATGACATCGTTCAGACGGTTGACCTTATTCAAGTAGATTCATTAATTGCCGGTTTAGATACGGGTGCAGCGCCTATCGCTAACGGTTTTTCATTGAGTGCCAATCAAGGCAAAGAAAGTTTGATTAATATAGCAAGCGAATCACAGTTATTGGATGACGAAGCTATTCGTCTTGAAAATTTTGCTATTAAAACTGTTGATAATAGCCACTTTTCCAGCATTGAATTGATTCAACATCAGCTAATAATGACACCATCTACCAGCTTCAGTGGAGATACTCAGGTTGTCATTACTTATACAGATACTCAAGATCAGAGTATTGATATTGAGTTAACCATTGAAGTTGCTGCTGACGTTGTTATTGAAAGCCAAGAAATTATTATCGGATTTGGTGATGGTAACTGGGCCTCATTTGGGACTTCAGGAAATTTATATAATCACCAGGTAACCTCTGAAGGTAAGGTTATCAATGGTATTCGTGGCTTTGGCGCGCTATCTACTCGAGAAAATCTGCAAGATTCACAAGGTGTAGAAGTAGGTTCAGTAACGGCATTAACATCCGGTAATCTTGCTGGCCTAGGTTTTACGGCTAACGATAATCCTGTGATTAGTCATTATGGCCCATATCCTGAATTATATGATTCATTATCAGCCGCACCGAGAGGCACCACGGTTTCATTCTCAGTTAATGGCCTAGCTGCCAATGCAGAATACCGTATCAATATGGCAGGGCGTTACGTTAAATATGAAGTTAATATTGTGGACGTCGATGTTAATGGTACCACCGGACAATATGATTCTAATCGCTCTAGTGACAATGTATCTGAGTATGACGCTGTAGCAAGTACGAATAGTAATGGCCAATTAATCATCACTCTTTCATCAGACGGTACGTCAGAGTCTACTCGTTGGGGGTTGTCTTATGTGCATATTAATCGAGTCACAGAATAAAAAAAGATAGATATATTACAGGGCAGCTAGTACATAAGTCGTATTTATAGCTGCTTTTCTCAAGTGTATAGTTGCCCTGTTTTTATACGAAGTCGATACAAAATTATGAAAGAGCGTTTTAGAAATCTTGTTGTAGCCACCCTTGTATGTATTGTTAACCCAATAGAGGCAATCGCAGATAATAGTTTTAGGTTAATTCACGAAACTAATTCCTCAGAAAAAATACAGCAGTTCGGGTTTAGTAAAGAGGGAGATTATTTTTATGCGCTTAAAAGTAATGGGGCTGCACAGGTATTGAAAACCAGTAATCGTAAAAGTCTCAAAACAAAGATGAGTGATGTTTCAAGTTCGGAAATTATGTGGACTAATGATCCTCTGAGAATATATTTAACCCGTCCACATCAACCTGTTCAAATGTTTAATCTTCAAACATTAAAGTCCCAAACTGTTTCTTTTAATAATCCAGGCCGTGGGCCATCAATTATATCCAGCGATGGTCGCTTTCTAATGAAGGGGACTGAGATTTATGATTTTCAGAGACGATCTAATTATTTAATTAGAGGGCTAGATTATAACGTATATCAATACTCACGCTGGCTCTCGATGAGTGATGATTTTAATACAGTACAAATGTCTACCTCGGATGAGAAAGGTGATAGTGCAGCAGTATTAACGTATATCGATTTGGAAATGGGTTATAAGTTGGCATCCTGGACTCCTAACTGGTTATTAGACGGTAATATCATTGAATCGGTATTAATGCGGGGCAAGATAGCGGCGATAGGTATGGATAACAAAAAAATCAAGCTCTGGTCTTATGTTGATAACGAGACGGTGCGTTCTTTACCTTTTGAGGAAGATATTACATTCCTTAAACGTGACCAGGGCAAAGATAGCGAGCGTCTTATAGCTTGGGGTGATACAAGCATTTCTATTTGGGAAAGTGCCGACTGGAAAAATAATATCGAAAAGAAGACGCTAAAGCACGGTAGTCCTAAGAAAATCAGGAAGCCTAGCTTATCTTATGATAGTCAGTTCATTGCCTTTACTGGTGGTGAAAATAAAGTTCAAGTGAGGTCAATGGAAAAGACAATCGCACAGCCGGTAGAAAAGGAAGTAGGCAAATCATTGAGGCAATTGAAAGGAAGGTTGAAGGGGAAAATACAAGAAGAATCACTGGATGAGTCGATGGCCCTTGAAGCCGAGAATAATATTGTACTTAATGAGTTCAACGATGAGCTCGACAATCAGGTTCAGGCTATATTCTCACCCACAGAGAATTACCTTCTGACCTTAAATGAATCAAGAAATAAACTGACCTTATGGCAATTTGAATAATGCCATAAGGTTATCAGTAAATTACCTTATGTATTGGTCGTACACATAAAAGCTTTCAGCATTGCTCTGTGCCCACCAGTGTTGCCAAGGCTCTGCCAGACTTGGATTATCAAGCAGTTCGTTATTGGCTAGAGGCTCTACAAGACTAGCCACCGGCATTAATAATCCATTTGAGCTTCTACGTTTAATCATCTGTGGCATTAGTTTAGCCGGATCATCAAGCCCCATGCTTCCCACCAACTCATAAAAACTTTTTAATGTATTATTGTGAAAGTTTTTAACACGTTCACTTTTATCCAACACATTCACAGCTTTCGTCCGGGCAGGGTCTTGCGTCGCAATACCGGTAGGGCAGAGGTTGTTATTACAATGACGAGACTGCACGCAACCAATGGCCATCATCATTGTTCGAGCAGCATTAACTATATCGGCACCGACCGCAATCTTAGACAGTAGATCAAAGCTAGACGCTGTTTTACCCGAGGCAATAATGCGGATCTTATCTCTAAGGCCAACACCCACTAAAGCGTTATGCACAAAGTAAATACCTTCCAAGCACATCATCCCCAAGCGATTACTGAATTCAACAGGAGCGGCCCCCGTTCCACCTTCAGCACCATCCACTGTAATAAAGTCAGGAGTTATTCCGGTTTCTAGCATCGCCTTACATAAGCATAGAAATTCAGCCGGGTTACCAATACACAGTTTAATGCCCACGGGTTTACCGTTACTTAACTCCCGTAGAGTTTGAATAAAAGACAATAAAGCAAAAGGCGTTTTACATTCGGGGTTAACCGCTGGTGAAATACAATCTTCCGTCATGGGGATTTGGCGGATGTCGGCAATTTCTTCAGTGATTTTAGCTTTGGGTAATACACCACCATGACCCGGCTTTGCCCCTTGAGATAATTTAATCTCAATCATTTTGACTGTGGTTAAGTTGGCTGTTTTACTGAATAGTTCAGGACAAAACTCACCGGCTTCAGTACGACAACCAAATAATCCTGTGCCAATCTGCCAAGTAATATCACCACCATGTTTCAAGTGATAAGGACTAACACTGCCTTCGCCTGTATTGTGATAGCAGCCTGCTTTTTGCGCCCCTAAATTCAAGGCCTCAATCGCGTTTGAACTTAAAGAACCAAAGCTCATCGCTGAGATATTGAGATACGAAGCAGCATAAGGTTGCTTACAATCAGGGCTACCGATAAGTACTGATTTAACATCGGGCAGAACGTGTTTCGGGTTCATGGAATGCCACAAACTCAAATAGTTTTCTTCCAGTAAATTCCTCTGGGTACCAAACGCGATGGTATCTCGCACATTCTTAGCGCGTTGATAAACCAGTGAGCGCTGCTCTCGGTTAAACGGATTTTCTTCAGTATCGTTAGCAATAAAATACTGCTGAATTTCGACGCGATAGGATTCAAGGAAATAACGAATATAGGCTACGACGGGATAGAGGCGATTGAGGTTATGACGACTAAAATGTAAGTCGTAAAAGCCAATTACGCTATAACCTAATGTAAACAATAAAACCATACCATTGACCAGACTAGCGGTTTGGCTGAATAAATACAGTGCCAGCAGATTGCCAATGCTGGCGATAAGCCAATAGACCTTTTGCATAATGGTCATAGAAAGTCCTTACGATGTCATATTAGTCATGAAACTTTGGCAATACTACGCGACTTATCGGGCTAAGGCTAAAACAGACAGATTGTTAAAACAGACAGGTTGCTAAAACAGAAAGAAAGCTGAAGCTAATTTAAAGATAGCTTTCCAGAGTCCTGTAAGGGGGTCATAACCGCCATTTCAATCGATTCAGGAATTAATAGCTGCATCAAAGTGCTCATGGAGGTTTTATCCGCCATCAAGGTGTTCGAATTATGAGCATCCTCCGCAGTTTGCCAAAAATACACCTCAACCCAGCGACCTTGACTATCTTTGCTCAAGGATTGAAATATAAAGCCGGGCAGTTTTTCTAGGTCGGGAAGCATGGCATCGACAGCGGCTACCATTTGCTTATCAGTGACATCTGCTTTGGCTTGCCAAGTCAGTATTTCAGTTACATACATATCGAGTACTCATCAAATTAAGGAAGTAGGCATGATATTCGATAACTTTTGAGAGATAATTAGTCAAATTAAGACTTCACTATTCTCATTATGGAATGAATATGAACAGCTTTGAGCGTGCCTCGTTATTTCTACTCGTTGTTGATCAAGGCTCATTGGCGGGAGCCGCACGACAAAAGAGCATTAGCCCGTCGGTTGTCAGTAAAAGGTTGGCTGAGTTAGAGCAAGAATTAGGCGTGCAGCTATTACGCCGCACGACTCGCCGCATGTCGCTAACGGAAGCAGGAGAGCAGTTCTACCAACAAATGCGCCATCTTGATGGCCAATGGCAAAGTTTATTAGATGAAACCGCGAGTCTTGGCCAAGAACCTAGAGGCACATTAACAGTGGCCGCTCCGCAACCTGTATTAACACGTGTGCTATTAGCCGCAGTGAATGAATTTCAGATACAGAACCCTCAGATAGAAATAGTATTACAGGCTGCTGATTATAATGAGCTGCCTAGACCAGAAGCGGATATTACTATTTGTCGACAGCTTGAAAGCTTAGATGCAGCCACGACGATTGGGCTACCCTTGTGTGATTATTCAAATGGTCTCTTTGCCGCTCCAGCCTATTTAGAAAAATCAGGGCCAAAAGATATTCAAGCGCTAACGGACTGCGACTGTTTGGCCTATGGTCTTACTAATCCGAATCGTTGGGCATTTGCAAACGGTGAGAGTATCTCAATTAATGCTTCGTTATTAACCAATAATACCGAGGTTATAATACAGTCGGCAATTGCTGCCCAGGGCATTGCCTATATTCCCGCAATGATTATTCAGCAAGAACTAGCAGACAATAAATTACAGCCTTTATTGCCTGCTATTAAAAGCCGTAATTTTCAATTATGGGCTTACTACCAGAAACTGGATTATGTACCGGTCAAGGTCAGAGCCTTTTTAGATTATTTAAAAATCGCTTTTTGACATCACCAACTCAGCACAATCCGGCCACGACGGCCTTTTTGCTGTAGGCGAGAAAAAGCCTCAAGGTAATCGGTAAACTTAAACTCTTTATCCACAGTCGCTTTGAGTTTTCCTTCGTCTACCCAATTTGCAATGCGCGTTAGCTGTTCAAAATTGCCATGCATCACCATTAAATAACCGACTTGGGTATCTTCTGACTCTCCCCCATTTTCTTGGCTGGGTTCTGCGGGAATAAAAATTCCATTAGGGGTCAAAAGGGGTTTCATTGCTGCCAATGTTTGTATATTGGTTAAGTCCAAAATCACATCAAATTTTTCTGTCAGTTCTTTTATGTTTGTTCGGTTGTAGTCATAAACTTTATCCGCACCATAAGACTGCAAATATTCAGTTTGAGAATCGCCGGCAATGGCAGTGACATGGGCACCGAGTAGTTTAGCAATTTGAATACCTTGTAGCCCCAAGCCACCTGCGGCTCCGTTTATTAGCAGCTTCATGCCAGTCTTAAGCTGCCCAAGATCTTGCAAAGCAACCAAGGTCGTTAATGAACCTAGTGGGATAGCGGCTGCTTGTGAGAAATCCACATGGGTGGGCATTAATGCCATATAGTCTTCATTGATGGCAATAAATTCAGCATGGCTCTTCCAGCCAGTGATCATATTCACATAACCAAATACCTGATCACCCCGTTTAAACCTTTTACCGTCAGACTCGACTATGCCAGAGAACTCAAGCCCTGATTGAACGTCTTTATCAACACCATATTCTGCAAAATATTCATCAAAACGCCCTGCAGCACTCTCGGCATCATAAGGGTTTACTGATGCACTTTTAATACGGACCAGTACTTCATCCTGTTCAGGTATTGGGGGGGCTAGATTATCTTTCAATGCAAACTGCTTATTACTTTCTACGATTAAGCCTTTCATTTTTCTCTCCAGACATACATTTAGGTCATTCGACCTAATTAATATAGGTCGATTGACCTAATTCGTCAATAGCGATATATTGACTCAAATAGAAAGACTGCCTTGATTGAGAAGTGAATGAGTCCAAAAATTGAGTTGATATTGCAATGCGCCATGACCATTTTGAAAGAGTCTGGTGATCAGGGGCTGACCATGAGAAAAGTTGCAGAGGCCGCAGATATGCGCTTGAGCAATGTGCAATATTATTTCAAAACCAAGGATTTGTTACTGGGTGCGCTATTAGAAGGGTTTTTATTAGACTATGCCCAGTCGATGGACGCACTAACTTCATCAGATAAACTTGAAGCTGAAAAACGGCTGCAACAGTTGATGACGCATATATTAAACGACATCGAGAGCAGTGATTGCAGTATTGTTTTTAAAGAAATCTGGGCCATTGCAGAACGCAATAGTACGGTGAAGCAAGCAGTCGATGATTATTATGCCAAGCTTCATCTCATGCTGTTTCAACAATTGCAGCAAATAGCTCCTGAGAAGTGTAAAGATAAAACCATCAATAATGCCGTAGCCATTCTTCTTCCTTTTATTGAAGGCTACTGCATTACCAATACTAATTTAAAAGTTTCAAATAAAAAACTCTCAGAACAGCTTGCAAGCGTATTATTTCGAATTTTAAATTAATCCAATTTAATCAAACGTTGTTGAAGTTAAGAAGTGCATAAAATCAGTGACGCTCGTCAATGGAGTCTCTTCCATGGGCAAGTGACCAACATCAGCATAGGTGATTAGTGATGAGTATTTAATATCTCGATTAAAATCAGACGCTCGATCTACTGGGAAATAACGATCTTCTTCCCCCCATAAGACCAGTGTCGGTACGGAGATATTTTTTATTTCAAGGCTATCAGTATCTAATTTCGCTTTAACTCGTTTTGGAAATGCATCCATATTACCTGGATAATGGGCCAGATCGTAATATCGATCTATGAGTTTGTCATCAACAAGCTGGGCATCAAAATAAATCTCTTTTAAGCCGATATCGAACATAAAGCGTGGGGATAAGTTAGCTACCAATGAGTCAAATAATGGCCATTGTGCCAATTGAATAGCGGGTGGCCAGCTTTCTTGTGGATAACCTAAAGAGTTGATTAAGGTTAAGCTCTTAACCTGCTCTGGATACTGTAAGCTGTATTCCCAACTAATTCGCCCACCTAATGAGCTACCGACTAGGTGCACTTTATCTAATGCTAACTTCTGCATAAAGTTATTAATAAAATCGACGTCATTATTAACTTCATATTGATCCAGCGGATCTGGGCCAGTTAAGCCAAAGCCAGGTAAATCAAGGCGTATAACTCGGTAGTGTTTCTTTAGGTGATGACTCCATTGGTCCCAAGTGTGTAATGATGATGCCGTTCCATGCAGTAAAATAACCACGTCTCCTTGGCCTTCATCACGATAATGTACCTGCATATCTCGGATATCGATGAACTGTGATTCGTCATTGGCATATTCTTGCACCAGTGATAGCTTATCGGGCTGATTTGAACAAGCTGACATGAAAGCGCTAAAGAAAAATAGAATAAACAATATTTTTGCTGGTCGCATGTGGTAACTATCTCTTAAAGTGTGGTTAGTTGAATAATATCGGTGAGTCACTATTGCTGCGATGTGATTACGTTGCATCATAGGGTCTATTGGTAACACAAGACCTGGAAGTGCCAGTTATAGAAGCATAAGTAGTATTAAGGTTAGATTTAATGGGATTATTTTGACGAAAATAGATTTAAATACGGTCTCTTCCTCTGCGCTATTAGATTTGCTGGATTCTTGTGATGCCTTTGGTATAGAGCATCATGAATCGCCACGACTAGAGCGAGAGTTTTTGTTAAACCCTTTGCAGCGTATTGATGAAAGTCAGTTAATTACTTTATGGAATGAGATTGTCCGAAATACCCCTGTCCCCCATATTGGCTTGTCGATCGGCCAGCGAATTAATCCACAGGCAAAAGGATTATTGGCTAGTTGGATTAGCCAGTGTGAAACTTTAGGGGAGGCAATATTAATCTTTCAACAGCACATTAGTTTGATGTCTCCTTCAGAGGCATGGCTGATCAATAAGGTTAAAAGTTCAGAACAGCAAGCTTATATACAACTTGTATTCAGCCTCGAAGATCATAAAAATTATCCGGTTGCCGCGATTGAACGTAGTATGAGCGCACTAGTGGCTTGGGGGCAGGTCTTAACTGGAGAGTCCCTTCAGCCTGATAAGGTAACATTTAACTTTTCGGCACCTAGCTATGTCGATCAGTATGAATCAATATTTGGCGCTGCAGTTGAATTTTCTTGTGCAGAAAACAGTCTATTATTTCCTGCTGATGTTTTTGAATTAGCGATTAAGAGCGCGAATCCGCTATTAAAAGAAATGATACAGGTTAAAGCCAAAGAAGCCTTTAATGCGCTCGATGAAGACTTATCGATGAGCAATAAAGTACGAACGCTAATAGAGACTTACTTGGTAGATAAAAAAGCGAGCATAGATTATATCAGCCAAATATTGTGCATGAGCCGTCAAACTGTCTATCGACGCTTGAAACAAGAAGGTACAGATTTTAAAACGTTGCTAAATGAAGTGCGGAAAGATAAATCAGTGATCTTACTTCTTGAAAATAACGCCAATTTAGAATACGTCAGCTTAAGCCTAGGCTTTAATGATACGAGTAGTTTTTACAAAGCATTTCAGCGTTGGTATGAGATGAGCCCAGCGGAATATCTGATCAAGCACGCTAACTCGCCCTCTGTATAAGAGGGCGAGTATTTGTTGAACTAGTTATAGTATTCAACTTTAGCGTTAGGTTTGGCAAATACGAGGTGGTTTACCCCAATTGATCTTTCAGCAAAGCCGCCTTCACAGTAGCTCAGATAGAACTGCCACATACGCTTGAAATCATCACTATATCCCAAGTCAGAGACTTGCTCTGATTTAGCATTGAAAACTTCATGCCACTTCTTCAGTGTGCGAGCATAATGGTGGCCAAAATCTTGTGCTTGTATCAAACTGAAATCACTTGCCTTTGTGCTGGCACTGACCAAGGCTGTAACCGATGGAATACAGCTGCCTGGGAAAATATAGCGCTGAATAAAATCAACATCTTTACGGGCTTGATCATAACGTTGATCTGCAATAGTGATTGCTTGAATTAAGGCGATCCCTTCGGGCTTTAATAATGAACTGCAATGTGCAAAGAAGGTATCATAGAACTTCCAACCCACAGCTTCGATCATTTCGATAGAGACTAATTTATCAAACTGACCCGCATAATTCTTTTGTAAATCACGGTAGTCTTCTAACAGGAGCGTGATCTTATCTTCCAGTCCTGCTTCTTTAATGCGCTCTTCTGCAAGGTTGTACTGCTGCTGGGATATCGTTGTCGTTGTTATATGGCAGCCATAGTTTTTCGCAGCATAGATGGCAAAGCCCCCCCAGCCAGTACCAATTTCAACCACATGATCTTGCTCATTTAGGCTCAATTTCTCACAGATAATTTTGAGTTTATTCAGTGATGCTTCTTCCATGGTCGATTCGGCTGTGGGGAATATTCCCGATGAATACATCATGGTGGGGTCTAAGAATAATTCGAATAGGTCATTGCCTAAATCATAATGCGCGGCGATATTGCGTCGTGAGCCTTTTTCAGAGTTACTATTAAAGTAATGAAAGGCTTTAAGTAGGGGTTTTGATAGAGAAGCAAGACCTCCCTCCATTTGATCGAGTATATCGAGATTAGAGACCATGACGCGTACCAGCTTGGTCAGGTCAGGAGAGCTCCAATCTCCGGTCATAAACGATTCAGCGGCACCAATACTGCCAGCGGTCATAATCTCGCTATAACAACTTGGATCTTTAATGACTAGACTCGCACAGATATTGGCTTCGGTTTCATCTTGTCCAAATACCGTCGTATCATCGCCTTCTACAATTTTTAAGCAGCCTGTGTGCAGCTTAGTTAGCTGCTTGTGTACAAGGTACCTGGCAAGCACGGACATTTTACTGCTTGGTAAAAAGGATTTCTTTGTTTTGTTTTCAATATTAACAACGGATTGCGTATTCATGATTATTCTCCTAAATAATTATACTTGTTTGCTGCTTGGGTGGTCGTAAAAAGGAGAGCGCTTTAACCACAATTTCAACGCATTCCAATAAATCCCTATCACCACCTTAGCGGTCATAAAAGGAAATCGAACCAAGGTTTTCGCTAGGTTTTTAAGTAGAGGTTTTCTATCCAAAACTAGGGTGGCATCAAAATGTTTACTGCCATGGTCATCTTGAGTGCTGTCCATATAGTTATCCATATGAACGTGCAAATCCGTATCAACTTCTGAAAATGCCCAGCGGTATTCCATCTCCATCGGATTAAAAGGAGAAACATGAAATTTTTTATGGAAGTCGAAGATATGTTTACTCTTTCCCTTAGATTGATAGGCCATGTCATTTTGACTTAGACCAATCGGTAATACATAACTGTGCTTTTCATCCCAAGGGGTATTGGTGATTTCGGAGACAATCGCAATCAGCTCTTCATGCTGGTTAAAGCAGTAATAGAAGGTAACCGGGTTGAAGCTGATACCAAAATAGCGGACATTGGTGAGCATTCTAACAGACTGAATATCGTTTCTTAGTTTGGGCACTTCTTCAGCGGCTCTGTTAATAACGGCTGTTTTTAAGTCTTCTATATTAGGGTTTAAATAATCATTCCGAGAAAATGACGAAACATTAAATTTCCCCGCAGTGAAATACCAACGCTTTTTTAGCAATATCGGCAGTTCATCAAGATCTAAATACATCATAAATAGAGGGTAATTTAATTTATGCGTAACAGGTTTGAATCTTCTATGGCGAATAGTACCTGTGTAAATAGCGCTATGTCTTATCATAATCTATGCCTAAAGCTCTATGTCGAAGGCTTTGGCAACCCGTAATGCGCTATTTACCCCATCTTCATGAAAGCCATTGAACCAATAAGCTCCACAGAAGTGAGTACGGTTTTTATCACTAATCTCATGATGTCTTTGCTGTGCTGCAACCCCATCCATGGTAAATACGGGGTGGGCATAGTTGTATTTATCAATGATCTTACCTGGCGCAATTTCCGCGGTTCGATTAAGTGTCACCATGAAATCATCCGGTGCGTCATCAAAGTTCTGCAAGGTATTCATGTGATAGGTCACCATGGCATACTCACTTAGGCGTTGCGGAATATGATAGTTCCAAGCGGCCCATGCCAATTTATTTTTTGGCATTAACCTTCTATCAGTGTGTAGTACGACTTCATTTTCTTGATAGGGGATAGCACCTAGGATTTCGTTTTCTTGCTCCGTAGGTTCATCTAAAATTCCTAGCGCTTGGTTGCTGTGGCAAGCAAATACGACTTGATCAAAATGATGCTCTTCGCCAGAAAAAGTAGTGAGAATAATACCGCATTCCGAACGAGCTACACTAGATACAGGCGTATTTAAATGAATGTTATCCTTAAATGATTTTATTAAAGGCTCAATATAAGATTCAGAGCCATTACTAATGACTCGCCATTGGGGTCTATCATCAACACTCAGCATGCCGTGGTTGTTAAAGAATTTAAGAAAAAAACGAATTGGAAAGTCCATCATAACGTCTACAGAAGCAGACCAGATGGCGGCGCCCATGGGCACTAAATAATGATTTACAAAACGATCGCTATAGCCATGCTCTTTGACAAAATCACCTAAAGATTGGTTTTCAGGTACTGAGTTTGTTGAAAGCATTTCCACGGTTTGCTTATTGAAACGTAAGATATCTTTAATCATGAACCAAAAAGAGGGCTTAAAAATATTCTTACGCTGAGCAAATAAACTATTAAAGCTAGTACCATTGTATTCAAGCCCGGTATTTTCGTCTCTGACACTGAAGCTCATATCGGATTCTTCGCTCTTGACTCCGATTTGATCCATTAGCTTGATAAAGTTGGGGTAAGTCCAATCATTAAAAACAATAAATCCCGTATTTACTGGATACTTCTTACTGCCCGATTGGACGAGCTTAGTATGGGTATGACCACCTAAATAGCTACCTGCTTCAAATAAAGTAACATCATGCTCTCTGTTTAATAAGTAGGCCGATAATAGACCAGATATTCCAGCGCCAATAATGGCTATTTTTTCTCTTTTTTTTGTATTTTCAGTATTCATCGTATTCACCAGGTATCTGTTCTAGGCCATTCTGTTTTTAAGAAATAATATAATGCGTTTTAATAATGGAATATGTTCATAAAGTAATGAGCCGGCATCAAAATAATCTCTATGCTTAATGATTTTGTTATCTTCAAAAATTAATTCACTTGCACCTTTGACGACTATGTTTTTACCTTGATTTAATTTCGGATGTTTATAAGTCATTTCCCAGGTGATCATGGCACTTTCATCATCATGCCATTGATTGATGAAATTAAATTGAATAAAGTTTACATTTGAATATAGGTTATCAAAGTAGTCATAAAGGCTTTTAATGCCGTCTATTGAATGGAAACAATCTTGAAAGTGAATGTTATCTCCATAAACCGACTTGATTAGATCTAGAGTAATATTTTCTCTGTTCATCAGATTATATAAACGCTTAAAACCGTCTATATTGTTAGCTATAGTATTTTCAGCCATTTTCATATTGCTTTGATTAGAACTTTGAGTAGAGCTTTGAGTAGAGCTTTGAGTAGAGCTTTGATTAGTTACGGTCATTATCAATGCCCTCCAGAATGATTTTCTTAGGTACAGGTCTTAGATCGTAAACAATGCCGAACCAGCTAAGAAATTTCAGTATGTAGTAGGAAATATCAATCTCCCACCAGTAAAATCCTTGTCTTGCGGATATCGCATAGCGATGGTGATTGTTATGCCAACCCTCACCTAGAGTTAATATGGCAAGGTAAGGATTGTTTCTACTATCGTCTTTCGTTTCAAATCTACGCTTTCCCCATGTATGGCATAAAGAATTAATGGTGAAAGTTGCATGAGCGAGAGCAACAGTCGAAATAAAGAACCCCCAAATTAGCATTTGCCAACCGTTTGTATTCAGCGAAGGTTTAAAGGTATTTAACATCTCACCTAGAATAAATAAGCTGGTTGCACATAGAAAAGGTACTAGGATATCGAAGCGGTTAATGAATCTTAGTTCGGGAAATTTTGCCCAATCTTTAATCACGCTGTAATCGGTTTTAAATGCTTCTTCACAGGTGAACCAGCCCATATGACTCCACCAAAAACCATTCTTAGGTGAGTGTAAGTCGTTTGCTTCGTCAGAATGTATATGATGCTTTCTATGGTGAGAAGCCCACCATAGTGGCCCTCTTTGTGCCGCGCTGGCGCCAATTACGGCGAAGATAAATTGCCAAAAGCGGTTAGTCTTAAAACTTCTATGAGAAAAGTAGCGGTGATAAAATGCGGTGATAGCGAACATTCTTAGCCAAAACATGGCCAGGCATACGATGATTGCGACGGGACTCCAGCCAACCAAGAAAACACACAAGCAAGTCAGGTGAACGGCTAAAAAAGGAATAACTCGTTGCCAGTTTATTTTTCTGGGCTCCACTTTGATATCAGTGTTCTGGCTTGTTAGCTCTGAAAACGGCTCAGCTTCTGAATCAAACCAGCGGATGGTATTATTACCTAGCTGCTTTAAAGCATTCATCTTATCGGTCTCCTTTTTTATTCTATTGCCGTTTAAGGTTTTTGAAATAACTTTTTGTACTATCTGCAGCAACTTTCAAATCAACAATTACTGTAGGGTAATTCAAGTGCTTGGCCAGTGTCTCACTAGGCTTGTGTATTGCTTTGCCTTCAATACTGGCTAGCTCTTTAACATACTTACGAACATAATCGCCATTTGGATCAAATCTTTCTGCTTGGCGGTACGGATTAAATATACGAAAGTAGGGAGCAGCATCAACCCCAGTACTGGCAGACCATTGCCAACCCCCATTATTGGAAGCTAAATCGGCATCACACAGCTTGCTATAAAAGTATCGCTCCCCTAAACGCCAGTCTATATGTAAGTGTTTAGTAAGGAACATCGCTACTACCATGCGTAGTCTATTATGCATCCAACCGGTTTCATTCAACTGCCTCATTGCGGCGTCAATGATTGGAATGCCGGTTAAGCCGTTACACCAGTCATCAAAGGAAGGGCTTTTCACTAACCATGGTAAGTTTTCTGTTTCAACTTTAAAGGCCCTTCCTTTACTAATTCTAGGATAGGAAACCAATATATGGCGATAAAATTCACGCCAAACTAGCTCATTTACCCAGCACAATGCTCCTTCGTTGAGGGTCTCAATTGAATAAGCCCCTAGTGCCTCAGACTTACTTGACTGATCGCTATTAATAACCGCCTGTAAGCATTGGCGAGTCGTTACAACCCCTAGAGCAAGTAGGGTTGATAGCTGGCTGGTAGAATCTAAGCTAGGGATATCCCTTTCTAAATGATACTGCTCAACTTGTGTCTCGACAAAATCGCTTAAATGTTCATGGGCCTCTATCTCACTGAATAGCCAAAGTGCTTTAAGTGGAATAGCAATCTGATAATTTTTGAGACAAGTTAAATCAGATTTTACGGGAGCGATGTTTGATTTTGATGGTACGAGAGCCTGTGCTTTAGGCTTTGAGAATATAGGTCGCGCTTGTTGAGCAAATAAAGAATGCCATTTTTTTTTGAATGCGCCAAATACTTTATAGCACTCTCCTTGCCCGTTAGTGATTGACCCGGGTTCGATGATGCACTGTTCATGGAACCCATGAAGATTAATATTGTGTTTAGTTAAGCCTGCTTCTACTGTATGAGTGAGCTTTAACTCATTGCAACCATATTCATGATTAAAGAATACGTCAGAGACCTTCCACTCAATACAAGTATTGATTAGCATTTCTGCACTCGTGGCGAATGATTGTCCGTCAAAGATAATGAAAGGAACGTGAAGACGGGAAAGTGAGCTTTCTAATTGTCTTAAATGCTCCATTATTAATTGCCGTTTTAGCTTTGACAATCCATGGTTGTCCCACTGTTCATCAGTAATGTAATAAACGGCAATGCAGTTTCCAGTGGCCATCGCCTTACTTAGTGCAGGGTTATCAAAAATGCGTAAATCATTTCGAAACCATACTAGGTTAGTCATATTCATGGGCTCGAACAGCAGTTTGAGTATCACCAATATCAGATAGATGGTTCACGAGTGCGATGGCACTGTGCCAAGATGCTTCAATACCAAAATGCTTACTATCGAAATAATCACCAATCAAACCAATGCCACACTTATTCCACAAATAGGGATTATCAAGTTCTATACCGCAGCTCACTGTAGAATATAACCAGCGATGTAAATAGTGGTTTGTAATAATTAGGGATTGCTGTGTAATCAGCTCTAACTCTTTAATGATAAACCCTTCAACAGTTTGCTTATCTCTATCTATATATTCACTGCTCCATTGAGCCGTAGTTTGAATTTGAAGTATCTTTGACTGTCGAGGGTGTTCACGGGTGGGTTTATTTGATTCAATACTAATTGAGTGTATCAATTCGCTATCAGGAAAAGACATATCATCAATATTTAAATCTGGATTACTAACTTCTAAAGCCAGCACCCATTGAGGTTCATTCGTTACATCGGTTAGTCGTGCTTTCATTTCTAACTGACGAGGTAATAATGCCAAGGCTTGTGCTGATGGGGTGGCGAAGACAACATTGTCGGCATAGATACGAGACTCACTACCATCATTATGATCGACGTAGAGAAGCTCCCATACACCGTTATTCATTCTAATTTCTGTTATTTGGGTTGAAAAATAACAATCTAAGTCCTGACTTAAGTATCTGGTTAAAGACGAGTTTCTTGAACTTGCCACATAGTGAGAATTGCCTTGTTTGTCTACCAGCCAGGGTGCCAGTACTCCAACTTGATGCCAATAATCTAATTGCGCTTTGAATTCGACGGACTTTCCAGAAAAACTAGTGCAGCCTAGGTCAAAAGCCATAGTTTGTTGATTCGAATTCTTTACTCTTTTTGAGGAAAGTCTTCCACCTGTGCCTCTCGCCTTTTCAAATACAGCGACTGTATAACCCAGAGCGCTTATTTTATTTGCAAATGTTAATCCAGAAATTCCGGCACCAATTACAGCAAAATTGACAGTATTGGTTTCTTGACAGTTTGTCTGGTTATTATCAGTTAGTATCATAAGAAATGTAGATATTTAATAATGTTATTAAACTAACGTGCAAACAAACGTATTGGATCACCAAAAAAATATATATTTCTTAACGCTTTACCAGAAGGTATGATTGTTTTAACTTTGCTCGAACTACAAAACGACTTTAGATAAATGTTGGAATTATTTTGACTCAGGGTACTCAGACTAATGCTCAGTATCTAAATAACCTTGTTTTAAAAATTGCACTGCAAGATGAACAGGCTTATTTGGAATTATTTGATGCATGCGCAAGTCGATTGAAGGCTTATGCAATAAAGTGTGGCTCAAGCGCTTCTGATGCAGAAGACCTGCTGCAAGAGTGTATGCTCACGGTATGGAATAAAGCTCCGCAGTTCAAGCCTGCATCCGCTTCAGCGATGACTTGGATGTATACCATCATCCGTAATCGTCGTATTGATATTCTGCGCAAAGAAAAGCCCAGCCAAATCCAGTCGTTTGACTTGTGGCCGGAAGAAGATATAGCTCAGATCAGTTCTGTCGAGCTTATATCATCTCACCTAGATGACGAAGTTGAGAGTGATCTAAATGCGAAAATGGTCCGTATACTTATTGAATCATTACCAGAAGAGCAGCGTCAGATCATTTACAAGGTCTATTTTGAAGGCAAATCTCATAGCGAGATTGCCCTTGATTTGGGTTTACCCTTGGGAACGATTAAATCTCGTCTGCGTTTGGCGATGAAAAAACTAGATAACCTGGCAAAAGAACAAATGACATGGCTAATTATCATCCTAGTGACGAACTTTTAATGCAATTTGCTGCTGGCCAGCTTACCAATGCATTAGGCATACAGACCGCTTGTCATCTTGAAAGCTGTATTGAATGTCAGAAAAAAGTGTTTATTTATGAACAGCTTGGCGGAGATCTTATCGATTACTCCACTCCTGTCGAGGTCAATACTGAGGCGAAATCAAGGTTATTGGCCACCTTGCATGCTAAGCGGGATGCGGGTCAGTTGAGAACCTCAGATTTAGAGCCTATTGAGGCTTTAGAGCCGGTATTCAAACAGCAGCTAGAGCATGCCGATCAGCGCTTGCCAAAACCACTACGACGGTTTGTGCCCTCTTATTATGAACATCTACCGTGGTCGGGCTTCAGTAAAAGCATTCAGAGTTACGATTTACCATTTTCTGATGAGCAGTATACCGCTCGCTTTTATAAAATTGCCGCGGGTAAAGAGCTACCGCAACATACCCATCAAGGTAATGAATTCACCCTGGTGCTTTCCGGTAGCTTCTCGGATCTTTCTGGTGACTATCATCCGGGAGATTTCGTATTGGCTAATACCAGTACCCATCATCAGCCCCAAGCCCACGATAAAGAAGACTGTATCTGTTTTGCCGTCACTGATGCGCCGTTAAAAATGACTGGTTTTTTTGGCAGGCTATTAAACCCATTTTTGAGATAAATAAAAAAATGTAATCCATTTATTCACCCCCCTCGTATTAATAGTATTAATCGAGGAAAGAAAAATGATTACCAACGAAATAATATGGATCACCGGCGCTAGTAGTGGCATAGGATACCAAGTTGCCAAACAATTGGCGAATCAAGGGAATAAGGTGATCGCGTCAGGACGTAATAGGCAAGCGCTCGATGAGCTTGCCCAGCACTCTGATAATATCCTACCCTTTGTTTGTGATCTGCTGACAGACAATTCTGAGAGTATCGAGCATACCTTAACTGATCTTACTCCCCATTTAAATCGAGTGATCTTATCCGCTGGTGACTGCCAATATCTTGATGTGAATAGCTCAGATTGGTCCTGTATTCAGCACATTATGGATATCAATTTTCATGGTAGTATTCGTGCAATACAAGGGTCACTTTCATTACTAGAAAAATCTAATAAAGGTCATATTGTCGGTATAACCTCCATGGCCAGTATGACACCTTTCACGCAAGCAGAAGCCTATGGCGCTTCGAAGGCTGCTTTCAGTTATTTCTTAAGTTCATTACGTATCGATTTAAAGCAGAAAAACATTGATGTAACCGACGTGATGCCTGGTTTTATTGATACGCCGTTAACCCAAAAAAATGACTTCAATATGCCATTTCTATTGACAGCGAATGAAGCCAGTCAAAGAATCGTGAAAGCGATTGAGAAACGCAGTTATAAGGTTATATTTCCTAGGCGACTACATTGGTTGTTCAAAATTTTATCTTGTATGCCAAAGCTTTGGCTATCACTTAATAAGTGAATTAATCATGATAACCATACGAACTAAAATCAATATTATGAATGCTGTGATGTTTCAGTGCTGTTGGTTTGCTGCCGTTTTAGGATCAACTTATAGTGCTTTAATCACTCTCATACTCGCATTAGCTATTTATTTTTATAGTCTACACCTGATTGGAGCAAGAATCCCATACATGGCGCTGATGGTTACTGGTTTAAGCGTAGTCGGTTATATGGGCGATACCCTTATCGCCCGGCAAACAGGCCTTGTTTATAGTAATAGCTTAGGCTTATTTGCGCCTATTTGGTTATTAGTATTGTGGATTGCTTTTGCTGCGACGTTAGAACTTTCGATGAAATGGATTTTCATAAAATTTTGGTTAACCGCAGTCGTCGGATTGTTTTTAGTCCCTGTTAGCTACTTTGCCGGAATTCATTTATCAAATTCTTATTTTCTTGAACAGCACAGTAGTGATGCCTTTTTTATATTTGAAGGTATTTGGTGGGCCACCGTCCTATTGAGCTACCGTACCGTGAGACACTACTGCGAGGAATATTATGAAAACTCTATTAGTACCTAAAATGTTTATGGGCTTTATCGTGCTGCTATTTTCTAGCGTCGTAAGTGCCCAAAATTTCGTTGGTTATGCTTATGATATTGAGACTAAAAAGTTGGCATATACAGAGCACCATCAATATCTGAGCGAAACCAGTCATAAAGTAATATATAAGGAAGTGGATGGTAAAAAATTTGCCGAAAAAACAATTGATTATCAGGGGGGATTTACATCACCGAGTATTGAGCAGACTAATAACCGAAATGGAGAGCATATAAAAATTGTAAAGAAAGATAATAAATTGTGGGTTGAGTATAAAGAGAATGCTAAGCAAGCAGTAGATTTAGAAGAGCTTAATGTGACACCTTCCTTGGTTGTTGATGCAGGTTTTGATAATTTTATTAATCAGCAATGGAATACACTCGTACAAGGAAAGGAGCTCGTTGTGGACTACCTAGTCCCATCATCTCTAGCAGCTTACCAGTTATCCATACAGCAATACGATTGTGATAACGAGCAACAGTACTGCTTTACTATTTCGGCTTCAAATTTCTTTATCAGTATGTTTGCGGATCAGCTACGCTTAAGCTATGACAGATCGACACGAAAACTGATTTCATTCCAAGGCAGATCCAATATTTGCGATGAAAATGGTGACTATCAAGATGTTCTTATCACCTATGATTATTCAATGTCTAAAGAGGCCTCATTATGAAAAAACTTATATTAACCACCCTTAGCTTTTTACTCATTAGCTGCGGATCAATCGATATCAATGTTTATAAAGACAACAAGCCTAAGTTAGATTTAAAGACTTTTTTTACCGGGGATCTGACCGCCCATGGCATCATCAAAGATCGCTCTGGCCAAGTCATTCGTTACTTTAATGTAGAAATGAATGGTCAGTGGTCTGAAGAAGGAATTGGTACCCTGGCTGAAAAATTTGTATTTGATGATGAAAGTATCGAATACCGAACTTGGACATTTACTCCGATTATTAAAAATAAGACCACTCAGTATTTAGCGAAAGCAAACGATACGATCGAGCCTGTAGAGATTAGCATTGCCGGCAATGCTTTTTTTATGAACTATGATTTATTGATAGATTACCAGGAAGATAAGTTGCAAGTACGCATAGAAGACAAAATGTACCTGGTGAACCAAGACGTGATGATTAATGAGTCGACTATGATTAAGTATGGTTTAGACGTGGGGTTTATAACCTTAACTATTATTAAACAGACGCTATAAAAGAAGCGGAGAATTAACATGAATACACCTCCTAAAGATATTAAAATTGGCATCAGTAGCTGTCTTTTGGGTGAAAATGTGCGCTTTGATTCGGGGCATAAAAAGAATGCTTATATCACCGGGGTGCTATTGGATTATTTCAAATTCGTACCTTTTTGTCCTGAAGTCAAGATTGGTTTAGGTATCCCCCGTGAGCCCATCCGTTTAGTGAATATCAATGACGAAACCCATTGTATTGGCACCAAAAATAAAGAATTGAATGTTACCCAAGCGTTAAAGGATACCGCAGAAGATCAGCACCATTGGCATACCGACCTCTGTGGATATATTTTAAAGAAAGACTCGCCAAGCTGTGGCATGGCTAGGGTGAAGCTTTATAGTAGTGCGGATTCGAAAAACAATCATTCTACTAAAGATGGCATTGGCATTTATGCCCAGCGTTTAATGGAAAACTTTCCATTTTTACCAGTAGAAGAAGAGGGACGCTTAACCGATGCCCATCTGCGTGAAAATTTCATTCAGCGAGTCTATATTTATTCACGTTGGAGAGACCTGTGTGAAAGCGGCCTAAATTGGTCAAAGCTTCAAGACTTTCATGCGAACCATAAATACATATTTATGAGTCACGACCAGCTGAAAGCTAAAGAATTGGGGGCCTTACTTGCTGATACCAAAGATAAAGATATTGAACAGTTGGCAATGGTCTATCTTGAGAAGATGACAATATTATTGAAAATTACCGCTTCAAGAAAAAAACATGTCAATACCCTGCATCATATCCAAGGGTATCTTAAAAAGAGTTTAGACAGTGATGATAAAGCGGAACTGAAAGAATTAATTGATGGTTATCAAAAAGGGCTATTACCTCTTATTGTACCTATTACGTTATTAAGGCATCACTTTAGACGATGCCCTAATGAATATATAACACGATCTTTCTATATGGATCCGCATCCTGGAGAAATGATGTTATTGAATAATATTTGAAGCCTATAACCTGACCATAGCAGACCGCAGTCGGCAATCAATTTAGACAGGCAGGGAATAGGTGGTGCACGAATGATGTGATTTATCTTGAATAAAGATCGGTTGCCAATCACTTAACAGCAGTTTACTCTTGTGCGCTTTATGATCAATGCAGTTTGTAGACAAATCGCTAGGGTTGGTATGCACATAAGAACATTCGTTAGCACCATGATATTAACCGCCTCGCTCGTTGCTTGTGGAGGTGGTAATTCATCTTCAGAGCCCACTGCAATACCACCAGTGATAGACCCTCCCGTTATACCGGTAGAAGGTATTCCAACCAATACCATCAGTCATGCCTATTTCCGTGACCAAGATGCTGGCAGCCATAAGCTTGCAGGTATTGTGACGATCGAAGCCAGCCAAAGTGACCCTGCTGCCGATTCTCTCTGGGTTTATTGGGCTGATGAACAAGGTAATAAAATAGACAGTACGTTAGACAATGAAGGTTTAGATGCCTTTATTAAAACAAGTCCAGAATCTGTTTACGATATTACTATTCCTGCTGGAACAAACATCCCAAGTAATACCTCGGCCTTTATCATTTATCCCAGCAATGAAAAAGGTCTAGCGCTTGAAGGTACTCTGATAAAATTCCACGATTTCATCGGTAATACTCAGCTTTCAGGTCCTGGGGGAAATTATCTTTTCCCTTGGTATTACGGACAGGCGCCCGATACGGGGGTTGATATTGAAGGATTTGATGTCACTTATACCCAGCTGCGCGACACAATATCCATTCATCGTAGTCAGTCAGGCTTATGTTCTTTCGATAATGGCTTAGTGAGTATTATCGACATGAACTATGAGCGGGATACCGCATGGGAAGCGGGGTCAAGCAATGGCACCATTACCCAAGCGAACATAGCCGATGATAATTTATTCCCGGTTTACCAATATGCTTGTGCAGAAAGTCCAGTTAATACACATCGCTATGTCGGGGATGAGGGTGGCGCTTGGTTATATTCAACCATTAATGATGCCATGTTTTATGGAACTCTTGTCTACGATACTTTTGTTAAATACCTAGGTGAGCCACCGATAAATGACAAGCTTCGCATACGGGTTCACTATGGCAGCATGAGTATCCCCACAGGTTATTGGGATGGCGCCTATGCTACTTTTGGTGACGGCGTTGCTTTACAGCTTTCAGCCTCATCCCTTGATTCTATAGGTCATGAAATAGGCCATGGGGTATTGAACCGAATCATGGGGGTCGATTTCTTTCAAACTGATCTCAGGAAAAGCTTTAGAACTTTGCATGAAGCCTTCAGCGACATCTCTGGTGTTATGGCGTGGTATGAATATGTCGAACAGGTTGGTGAGTACAAAGGTGAAACCAACTATTGGCTACACGGTGAAGAAAATCTAGGCCGCACACGTAAACTCGATCAAATTGTTACGGAATACGGCGCGCTCGAAAGTATGCTTGATTACGACGAAAGCGAACCGGATTATTACCTCAGTATTGGCATGTTTACTTACCCATTTTATTTATTGCAACAGCAGTGGGGAATGGAAGCGGCTTATAACTTATACGTCGCTGCTGCCAGAAACTGTTGGACCGCTACCATGGACCATACAGAAATCGCTGAATGTTTAAAGCAACAAGCTGCACTCGTCTCGAATGAAAAATCAGACGATGTAGTCGCCGCGTTTAAAGTCGTAAAAATCAAATTATTCGACGAAGGTGTGTTAAGTCATTACACCTTTGAAAAATCAAAACTGCGTACACAATTTACAGATGATAGTCGCAGTACTGGTGAAGTCATTGCCTGGCACTGGGACTTTGGCGATGGTCAAACGTCAACTGAACAAAACCCGCAACATACTTATGCCGCTGCTGGGAATTATCAGGTGAAACTAAGGGTAGAGGATTCATTAAATGATCTAGACAACTTTACTCGAACGGTTTCGGTTACTGACCAATATTGTTATATCACTACAGGCCTAGTGGCGGATAATGATATCGGCCAAGTAATAATAAATGGCACTGATATAGATTTTGATGCCGACAAATCAGATTATCGAACTTTAAATCCCATTGCATTAATCGATCCCAATAATAGGGTTCTGAATATAAATATTACCGGTGCAAGTAATATCGCAGTTGCGAAAACAACAAAATGGACAGTCTGGTTAGATATAGACGACGATGGATTTTATACAACAGATGAAATTGTGAGTGTTGAAACTATTGCCGCAGGCCAGTCTTATGGTTGGAATACTAGTATCGATTTAACCAACTTTATTGCGGATGCGAATGTGATCGCAGGGGAAGCCAAATTCATACGGCTCGTCGGTGAAAATAGTTATAGTGATGCATGTTCTTCTGCAGTGGGTGAAGCATTTGATGTCAGGGTGACTTGGTAAGTGTAGAGCTTGCCACAATCACCCAGAAGAATACTTCGCTATAAAAATAACGAATTTCTACAATCATACTAAAGCCTCTAAGGTGTAGTGACTTACAAATAGATTTACTAACAGATAGTCACTCACACAGTTAGGTAACAGCTTTGAATAATTTTACAGATAAAGTCGTATTAATTACCGGTGCGGGCAACGGCATTGGTCGTACAACAGCACTAGCTTTCGCCCAACAAGGTGCCAGTGTTGTGGTCGCCGATATGAGCCGCAGCGCGGGTGAAGAAACCACAGCTCTCATTACACAAGCGGGTGGTACAGCGAGCTTTATTCTTTGTGATGTCACCAAAGACCAAGATGTTCAATCTATGGTTGCTGGCACACTAGAGATCTACGGCAAGCTCGATATAGCCTTTAATAATGCCGGTATCGAAATTGAATCAAGCAAATTGGCCGATGGCGATGAGGCCACCTACGATAAAATAATGGACGTTAACGTGAAAGGCGTTTGGCGTTGCATGAAATATCAAATCCCAGCATTACTTAAGCAATCCACATCAGCCATCGTTAATACTGCATCCATTGCAGGTTTAGGTGCCGCGCCGAAGATGAGTATCTACAGCGCCAGTAAACACGCGGTAATCGGGCTCACTAAATCGGCCGCAGTTGAATACGGTAAAAAGGGCTTGCGAGTTAATGCGATTTGCCCAGCGGTGATTGATACCGAAATGTTTAAGCGTGCAACAGAGAACGATCCACAAAAAGAGCAATACGTAAAAAGCCTTCATCCCGTTGGCCGTATTGGCCAGCCAGAAGAAGTTGCTGCTTCAGTCTTGTATTTATGTTCCGACCTAGCAGGTTTTACCACAGGTGTAGCATTACCCATTGATGGCGGCGCTACCGCTATTTAGCGTCTGTAGGTATATCTAGCTATCAGGGCTGTAGTTGCTAGGATATCTTCATATAAATTTCGTCTTTATTATTCCGCTTGCGTCTTAGTTATTAAAGAAAGTATTCACAACTAACTAAGAACAAGTGAGGATGATTGAATGATTCACCGAGTAAAAAAATCACTGAACCTAAAAGTAGCAATCATTGCTGCCAGCCTTTGGAGCCTGCGGGATCTCATGTATTTGCCTTGAGTAAAGTTCTGATTAATATTCAGCGTGATATGAAGAATAAATTGATTGCAAATGCCAATGTGTAAATGCCTTAAATTCTAGAATAGATTTCATAACTGTGGATAATCTTTAATCAAGAAGACCTTAAACGTGATTGCCTATGTCATTCGGGGGAGGTTTGTATGAACTATCTTGTACTGACGATTAAGTTGAAATAAAAAAGGCCATACTACAAAGTATGGCCTTTTCAGAAGCAGGTTTTCAACAAAAGAGATTACATATCTTGTTGAATAATCTTCTCGATATTACGCTCAGCCAAAGCTGAAATAGTTAACGCCGGGTTAACGGCTCCTGTCGAACCATTAACCATCGCACCGTCCATAACATACAAACCGTCATAACCGTGTACACGGCCATAAGCATCAGTCGCCTTACCCAGAACAACACCACCCAATGGGTGAGCGGTAAAGCTTGCTTGCACATCATCAATAAGACCCGGCATACCCGGTACGCCCAAACTTGCATCGGCAATTTTAGTATTAATCGCACGGGTCGCTTCAATCGCTTCATCGTTGCCGTTTTTAGGCCACAATAAATCACACGAATCCGTTTCTGCGTTGTATTCAAACTTAGCGCGGTTTTTCGTATCGTATACCATGCTCAACGAAGCAATAATGCCGGCGTTAACAGGCACTTGAATCGCGTACCAATTTTCCAGCGTCACTGGCATATTAAAAGATGCATCATGAATTTTACTGGCCGATGGCGCAGCTTGAGTAAGACCCCAAGAAGGTGCAAGGGAACGGATAGCCGCAGCATCACCGTTTGTTCCCCAGCCTTCACCAACATGCTCATTCAAGTTGGGTAAATCCCCACGCTCACGAGCACGCAGTAATAACTCAGTGGTACCAATGGAGCCCGCTGCCATAAACAAACGGCCACAGCTTAAAGTATAGGTATCAAGAACTTCACCCATCGGATCCATTTGTTCAACTTCAACTAGATAAATACCATTGGCATCTTGGCTAATGCCTTTAACCTGTGTACCGGAATACACTTTAGTAAAACCGCTTTCTTCAGCGTATTTTAAATAGTTTTGTGTTACATCAAACTTAGCACCGTTAGCATTGCCGTGGTTACTTTCACCTACAGTAGCTGAACGACGATTCCAGAAGTAGGACTCTTTACGCACAACATCCCAGTTCCAAATACCATCGATGGGTTCAGGAGAATAACCCGCAGCACGGGCTTGATCATCCCAAACACGAGAATGCCCCCAAGCGGATTTGCGATATAAATAATCCGGTAGCGGGCTAAGATTTAGCATTTCTTTTACGCGCGGATAAAAAGTATCGCGCATCTCTTCATAATCAACATTGTCGGCAAAAATCTCTTCAAAGTATTTGCGTTCGGGTTGAATCATCACCCCAGTAAATACTTTTGAACCACCGCCGACACACGCACCACGCCAAACAGAAATATGTTCGTAATCGGTTACGTCTAAAATCCCAGCAAACTTATCAAAACTAAAACTCAAACCCGTTAGGTGAGTAATCTCAGTTCTATGCCAATACGCTCTGCCATCTGGGGCAAAATCACCTGAGTGAATATCCCGACTATGATCCATAGGCCAGCGCAGGCCACGTTCTAAAACCGTTGTTTCAATTCCCGCTTGCGCTAAACGATAAGCAGAAATAGCACCACCAAAACCAGAACCAATTACCAACGCAGGAGTATAAGCAGGAGGCTTAGCAACGGGGTCGAATACTTCTGGGATACAAGAACGGTACTTTTCTTCGGGAGTATGAGCAGAGGTTTTACTGGTGATAACAGGTAATACCGTTGCAGCACTTGCGGTACCCGCAGCTTTAAGAAATGATCTACGTTTCATCTTTTTGAACCTTTTAATCCTTTAACTTCAACTCGACGGTGAGAACTCTTAAAAGAATAAATATTATAATAATTTAATTAATTCTCTGTGACAGCGCAGCTTAATTTCTAGATGAAAACTCCGTCACATCAAATCAAGGCGCGCATATAATCAAAAATAAAAGGTGAAAGCAATAAAATTAGAGTAAATGCTCAGTTTTGCATGTTTTATGAACAGTTGGCCGTATTGGCCAACTAGAAATCGAGCAGGTATCGCAGTAAAAAACTAATTTAGGACTATGTTACCAAGTTCATCACTCATCGATGTTTTTTCATCAACTCGCTTACCCGTTACAGCGTGATAAGCCAGGCCCGTCATCACCTTTTTGAAAACGCCTTTCATCATAGGGCTCATCAATAGAGTTCCCATTAACCAACCCAGTGGGCCACCTTTCACGATAAAGTCAGACGACATAAAAAGCTCGCTCGTATTAGCATCAATCTTTGTCACGCGCATTTCTGCAATCATACTTATTAACAGATATGGATATTCAGAAAGTTCCATCTTATAGCCTTGGCCTTGATTAAATTCAATAATCTCTTCAACTAAGCTCGAGCCATCATTAAATGTACACTTACGTTTAGCGCCTAAGCCAGACTTGATATCACCGACGATAGGGGATGATTTAATCGTCGTGGCGAAGTTTTCGATACCATTATAATTTTCAAGTACCTGCCAAATTTTCTCTGCAGAAACATTCACTTTTAGTGTTCTTTCAATATGATGAGCCATAATAAATTACCTTTTTAAATTAATTGATTTTGTTGAGTGAGTTGGTTTTATTCAGTCACTCGCGAGTAAGCCGCGAATAATGACCTCAACCGAGGCGGTTAAATTTTTCTCATAATCTGGCTTCATGTCTTTGAATGGTTCGAGCTGATAAATCTTATGCAGCGCGTCGTTTTGCTTAGATTCCGCGGCCCAATAATTGCCCGAGGCGGCAAAGCTCAGAGTCAAAAAGCGAAAAGCTTTTTCTTCTTCAATTTCCGGGTAGATTTTGCTGATCTCTACCGCCAGTTGATAAAGCAAGGTCATCGACCGTGTTTTAAATTCCAGCAACTGCTCATAAGAGCTATTCGCCTCAAGCGAGATAAATAGGATGGTGGTTAAATCCAAAAACTGCGGATGCGGTGTGTGTGAGGCAACCCAGGTTTGGGCAAACTCACTGACATCGGGATTCTGCTTAAGGGCTCGTAATTTCTGGGTACAGTCCTCAGACCAATCTTCAAATAGACTCTTAAAAATATTCAAGAAGATTTCTTCTTTCGAGCTGAAGTAACGGTACATATTGGATTTAGTAAACCCAGCCTCAGAGGCAATCGCGTTGAAGCTGACCCCCTCATAACCTTTCTCTTTAAACAAAGTAAAGGCCGCTTGATAGATAGCCTCTTTTCTCTCGTTCTTCTTATCGTCTGTACGTGCGCGTTGCCAATTCATATATTTCACATAAGTAACTACTGGTCTCTTATTTGTATATTAAGAGACCAGTAGTCTTTTGTCAATACGATAGATCAAATAAAATACAGCGCTTTGTTAATGAGGCGCTTACTTACTCGCTCATTCGATGGGGTAACCCAGCTGAATCCATTCGGGTAAGCCGGAATGGCTCACACAGGTCATATTATCCAGCCCGAGAATAGACAGGTTAGTCAGTGCGGTTTGAGATCTGCGGCCAGAATGGCAGTAGAGATATACAAGGTCATAGTCTTTCAGAGTATTTAAGTATTGTGGCTCGTCCCCCAAAGGGATGTTTTGGCTGCCGGGTACATGCCCAGTAGCGTATTCTTCAACAGTGCGATTATCAATGATCAAGGTATTGTTGGATTGCCCTTTTACTTGATGTTCTTCGTGCTGTTGCCAGATCTCATATAACGACTGCATCGAGAACTCCTCGTGGATATATGCATCTGGGCGAAAGTTAATCCCACAATTCGTATTAGCAGGTACAGCCTCATTGATTTTTTTGGCAGCGCTAGATTTAAGTTCTGCATAACCTGAAAAATAGTCAAAAATATAGTGGTCGCTGTCGTTTTAGAATAAATTTCTATCGGTATTAAATCCCTTGGTTAACTTTTTTTTCTGCTAATATTTTATCTACAAACCATTGCGCTGCCCGACCGGGATTCGTACTGTGCCATGCACAAAATTGTTGAGTAACGGGAGCATCTTTCTCAATTTCCAATTCAATCAATTCACCACTGTCTAATAGCGGTTGTATTTTGTGTTTGGGCAAAAAACCTACCCCAATGCCTTGCAGCTGTGCCTGAATTTTTTGCTCCATATTTGCTACTCGTAACCTAGGTCTAGCGGTTAAACTTCTGTGTGGACGAATCGGGGATTGAGTAGCTGAGTCACGTATCACAATTGAAACATAAGGCTCAATATCATGCTCGGTTAAGGGGAGGGGAAGGCTCGTTAAGGGATGGTCCTTCGCGACGACAAATAGCCATTGGGTATTAAGAATGCTTTCAAACTGAATACCCGCTATCGCACTGACGGGGGGCGGGCCACCAATGGTAATATCGGCTCGCTGTTCAATAATGGCTTCTAGCGTTCCTCCCATAACTTCTTCAGTGATATTGACTTGTACGCCACTATTCAGTTGTTGAAATTCAGTCAGGATAGAATAGAAGCGCTGAATATCCCATACGGTATCGATGGCAATATTCAGCTCAGCTTCCCAGCCACTATTGACTTGATGGGCACTGTTCACTACCTCTTGAGCGGCGACCAATAACTGTCGGCCCTGATCTAACAAAACTTGCCCCGCTGGGGTTAATACCGAACGTCTTCCCGCGCGTTTGAATATCGCAAAGCCCAAGTCCTCTTCTAGCTTCTGCACGGTATAGGTCACAGTAGAAGGCACCCGAAACAAAGCCTGAGCTGCGCTAGCAAAGCTGCCCTTGCGGTCTATGGCATCCAATACCGTTAAGGCGTCTAGCGTGAGTTTCATGAGGCTCCGTTCCTTCTTTTTATGTTTTTCTAGTTGATCTGATAACTGTTCAGTAAATTCGAACTAATAGATCAATATTACCCGATTTTTTAATTATATGTACTTCCTATAATAGCTTTAACAGTTTGAATAGCTCGAACAAATAACTAAATAATTAATCGAATTAACCGCCAAATAAGGCAGGGACATATCAAATGAACATATTATCTCGTGACAGCTTACCTCGTGGTGGATTTGCCGGAATAGAAGAAACCCGCCTTGTGAAAGATGCTCAAATTGGTGGCAAAGCCGATACTTGGGATGGCTTAGGCAGCTTTGTTTATTTGGCCGATGCGCGCTATGTACCTTTTGGTGAATCGGGTATGCACCCTCATCTAGAAGTAGACGTCATTACCATTATGCTAGAAGGGCGCCTTACCCATGAAGGTTCTATGGAGCACGGCCAATCCATGGTCGCCAACCAAGCGCAAGTCCAGCGTGCGGGGGGAGAAGGCTTTGATCATAATGAAATTAACCCCGACGAAAGCCGTACTCGTTTATTACAAGTATGGGCATTGCCAGAAACTGCAGGCAGCTCAGCGGGTTATAAAATCTACGATACCAATGATGGTCAGCTACACCGCATTTATGGCGGCAACTCAGAGCAAAGCAAAAACTTCGATAGCCATACTGTGATCGATACCGGTTTGGTATATAAAGATTTTGTAGTAAAGCGCACAAGGGAAACACTGATCTACGTAGTTAACGGAGAAGCCATAATAAATGGGCAAGTGGTTAAAGATGGCGACTTAATACGTGCCGATGTTATAGACCTTAAAGTGATCAGCGAAGAGGCGCACTTAACACTGATTAGCCTTGATAATTAACCAAGCGAATATACAGCCATGAAAATAAGGAATTTCTACAAACCAAGCAAAGCCCTTAAGGTTCATTCATCGATTTTTTAATCAAGGATGAGCCATGAGTAACGTACCCGAAGGTTTTGAACCCATATTTAGAAGCAGCCCTTTTTTAGACTTACTTGGCCCAATATATAATCAGAAAACAGAAACTGAATTGCGTATTGGGCTAAGAGCTGAGAAGAAACATTGCAATGCTAGAGACCAAGTTCACGGCGGCGTTTTCAGCAGCCTTGCAGATATTGCGCTGGGTTATAACGCGGCTTTTCAAGGTCAAGAACCTGTGCCTATGGTGACAGCCAGCCTTAATATAGATTATGCTGGTTCCGCAAAGCTAGGAGACTGGATAGAAATATCAGTCGATGTGCAAAAGGTTGGCAGAAACATGGCTTTTGCCAACAGCTATTTTTACGTTGATTCAAAACGTATTGCCCGAGCCAGCGCCGTCTTTAATGTGATTAGTTCATAACAAAAGGAAATCTACACAGCATGGAAAAGTTATTTAATTGGGTGCAAAAATACTCAACAGGAAAAATCGTAAGTGGTTTATTTGCATTAACCATGGTCGTTTATATTTCAATGCTGTCTTATTCTATTCCTGCGGTATCTGCATTTGCCCCTGAACTTCCGCTATTTGATTTATCGCCTACCGGCTATAACTTTACCTATGCTAATGAACTATTAAGCACATTAGGTACAGAAGGTCGTCATCTATACTTAACAACACAGCTGCCGCTAGATTTTATTTACCCAGGTTTGTTTGCCATCACCTATGCGTTATTACTGGTTTGGTTATTCAAAAAAACATTCAAAGCAGACTCTAAAATATACAGTATTTCAGTGGTTCCTTTTTTGGCCGGTAGTTTCGATTACATGGAAAACATATTCATTATAAAAATGATTAACTCATATCCTAACCTGCAAGAGACAACCGTAGAGGCTGCCAATGTATTCACAATACTAAAAAGCGGTTTTACTACGGTATTTTTTGTCTTGTTACTAGTCGGGTTTGTATTGCTACTAAAGCAAAAAATAACGGCATCACGTGGCTGATAACATGCAGGAATAACAGAATGCTCAACCTAGATGAAAGTGTTCTTAATACACTGTTTCTTATGCCAAATGATTGAAGTTGACATTAGTTTTTTCATCGACTAAATCTTTCGTGAATGACTCGCATCATTGCAATATTAGGCCTACTCTTAATAAAGGTGCCAAAGCCCTTTCATATTTGACATCATAAGAGTCTTTCTTTGTTTAAATTCAGCATTAAACAGTGCAGTGTCATGTTGCTTGGTTATCTATTTACGACCTTGTGTTTGGCTACATCCAATGAAAATCTAACCACCGATAGCCACATCAGCGATAGCCACATCATCGAGATCAGCAATAACAGTGAGCCAATTATTGTGGGGTCTGTCGTCGATATTTATGAGGACTCGACAGCTGAATTGACCCTGTTCGAAATACAGAGTACTGCTAGTAAAGAATGGTTTAACAGTACGCTCGGTACGCCAAATTTTAGCTATACCTCTTCGGTTTATTGGTTTAAAGGCCATATCAAAAATACGGGTTTTCGTCGTTTAAATGGCCTAATTGAAATCGCCAATCCCTTATTAAATGATATTGAGTACTATTTTATTATTGATAATGAGGTAAGCCATTACTACCTTTCTGGTAGTCAACATCCCTTTGACGATCGATTTTTACCACACCGAAATTTTTTATTCCCATTTAACTTAAATGAAAATGAAGCGGGCATATTTTATATTCGCGTGAAATCTAAAGGGTCTCTGCAGGTTCCGATTGTTGTATCCCCTGATCTTAAATATATTGAGTACGACCAAGTTGATTTGTCAGGAAAATCCGCTTATTACGGCATAGTGTTAGCCATCATTCTTTTCAATCTTTTCTTATTTTTTTCATTACGAGAACGGGTATATATTTTTTATGTATTATTTATTGCTGGCTTTGCTATTCAGCAATTCTCTATGCATGGATTTATGACAGCCAATCTTTTTCCTAATGTGCCTGTTGTTCAAGAATACAGCGCAATATTTTTCATGCCGTTCGGCTTATTTTTCACGGTTATGTTTACTCAGACCTTTTTAAAACTCTCGCAAACTTCTCCGCGAATCTCGAAGCTATATCAAGGTTATGCGGTTGTCAGTGTATTACTTACCCTAGGGGTATTCTTTTTAGACTACGTGACTATCGGAAAAATGGTGGTTATGTATACCGTTCTTGTATCAATCAGCTGTGCTTTAGTCGGCCCCTACTTATGGTTTAAGGGCCATACGATTGCACGCCTCTATAGTGTAGCTTGGCTATTTTTAACCGCTGGAACCGCCATCTTTGCGTTAAACAAATTAGGCATTATTCCGCGAACTGGCTTAACTGAAAATGGTTTGTTATTTGGCTCTGCTGCCGAAGCTATTATATTATCACTGGCATTGGCAGATCGCTTAAACATAGAGCGTAAGCGACGTTATCATGCACAAGAGAATGCGTTGAAAGAAACTCAGCATAGACAAATAGCCGAAGATCGATTGATTCATCGTGCTTTGCATCACACAGTGACGGGTATGCCTAATCGAGCGCATTTTGAAAGTTGGTTTAATAATAATATAACCTCGGAAAAGCATCGTAATAGTTTCGTTTTTGGTTTAATTCATTTGAATAGATTTCATGAGATCAATCAAACACTGGGACACAAGCTTGCGGATGGGTTATTCACAAAAATTGCTTTTCAGCTTAATTCGCTCATGGAGAAAAATAAAGAATTTATACCGTTTGAAACATCAGCAAAGGATACATCTTATTGCACCATCATTGCAGGGGTTCATATCGGCTTTGCGATGGACTTAAGTATAGGAGAAAACCCATATGCTTCGATTAAACAACTATTAGATGCTGTAAATGAACCCATTGATTATCAAGAAATGCTCATTGATGTTGGAGCGTCGTGTGGTTGGGCTATTTATGATAATGATGTGGAAACCCCAGCCAGTTTGATTCGTAATGCATTGGTCGCCATCGATGTAGGCTATAGTAAACATTCAAATATTACCCAGTACAGCCAAGCAATTAATCCCTACAGTGAAAAGCGTTTAACTCTAGTAGGTGAGCTGCGTTATGCACTGGAAAATAATAAATTGGCATTGTATTTTCAGCCACAGCTATCCCTTAAAAGTAACAAACCGATCAGTATGGAAGCCTTATTACGCTGGTTCCACCCTGAACATGGAGCCATTCCTCCGGATGAATTTATCTTAATGGCCGAGCAATCTGGCATCATCAACCCATTAACCCAGTGGGTGATCAATGAAGCATTAAGCAAAATTGCAATTTTGAATGGAATGGGCATCGAGCAGCATGTAGCGATTAACATCTCTGCGGTGAATTTACGAGATGTTCAATTTCCAAGTAGGGTATTAGCGTTATTGGAAAAACATAATGTTAAAAGTTCTCAGCTAACCTTAGAAGTCACCGAAACAGCCATGATGAATGACCCTGAACTGGCACTCTCGGTATTGCATGAGTTAAGTAATTTAGGAGTAAGGCTTTCAATTGATGATTATGGAACGGGTCATTCATCTCTTGCTTATATTAAGCGTTTACCAGTACAAGAAATTAAAATTGATCGATCGTTTGTAATGGGTATGAATCAATCAAAAGACGACAATATCATCGTTAAAACAACGGTTAATATGTGTCATGACCTAGGTTTAGAAGTGGTCGCAGAAGGTGTTGAAACCCTAGATATTCAAGACAGCCTAAAGATCATGAACTGTGATTATATTCAAGGCTACGGCTTATGCTACCCATTACCGTTCGATAAATTGGTTTGTTGGATGCAAGACACTCTTAAATCCTAAGGTGGAGTATTTATGGCACATAAACTAGAGACCAATAAGAAAAATGCAGTAGCGTTTTATCGTATGGCATACTTAGGCGAGCCCGCGAAAGCAGTCGCACAATATGTGGGTGATGATTACATACAGCATAACCCCGCAGTTGTCGATGGTAAGCAGCCATTCATAGACTATTTCGAAGAAATGCACCGTGATTACGCTGACAAAAGCATAGAGTTTGTTAGAGTGATAGCAGAGGGGGGCCTAGTCTCATTGCATACACACCAAACATGGCCGGGTAATGATGAATACGTGACCATGGATTTTTTCCGATTTGATCCGTACGGAAAAATAGTAGAGCACTGGGATGCGATTCAACAGATTCCATCAGAATCGAAGAATAACAATACTATGTATTAGAGGCGACTCGTCGCTATTATTTGGCCTTATCGTGATTTAGGCTTATCACTATGACCATACATGTTTTCAAACTCTGGAATTCGCTGCTCCCAAATAGGAGCTTCGGTTCCAAGTAATTCTTTTAATGTCTCAATAAACAACCGAGATTTCAGCGG
>CAJVZR010000033.1 GCA_913019965.1 uncultured Oleispira sp.
TTGCAGTGGATAACGCCATTGGCCAGGTTGCTAGCCAGCGAGCTGACTTAGGTGCGATTCAAAACCGTATGGAATCTACCGTAAGTAACTTGCAAGTAACGTCTGAAAACTTGAACGCGGCAAACTCGCGAATTCAAGATGCCGACTTCGCGGCGGAAACCGCGGAACTGCAGCGTACGAACGTGCTACAGCAAGCCGGTATTTCGGTACTAGCTCAGGCTAACGCAGCAGGCCAGCAGGTTCTATCTCTTCTAGGATAAGTCGCAAGACTTACTAAGCTTCTTAATTGCATGATTAGGAAGCTTAATCTTCTAGAGATAAGAATCTTAGCCATTGAGGTGATTTATGAATGATATGAAAGCACATTTAACCGATCGAGTTTCGTTAGTTCAAAAGAACGCAGCTCAGCTTTCATCATCCTCTACTGCTGCTAACGCTTACGGAAAAGAACAAGCTGCAGCAACAGGTAAAATTGAGAGTACTGGTATAGGTGGCAAAGAGTTGCCACAGAATGTAAAGGCGATTGCCGATGTAAGTGAAGAACAAGTGAAAGACGCTGTTTCTAAGCTTAATGAGTATGTGCAATCAACTGAACGTACCCTCGATTTTCAAATGGATGAAGATAGCGGTAAAACGGTAATCAAGGTGTTTGATAAAACATCTTCAGAATTGATTCGTCAAATACCGAACGAATTAGCTTTGGAGTTGGCGCAAAACTTGAATGATGAAGAACCATCGTTATTGTTTAGCGCTCAAGTGTGACATTAGGAACTTTTTGTTAGCACTAATTTAAGCACTTAGCTAAAAATAACCCCAGACTGGCCGATAAGGTTAGTACTGGGGTTTTTGCGTTTCAGTATGAATATTTTGTAGAGTGGAGGCAGGCCATGGCTGCTATTGAATCATTAGGTTTAGGATCAGGGGTTTTAACCAACGATCTTGTTGAGAAGATTGTGGGTGCAGAGCGTGAAGCATCTGACAAGCGTCTTGACCGTGATGAAGAAATACTGGATGCCCGCATTACTGCTTATGGCGAAATTAAATCACTCGCCTCTACGCTGCAGTCTGCAACCAGTGCATTATCTTTACCCTCTACTGCAGGCTCAACAACCGCTAGCTCTTCAGATGAAGCCATTCTAACGACAGAAGCGTCAATTCTTGCTGAACCCGGCACTTACAGTGTTGAAGTATTAAATACAGCGAAAGCCCACAGTGTAGTTACCGATGCTTATAGCAGTATTGATGAAATCATTGGTACCGGCGAAATTCAAATTACCTTTGGTGCGATTACTTATGATGGGGGTGGTGGCTTTTTAAGTCAGGATGTTGACCCGACTAAGGGTGGGCCTCCAATTACGATTGATGACTCTAATAAAACCTTAAGTGGTATTAGAGAGGCAATAAATAATGCCGATATTGGCGCCAAAGCATCGATCATTAATGATGGCTCTGGTTATCGATTAGTAATCAGTTCTGAAGATACTGGCGAGCAAAATGCCATGCGCATTATGACCCTAGATGATGGCGGTGCGGTAGCCACCACAGGCCTATCTTCAATTGCTTATAATGAAGTTCAAAATGGCGTGGGCACTATGTCGGAAACGGCAAAAGGCGAAGACGCATTATTAAAAGCCAATGGTCTTACCATTACGCGCGAAAGTAATAGTATTGACGAGGTCGTGCCAGGGGTTACATTGAATTTGCTATCGGCGGACGTCGGTAAACCAATTTCCATTGTCGTCGCTCCGGATACGGCGGGTGTTCAGGAAAAGATTCAAGATTTTGTTACTGCTTATAACGATTTCAAAAAATTCTCAGACGAATTAACCTCCTACAATGCGGACACGGATCAAGCGGGTTTGTTACTAGGAGACTCGACTTTACGAGGAATTCAATCTCAGATTCGCTCTATGATCAGCCAACCTATTGAGGGGTTAACGGGAACTAAATACCGGTCTTTAACAGAGCTTGGTGTAAATACTGATAGAACCAATGATTTTTTATTGGAATTTGATCCAGCAGTTTTTTCTAAAGCGATGAAGGAAGAGCGTGAATCGATAGTTAGTATTTTAGCCAAAAGTGGTACTGCAGATGATGCGCAAATACGCTATGTCAATGATTCAATCAATACTCAAGCAGGTACCTATGCTGTTGAAGTGACTCAACTTGCCACTCAAGCAATTTATGAGGGGGGCAGTGTTGCAGGGTTGGATTTTGTTAGTCCTGTGGTGATCGATGATAGTAATAATAACTTTACGATAAATCTTAACGGTAAAAACGAAGCGATTACATTAACGTCTGGAAGCTATGCCACGGGTGAAGAGCTCGCGAAACAAATTGGTTTCCAAATTAATAGTAATGAAACCTATAAACAGTTTGCCTACAGTGCCACCGTTGAATATGACGCTGTGGATAAGAATTTTTCTATTACTTCTAATAAATACGGTGAAGATTCTAAAATATCCTTCACCAGTACAGATTCCAATAGCGCCAATACATTAGGCTTTAATATTACGGGAAAAGGCACCTATGAAGGGGTTGAGCTTACGACCTTAAATAGCGATGCTTTCTTAGGAAAAGGCTCAACAACTCAGCCTGGTAATCGCTCAATGGCGAGTACAGAAGGTGTTAATTTTGCCCTAAATAATGCGACTTTTTCATTGGATATCGGAGCTGGCCCTGTTGCGGTAACCGTCAATCTTAATGCGGCTGGAAATGATCTTAACGGCGATAGTATTATTGGAGATCGCAAAGATACGTTACAAGCGATTCAAACTGCGATTGATGCTACGGCATTGACGGGGGATGTGTTAGCTGAATTTGATGATAACGGTTATTTACGTTTCACAACCTCTGCTATTGGTAGTGCTCAGCAGATTGAAATTACTGCGGTCGGTGGCACGAGTAGTGATTCGGCGATAGGTTTAAGTGATAGCCAAGGAATTCAAACAACCGGTGATGATGCGGGGCTGACATTCGCTTCTGCTACTGAATTCAATATGGCTGTAGATGGAGTAGGTACTACGACGAAAGTCAGTGTTCCTGCAGGAACTTATTTATCAGGTGCTGATTTAGCCACCGCGGTTGAAACCGCAATGGATACAGCTTTGGCTGCTGATCCTGCGTTTGCCGGCTTAACTAAAGGCGGAGAATCTAGTACAGGTACGCGTGATATCAGTACAAATATCGATTTCTCAACAATAAATTCAGGTTTTATGTTGAACGTATCTGGGGTTGAACAAGAAGTTATTGTTAATTCGGATTCTGGAGATAATGTCGTTGATGTACAGGCAGCGCTGGATACAGCATTTGGTGCCGGTGTGGTAACGGCAAGTTTAGATGGGTCAGGATTAAAGCTGTCGTCTGTAGCTACTGGGCATAATGAGTATTTAGAAATTACAGCGGACGGCCGCGGTGCTAAGTCTGATTCCACCTTAGTGACAACCAATATTACAACCGGTATCGATTTTTCCGGTGTTGGAAATAATTCAACGTTTACTTTAGCGGTTGATGGTATCGATATTAATGTCGATGTTAATGGTGATGGTACAGCCGGTACGAATGATGCGGCGTCGGCACTCACTGTCATTCAATCTGCGTTGGATACGGGCTTAGTTGCTAGTGGGCAGTTTGATGCGGGTGATGTGATTGCTAAGTTAGACGGCAGTGGGAACCTATTTTTTGAAACTCTAACAAAAGAAGGGGTTAGAACAGCCGCAACTTATGGCTCTGGTGCCAGTATAGAAGTTAAAAATATTGCCGGTACAACGGCCGCTAATTTAGGTTTAGTGGCGGATGTGCAAACTAACGGCTATGACTCTCTTGGTTTTGATGATACACGTCGTTATGGATATGACTTAGACACAGATGTGAATTACGTATATGACCCAGTGACAGATTTAGGCTCATTGCAAATTAATGTGGGTGGTAATGCAACCGAGGTATCCTTCACGGATATTGATGCAGCAGCCGTCTCATTTTTTGGTCTACAAGATGCCGCAATTTATTCCCCTTCAATTGCTCAAGGGCAAAATGTCGAAGGCAAAGTGAATGGTATCGATGCTAAAGGTAATGGCCAGTACTTGTCGGCTCAAGATGGTAATAAAAAAGCCAGTAACGGTTTTTATATTGCTAATCCAGGGGCTGACTTTACGAGTCCAGTCAATATAGATGCGACCAATAATACTTTTACCATCAAGGTTGATGGCGTAGAAGCGGTTATCAGCTTGGCTCAGCCCGCAGTATACAATTCGGGTGAATCCTTAGCGGCGGCTTTAGAAGCGGCTATTAACGATGATGCAACCTATAAAGCTGATGGTATCAGTGTGAAGGTCGAGTATAACGATGATCCAGCTTCTTTTTCTTACCAAAAATTCGGTATAATTTCAGGCTCAAAAGGAGAGACCTCTACGGTAGAAATGACGGATGTACCAGGAAGTGCGTCTGCTACCTTTGGTTTTATTAACGGTACTGCTGATGGCGAATCAGGGAAAGCGCAAGAAGGTGATATTGATCCTTCGAGTGGTATTCGTATGAAAATTACCGGTGGGGCTATTGGTGCTCGCGGAGATATTACTTATATCTCGGGTTTTGCTGATCAGTTAAATGCCAGTTTATTGGCCATGCTAGATTCGAAGGATGGCATTATTTCGAATAAACTGGATGCTTTAGATAACGATAAGGAAAAGTTAGCAGAAAAGCGTGAATCAATTGATACTCGCATGTCGGCACAGGAAGCCCGTTTAAAGAGCCAGTTCTTATATAATGATGCGATAGTATCTAAACTCAATTCGACCGGTGATTTTATTAAGCAGCAGTTTGAAGCGATGAATAATGCTAATAAATAGATTAATAAAAAACAGTTTCTGAAATAAAAAAAGGCCGTTATCTGATAGATAACGGCCTTTTTTGTAAGCGCATATTGTAATTAAATAAATTCAATATTGGATTGTTTTCGGCAATAGAATTGATACATACCAGCAAATATATCAGGATTATTTTGCTCAATAATATCCCAGTTTTCTAGAGTATTATTTTTGTCTAACTTGCCTATCTGATTCTCCATAAGTTTACGGGCAGTCATCGTTGGCAGCATACCAATGAAGTCCAGTTGATTATCGCTAAGTAAAGACGCTATTTTATTTGGTGTAAATTGATACTCCTGTTCATGAAAGATTAAATCTCGGCAATTACTCATGCTATAAAAATCTGGGGAATTTATTATTTCATTCCAATCCCCCGGTATTTGGTTCATTAATAATGCTTGCCGTAATAAACGCTGATCCAGTTCATTTTTGCTAGTATTGTTGCTCTGTTCAATTAATTGTCTGAAAGCAATAATTTTTTTGCGTGCTTGCTCGCTATACAGAGCAATTTTCATAACCCCTGTTGGCGATAATAATTGCTGCAGTGACTGTAATCCTAGTTCTGGGTTCTCCATGTGATGGAGAACACCGGAGCATTCGATGACGTCGAAAAGTGCTGGAAAATTAGAAAATTCAAGAATATCTGCCTGAATAAACTGAATGTTTGTCACTTCATACTTTATGGCTTGTTGCTGCGCATAAGCAAGGGAGCGTCCGCTTAAATCGATTGCCACGACATTTAAATCATTGAAGTAGCTCGCTAAACGAATAGCTTGGCGCCCAGTCCCGCAGCCGGCCACAAGAACATTTAGCTTTTCTTTACCCTGCCAGTGGCTGAGATTTAACTGAGGGAAGTTTTTTAATAATGCTTGTTGATAGCTACTAGCTGTATTAAATCCAATATCCTTCCACCTTGGGTAGGGATTCTCTTCATATTGGTTTTGAACTTTTAATGAAACTTTATTTTTATCGGTTCTCTTTTTAACTTTCCAGTAAGGAATTTTTTTCGCTATAGCCATTTCTTCTTTATTGTTGCCAATAGCATAAGTAATAATGTCGGCCAAATAACTGTTGTTAACGGATTTTTGAACCTTTATATCGTTGAAAATTGCCGCTAAGGTTGTTTTAGCTAAGTCTTTATATTGCGCTAGAATAAGAACTGCAGGTGCAATATCATCCAGTTGCCATTCGGTTTCTTCAGTTATTTGATATAAAAGATTTTCAAGCCCTTCAATTATATTTTCCTCATCCTTGGTTACGGGCCATACATATTCATTAAGCTGTGCTTGAATTGCCATATCGTGTGCTAATTCAAGATGCAGCGATGGAATGGTCATGTTTTGTACAGTATTAAATAATAGTGTTTGTCTTAGACTAATAAATAAACGTTCTAATAATGCGTCGCAAAAGTGAAAGCTTCTAAGGCTTGCAAGTAATAAAGGGTCGCTAGCAATTTGATCAAATTCAAGCGGAGTACTGGATTGCGTTATTTGCAATTTATGATGCAATAATGTTGTCGTTAGATTACGTAATAAAGAGTGGTCTACTTCTTTGAAATCGAGATAGCGTAATACATTCGTTTCAAGTTCTACTGAATAAAAATCTGCATTGATGTGTGACGCTGATTCAAATAACTTATTTTTTATGTGTGGATCATTTGATTGAGTTTTAATCAGCTCTTGATACATCTGAAATGCTTCAACGTATTTTCCTTGCTCAAGGTAGGTATAAGCAAGTGATGAGGCAGAGCGTGTTGCAACTTTAGAGATCTTAAGTGAAGCGGAGAAATGCTGTTCAGCTAAGTCTAAGTTGTTAAGTGCTAACGCAATATGCCCTGCGCTGTACAAGGCAGTGGGGCTATCGGGTTTGGCATCGAGAGCACGATTAATAACAATTTGCGCCTGATCATGTCGACCACGGAATAATTCAATTCGAGCTAATAAGTTTAACCCTTTAATACCATTTGGATTAATGCCAAGTGCAAGGGATAGCTTTTGCAATGCTTGTGGCAGCTCGTTTGCTTGGGCATCTTTTAATTGGGCCTTAGCAAAGTGCTGCCCAGCTTCTTGAACTAACTGTGCATAAGAGTCCAGATCTAATCGACTGGTCTTCTTTGTATTTGTGGCATGTAAAAGGTTCATGGTTTAACACCAAAATTATCTCTAGTTACTGGTGTCTAAGCAAGGCCAATGCCAGAAAAATAAAGCTATATATTTCATAGGGTTAGCATTAATAAAATGAAATTGAAGCGGTAATTGCCGCTATTAGCGGCAGAGGATGACCGTTGTATTTTTAATTAAGTCGAGAATAAACTATTAAAGAAATCGTTCGGTTGGCCGTCATTAAGTAATGACAAACAGAATCAATCACGAGGCTGAGCTATGTATAGCAAGGGTGCAAATCAATATCGCCAGGTCGGTATGACATCGGAGGTCGAAGGGGCTGACCCTCATCGCCTTATTCAAATGCTAATGGAAGGGGCATTAACGCGCATGTCGCAAGCTAAAGGCATGATTGAAGAAAAAAATTATGAAGGTAAAGCTAAATTACTTGGCCGAGTGATGGAAATTATCGCGACCTTACAATCGAGTTTGGATCATGAAAAAGGTGGTGATATTTCATCCAATCTTGATCGATTATATGACTACATGAATCGTCGATTATTAGAAGCCTCGAGTGCTAATGATATTAATATGATTGATGAAGTCATGTCATTACTGCTGGAAGTTAAGGCCGGCTGGGATGGAATTCGCGACGAGTATTTGGCTGCCAGTGGAAAAAAGCCTAATGAACAGAAAGATGCGAATCAATCTTCTTTAAGTGCCTTCTCTGTATAAAGACTAATCAAAAACGATAAAAAATGGATTTTTTTGTGTTTTTTTCTTTAAGCTCTTCAATTAGAGCTTAAAGTTGCTTGTCATATCCCGACTGAATCAGCTATAAAAGTCTTTTAGAAAATCTTCTTATAACAATAAAAATATTAGTGTCAGAAGATTGACCTATTAGCAAATAGATACTTTACTAGTAGTGTTGAAGTCAAAATGATGGCGTGACTGGCTGGGATGCCGGTATACAAAGAATTCTATATTTAAGGCACATATCTCATGTGGAGAGAAATTAAGGTTTTGCTGATTGATGATAATCAACAGCGTAGCCACGATCTAAAAGTTATTCTCGACTTCCTGGGGGAAGAAGCGATAACCGTTGGCGCCAATGATTGGAAGAAACGGGTTGAAGCTGAAGTTGAAGAGACTAGCGAGATTTCTGCAGTACTACTGGGTAACAGTGCGGATATTAGTTTAGCCAAGATGGTTGAAGATATTATCGCTTGGGATCATGGCGCGCCGATACTATATATTGGTGATGATTCAACCGATGAAGTGGCTGAAAATTTACGCCGCGCGATTCTTGCTAATGTTGAAATGCCTCCTAGTTATAATAAGTTATTAGATAGCTTGCATCGTTGTCAGGTATATCGAGAGCAATTTACGCATAATCGCAGTCGCTCAGAGCGTCGTGAAGTGCAGTTGTTTCGCAGCTTAGTCGGTACCAGTCGCCAGATTCAAAATGTGCGCGAACTTATTATGCAAGTTGCAGATAAAGATGTGAGCGTATTAATTACCGGTGAATCGGGTACCGGTAAAGAAGTGGTCGCCCGTAATCTTCATTATCATTCAAATCGCAAAGCGGCTCCCTTTGTACCGGTTAATTGTGGTGCAATTCCTGCTGAACTATTAGAAAGTGAACTATTTGGTCATGAAAAAGGCGCGTTTACGGGAGCGATTACTACGCGCCAAGGGCGTTTTGAAATGGCGGAAGGCGGAACCCTATTCTTAGATGAAATTGGTGATATGCCTCTGAACATGCAGGTTAAAATTCTGCGTGTTTTACAAGAACATACTTATGAGCGGGTCGGTGGTACTAAAACCATGAAGACCAATGTGCGCATTATTGCCGCAACGCATAAAAACTTAGAAAACATGATTGAAGATGGCAGTTTCCGCGAAGATTTATATTATCGCTTAAATGTTTTCCCCATCGAAATGCCTGCTCTACGTGAGCGCGTAGAAGATTTACCGTTATTATTAAATGAATTAATTTCTCGTATGGAATATGAGAAGCGCGGTTCGATTCGATTTAATTCAGCGGCTATTATGTCTCTTTGTCGTCACGAGTGGCATGGTAATGTTCGTGAATTAGCCAACTTGGTTGAGCGTTTAGCCATTCTTCATCCTTATGGGGTGGTTGGGGTTAATGAGCTGCCGAAGAAATTCCGTCACGTTGATGAGACGGATGAAAATGGCATGATGCAAGCCCCTGTGCTGGCCGATGTTACTCAAATTGATAATGGTTTGGTTGGCGTTGATTCACCAGCATTATTACCCGTGAATGGTTTGGATCTTAAAGAATATCTAAACGATCTAGAAAAATCGTTAATCCAGCAAGCGCTTGATGACTCTACTGGAGTTGTGGCTCGCGCCGCTGAAAAACTGAAAATTCGTCGTACGACATTGGTAGAGAAAATGCGTAAGTACGATATCAGTCGTAAAGAAAAAGAAACCGCTTAGAATTTAGTTGGTTTAAATAAAGCCCATAAGACACTGTTTTATGGGCTTTTTTTATGTCTCTAATTCAGGAGCGACTAAAAAGATAATTCACCACAGAGCACACGGAGGCGCTGCGCTGCACGGAGAAAAGCAAATAAAAAACAAGGAATACAGCTTTTAACTATTAGTCTTACTTTTACTTTTACTTTTACTTTTACTTTTACTTTTACTTTTACTTTTACTTTTACTTTTACTTTTACTTTTACTTTTATATTCTTTTTCTCGCTCTTTATCTCCCTCCGTGTAGCGCAGCGCCTCCGTGATCTCCGTGGTAAATCGCTTTGCCTTTTGTGTGTAAATTTATTTCTGACGCTTTATAGAGAAAAATACGCCGTAAAAGCGGCACGCTAATTGCTGAATAGCTAGTAATACTATTTTGATGTCGATTATTCGACACCAGCGGGAGAAGTTATGGCTAGCGTCGCTTTATTGAATTCAGCTCAAGAGAATGCCTCGAACATTGATCAGATTAATCATGATCACTTGACGAAAGAGCGTATGAACAAAGAGCAGCTAAAGGATGCATTCAATTTATTTAATTCTATGTCAGCTCAGCTTTCTCAAAGCTATGAGTTTTTAGAATCAAAAGTTGAAGAGCTTAGTGGTGAATTAGCTGAAGTTTCGTTGCAGCGCATGCAGGAATTGGCAGAAAAAGAACGCATTGCTGAGCGTCTTGAAAGCTTATTGCATATGTTGCCAGGGGGTATTTTGTTGCTCGATGGCGAAGGCCGAATTCGAGAATGTAATCCCGCAGCCCAAGCCTTATTAATGCCTGATGAAAGCGATAATGATTTGTTATTAGGTCAGCTTTGGCGTGATGTTATTACCACGAGCTTTAGCCCTAAGCCAGATGATGGTCACGAAATTTCTTTAGTTGATGGGCGCCGTGTAAGTTTGCAAACCGCGTCACTAGGTTCAGAACCCGGGCAAATTATTTTAATAACCGATCAAACTGAAACACGTAAATTACAGGCCAGCTTGAGTCAGCATCAGCGCTTATCCTCTATGGGCAATATGGTTGCCTCACTTGCTCATCAAATCCGAACCCCACTCAGTGCGGCGATGATTTATGGCGAGCATTTACAAAATGAAGAATTACTGCCGCAGCAAAGAGAGAAATTTGCCAATAAAATGATGCAGCGTTTGCATCACCTAGAGCATCAGATTCGCGACATGTTAATTTTTGCCCGTGGCGAAGCCCCACTTAATGACGACATGACATTATCGCAACTAATGCATGACTGGCAAGAAGCCTTAGAGATTCCCTTGCAACAAAATAATGCTCAGTGTGAATTTCAAGTTAATCCTTCGGATGTTCATATTCATTGTAATAGGGATGCGTTAATAGGCGCTTTGATGAATCTTGTGAATAACGCATTAGAAGCTTGTGGCCAAGGCGCTCATTTGCAAGTACGAGTGAATGTGAGCGAGCAATATCAGGTCACGATTGAAATTGAAGATGATGGCCCAGGTTTTGGTAATGCAATTAATGATCAGATCTTACAGCCTTTCTTTACCACTAAAAGCAATGGTACAGGCTTAGGGCTTGCGGTTGTGCAGGCGATTGCCCGTGCACATTATGGTGAGTTTTCAATTCATTCCGCTGCGGAGTCTGGTGCTATCGCCAGTTTTAAATTACCAGCCTCGCCCATTACCAATAGTGAGACTGTGATCAGTCATTAATATTCAGCTATTAATAAAAATTTAGGAGAAAATTATGAAAATTTTAGTGGTTGAAGATGATCCGAATTTAAGAGAAGCGATTGTTGATTCTTTGATGTTAAAAGGCCATCAGGTACAGGAAGTCTGTAATGGTGCTGAAGCGGTTAAAGTCATTGCTCAGTCGTCTTTGGATATCATTTTAAGTGACATAAATATGCCAGAGATGGATGGCTTGCAATTATTGGCGCATGTTAAAAAGCATCAGCCTTGGCTGCCAATGATCTTAATGACCGCTTATGGCGATGTCGGGCAGGCGGTTAAGGCCATGCAGCTAGGGGCTAATGACTATTTAATGAAGCCGTTTGAAGTATCTGAGTTATTAGCGCTGATTAATAAATATCAGGCGACGAGTAATGAGGTTGTTGATGATGCGCCGATCGCGGAATCAGCCGAAAGCAAACGCTTATTTCAAGTTGCTGAAAAAGTAGCAGCGACGGACTCAACGGTACTTATTTCGGGAGAAAGTGGTACCGGTAAAGAAGTTTTAGCACGCTTTATTCATCAAAAATCACAGCGTTCAGGGCAGCCTTTTATTGCGATCAACTGTGCGGCGATTCCTGAAAATATGTTGGAAGCCATGTTGTTTGGTTATGAGAAAGGGGCATTTACCGGCGCTTATGCCGCAACCCCTGGTAAATTTGAACAAGCGAATGGCGGAACATTATTGCTGGATGAAATAACCGAAATGGATATTTCTTTGCAGGCGAAATTATTGCGTGTTTTACAAGAACAGCAAGTCGAACGCTTGGGGGGTAAAAAGACCATTGATCTTGATGTGCGTATTGTTGCAACAACAAACCGAGAGCTAGCGGATTATGTTGCGGAAGGGCACTTTCGAGAAGATTTATATTATCGCTTGAGTGTTTTCCCGCTGAATTGGTTGCCATTGCGTGATCGCCAAGATGATATTCAGCCATTAACTCAGTTGTTATTACAAAAACACGCGGCAAAAATGAAAAAGCCAGTGCCTAAGTTAAGTGCTGATGCCCAAAGAAAACTATTGTCTCATCCTTGGCCGGGCAATGTGCGTGAGTTAGATAATACCGTGCAGCGCGCTTTGATCTTGCAGCAGGGTAATCAAGTGACCGCGGAAGATTTGGTATTAACACCTGTGCCGAAAAATCGTCGTTTTGAAGTGCAAGAAGTGCCAGAAAATACAATTGTCGATTTATCGGCGGACAATGCTTTAGGCAGTGATTTGAAGCAAAGGGAAATTGAATTAATTGTTCAGGCCTTGAATGAAGAGCCTAGTCGTAAAGAAGCCGCGGAACGATTGGGGATTAGCCCAAGAACTTTACGTTATAAAGTCGCTAAATTACGTGAAGAAGGTATTGATATAGAAGCACAGCTGGCTTAAAGCGCTGTGTTTAATTCGACTTTGAAAAAAGTGGCCCACAAGTTGCAGAAAGGAAGAGTAGAAGGCAAAAGTGCCAAAAAAATATAAGTGAATGTTGATGAAAACGTCAAATTCATGAAAAGGTCGAGGTGAAGGTTATGGTTAATCGTGCGGATATCAACTCTGTTTTATTACAGATGCGCCAAGTACGTCAGCAAATGCAAACCACGGATCCTTCTGCCACGGCTGGTATTAATAATCAGACGATGCCAATACAGAATAATAGTGTTGGTGCACCGCAAAATAGTTTTGCGTCTCAGCTGCAAGAGCAGCGTAGTCAGATGGCTCCGGTTAGTAGCAATTCCAATATTAATCACAGCCAAGTTCGTAATGAACTCAGCCAACAAGATTTAATCAATCAAGCCGCGGCATTAAATACCCGTCCTAATAATCAAATGGATTTCTCTAGCGCTAATGCTTCCGGTAACTCTACAACACCGAGTATTGGCGAGATGATGGGTAATGCCATTAATCAAGTTAACGAAACTCAAAAACATGCCGGTAGTTTAAGTACGCGCTATACCCAAGGTGACCCTGATATTGATTTGCCCGAAGTGATGGTCGCTATGCAAAAATCGAGTGTATCTTTCCAAGCGATGTCTCAAGTACGCAATAAGTTATTAGAAGCGTATAAAGATGTCATGAACATGCCAGTATAGTGGGGCGTCGTTAAATGGAAAATGCAGTAGCTAACCCTAATCAAGCGCAAGCAACCGATGGTTCCGAATCGACGGATTTAACGACGGATGACTCCCTTGATAATGCTGATTCGAATATTCATCCGGTAGTCGCGGGTTTTAATAAATTATCGATCGTACGCCAAGGTGCTATGTTAGGGGGCTTTGCTTTAGCGGTTGCTTTAACCATTGCGATTTTTATCTGGTCACAAGAGCCTAATTACAAACCCCTTATTAACCGCATGCAGGATTATAACGCTCAAGAAATTGTTGAAGTTTTGCAGCGTGAAGGCTTTGAATTTGAAATTGATCCTACCTCGCAAGTCTTAATGGTACGTGCAGATGAATTACATGATGCGCGTTTAAAATTAGCCGCAGCCAGTTTAATTGATGATAAAACCGTCGGCTTAGAATTATTAGATAATGAGTCTAATTTAGGCACCAGTCACTTTATTGAAACCGCGCGTTATCGTCGTGGTTTAGAAGGTGAGTTAGCACGTACTATCGCCAGTGTGCAGGCAATTCGTAATGCCCGAGTTCACTTAGCGATTCCTAAGCAATCCGTTTTTGTGCGTGATCATAGAAAGCCCAGAGCCTCTGTATTTTTAGAATTATACGCGGGCGCCGCTTTGCATAAAGATCAGGTTGAGGCGATCGTTAATCTAGTCTCTTCGTCTATTAGCGAAATGGATAAAGGGGCGGTTTCGATCGTCGATCAAAAAGGTAACCTGCTATCAAAAATTGAAAATGATAGTGGTGAGTTATTAGCGACTAAGCAATTGCAATATACCGAGCGTGTTGAAAATTCTATTAGTACTCGCGTTAATAGCATCTTAAAACCGGTATTGGGATTAGAAAACTATAAAGCGGAAGTATCAGCGGATATCGATTTTACGGTGGTTGAACAGTCGGAAGAAATCTTTAACCCAGACCTAATTGCCGTTCGCAGTGAGCAGCTTATAGATGAGCAAACAGTGAGTGGTGCTGATGGTGGTATTCCAGGAGCGCTATCGAATCAGCCTCCGGGTGAAGCGACGGCACCGGAGCAAATAGATCCCGCAACTGGCCAAGCCATTACCCCAATGGATAAGCGCAGTGAAACAACGCGTAATTATGAAGTTGATCGCACCATTAGTTATAAACAACAGCAAGTTGGGCGTATTCAGCGTTTAACCGTCGCGGTGGTGATTAATGATAAAGAGTCACTGAATGCTGAGACCGGTGAAATTCAATTTATACCTTGGTCTGAAGGGGATTTAGACCGTTTAGAAATATTAGTAAAAGATGCCGTTGGCTTTAATGCGGCGCGGGGTGATAGTGTCAATGTAATCAACTCACCTTTCATGGGTAAAGCAGAAGTTGAATTGGGTAGCCCTGAGTTTTGGACCCAGCCTTGGTTCTGGGAAATTATGAAGCAGGTATTGGCCGGTTTATTCCTATTGGTATTAATCTTTGGGGTTATACGACCAACGATTCATAGCATTGCTAATAAAGGGCGTACCGATGAAGAGGCTTTGGGGCTTGATGAGCTTTCGGATGCGGAAGATGAGTTTGATGAGGATAGAGTGACCTTATCAGGAGCGGACGATTTCTTATTGCCTGGGGCTTCAGAGAGCTTTGAGCGCCAGCTTGATGCATTAAAAGGTTTAATTGCCGAAGACCCTGCTCGAGTAGCTCAGGTTGTTATTCAGTGGATTAATAGTGAAGAAGGCTCGTAAGCCAAGCGCTAACAGAAGATAGGGTGATAAAAAGATATGCCTGAGAATACGATGCCCGCTGAGGCTAATCAGAAAGAGTTATTAGCGAATTTATCTCGCGTTGAGCGTGCTGCTATTTTGCTGATGAGCTTAGGTGAGAAAGATGCTGCTGAAATCCTTAAGCATATGGGTCCCAAAGAAGTACAGCGAGTCGGTACTTCAATGGCAACGCTGCAAGATGTTCGACAAGAGCAGGTTGAAGGCGTTGTTCTGGAGTTTCTAGAAGCCGTGAGCGGTCAAACGGGTATGGGCCTAGGTTCAGATGATTATATCCGTAATATGCTAACTCAGGCGCTAGGCGACGATAAGGCAGGGGCCTTGATTGATCGTATTCTATTGGGAGGCAGTACGACGGGCCTAGATTCGTTGAAGTGGATGGAGTCTCGTCAGGTGGCAGATTTAATTCGTCACGAGCACCCACAAATTCAAGCCATTGTTATTTCCTATCTTGATGCCGACCAATCGGCTGAAATTTTATCCAACTTTGATGAAAAAGTGCGCCTCGACATCATTATGCGAGTTGCTGCGCTAGAGGCAGTTCAACCGGCGGCATTGCAAGAGTTAAACGATATTCTCGAACGTCAATTCTCTGGTAAAGCTGGTACGCAAACTCAGACTATGGGTGGGGTTAAAGTCGCCGCCAGCATTGTTAACCTAGTTGATAGTACGATTGCTAATGACCTGTTAGAGCAGATTAAAGAAACTGATGAAGACATGGGGACACAGATTCAGGACTTGATGTTTGTCTTTGATAATCTGGTGGATGTTGATGATCGGGGTATTCAGGCACTGATGCGTGAAGTTTCTACGGATCTCTTGGTGATTGCGCTTAAAGGGGCGGATACCGCGGTACAAGAAAAAATCTTTAAGAATATGTCGAAACGTGCGGCTGAATTATTACGTGATGATCTAGAAGCGAAAGGCCCAATGAAGGTGAGTGAAGTTGAAAATGCTCAGAAAGAAATTCTTACCATTGCGCGTCGCTTAGCGGATGCCGGTGAAATTGTACTGGGTGGTGGTGGCGAGGCGATGGTGTAAACCATGACGACTCCCGTAACGAATGACATGAATGATGACGAAGAATTTCAAGCCAGTAGTGAAGATATTGATATTAAGCCTTGGGAGCTGCCTTATTGGAAGGGGGCTCCTAAACAAGAGGCCAAAGAAGAAGTTGAGGTCGTCGAAGAAGAGGTGGATTATGTTGAGCCACTGACGGTTGAAGAGCTTGAAAAGATCAGCAATGAAGCTCATGAGGAAGGTTTTTTACAGGGCTTAAATGAAGGTCGTGAAAAAGGTGAGGCAGAAGGTAAAGCGGAAGGGGCTATTGCCGGGAAAGAAGAAGGTTATAAGCAAGGGCAGCAAGAAGGTAATCGAATTGGTTTTGAAGCAGGTCAGGCGGAAGGGCATGCCTTAGGTAAAGATGAGATTACCCAAGCGGCGGAGAACCTAGCAAAACTCAGTCAACAATTAGAGCAGAGCCTAATAGAGAAAGATGCAGCCTTACCTCAAGTTCTTAGCCAATTAATAAAAACAGCGTGTGAAACGATTATCGAGCGTGAGTTAGAGCAAGGGGATAATCAAATAACTCAAAAAGTTATTCGTGCTCTTGATCAGCTACCGAGTGGCGCTGAGAATATCCATATTTTTGTTAGCTCTGCGGATGCGTTACACCTAGAGCATGGTTTGAGTAATTCAGGTCGTGACATGCATTTTGATATTGATGATGCACTAGCGACAGGCAGTGCGCGTATCGTCACAAAGCAATCCTTGATTGAATTTAGTCATCAAGAGCGTATGCAGCAGGTATTTGAATTTATTGACCAGCAGTGTGAAAAACTGGATTTAGATGATCTAGAGGGTGAAGTTGTAGAAGTGCCACTTGAAGAGGCGCCAGTTGAAGAAACGAGTGATAATACAACTGAAGAAATCTTTGTTGAAAAAGGTGATGTTGAAGAACTGATTAATGATGAAAGTGGCGTTGAAGAAGATACTGCTGCCCCCCAAAAAAATCATGAAGAAGACTCAGAATGAGTTTAAGCGAACAGTTAAAAACCATTAATATTGAAAAGCTTTCTTTAGAAAAAAAAGCCAGCGGTCGCTTAATTCGCATGGTGGGTTTGACCTTAGAAGCTGAAGGTTTAGTGGTTAAAGTGGGTGATCGCTGCATGGTAGAGCGCCGTGACGATAGTGATATTGAAGCGGAAGTGGTTGGCTTTGATGGCAGCCGAATATTTCTAATGCCAATTGAGCAAGTTGATGGCTTGCAAGCTGGGGCTAAAGTGAGTCCGCTTTCAGGGTCTGACGGTGTCCCTGTTGGTTTTCAATTATTAGGTCGAGTTCTAGATGGTATTGGCCGTCCTTTAGATGGCAAAGGACCGCTGCATGCGGAACAAGGCTCTCTGCAGGGAGAGACCATTAATCCGTTACATCGAGACCCTATTCGTACCACGTTAGATGTTGGCTTGCGTTCTATTAACGCCTTGCTAACCGTCGGCCGTGGTCAGCGCATGGGTTTATTTGCCGGTAGTGGTGTGGGTAAGAGTATGCTGTTGGGCATGATGACTCGATTTACCGAAGCGGATATTACCGTGGTCGGCTTGATTGGTGAACGTGGCCGAGAAGTAAAAGAATTTATCGATGAAATTCTAGGGGAAGAAGGTATGGCACGTTCTGTCGTTATCGCTTCTCCAGCGGATGATTCCCCTTTGATGCGATTGCGCGCGGCCATGTATTGCACTTCGGTTGCTGAATATTATCGCAAGCAAGGCAAAAACGTTTTGTTATTAATGGATTCCCTTACCCGTTATGCCCAAGCTCAGCGTGAAATTGCTTTGGCTGTAGGGGAGCCGCCCGCGACCAAAGGTTATCCACCTTCGGTATTTAGCAAGTTGCCAAAATTGGTGGAGCGCGCAGGGAATGGCGAAGCCGGTGGTGGATCGATTACCGCTTTTTATACGGTATTAAGTGAAGGGGATGATCTACAAGATCCGGTTGCGGATGCCAGTCGAGCGATTCTTGATGGTCACATTGTTTTATCGCGTAAACTAGCCGATGAAGGCCATTATCCTGCCATTGATATCGAAGCGTCGATAAGTCGTGCTATGCCACAGATTGTATCGCCAGACTGGTTGCGTAAAGCTCAAATGTTGCGCCAGCTCTATGCCCACTACCAAGAGAATAAAGATCTTGTCAGTGTTGGGGCTTATCAAGCGGGTTCAGATCCTACATTAGATTTAGCCTTAAATAGAATCCCATTAATTCAACAATTTTTACAGCAAGAGCTGAATGAATGCGCCAAAATTGAAGATAGTTTAGAGCAGTTGAAAACTATCTTACCAGATGTCCCTCAACCTACTTCGCCGGAGCCTTAAATGAGTAAGCAAAGGGTTAAGCGTTTAGGTTTTGTATTAAAAATGGCTGAAGATAAAGAGCAGCAAGATCTGCAAACCTGGGGGCGTTATCAGCAGCAGTTAGAGCAAGAGCAAGCAACGTTCGAGCAACTTGAACAATACATGACCGAATATCGTACAACGTTAACTAGTAATCACAGTACTGCGATTCAGGGTGGGCAGGTTCAAAATACAATTGCTTTTATTGAGCAAATCAAAGAAGCCAGTAATCATCAACAACAGCAAATAAATTTAATCCAACAGCAAGCTGATGGCGCTAAAAGGGTATATTTAGAAGCTAGGGCGAAAGCTCAGGCATTACGAAAGTTAATTGAAAAATTGAAAACACAAGCTTCCGCGATAGAAGAAAAACAAGCGCAAAAATTGATGGATGAATTTGCTGCACGAAGTGCACGTATTCGCCAAAGCTAAATTAAATTGATTGATAGATAACCAAAGCATTCTTAGCGAACCAAAATTGCTAGACCAGAATGACTGATATTCAAGAAAAATCATCGTAAAAAAACGCCAAAATTCAAAAAAAAATCTAAAAAATCGACTGAAGAAAAAAATTATCAGCCGACCCGCTTAAATTTATGATCATTGTTAGCAGCTTTCTAATTGCCGTCTATCCTTAGAATAAATGGAATAGGAATGGAATGACATGCCTGAAGGACAACAGATTGAATGCGGCGAGCGTATGACCATAGAACAGGTCGAAAGCTTATACAGCCAATTAGAATCCGCCTTATTAGAACATGATCAAATTGAGTTAATTGCCGATCGGGTACAGCAATGTGATACCGCGTCTCTGCAATTGATTGTCAACCTTCTTAGAATTTCCAAGCAGCAAGGCCACACCGTGAAATGGATAAAACCTTCAGCGGCGATTATCAATGTGGCTGAGCTTTTAGGTTTAACTGAGCCTTTAGATTTAACTCAACATATTACGCAGTAGTAACTAGGGAGTATGCCAATGGCAACCATTTTAGCGGTAGACGATTCAGCATCGATGCGACAAATGGTCAGCTTCACCTTAAAAGGTGCAGGCTATGATGTGCAAGAAGCGTGTGATGGTAGCGAAGCGCTAAACATCGCTAAGACTAAGAAGTTCGACCTTGTGTTATCCGACGTCAATATGCCGGTAATGGATGGTATTGAACTGGTGACTGAGCTGCGAAAACTCGGTGATTATAAGTTTGTTCCCGTATTAATGCTAACGACTGAGTCTGCTGGTGACAAAAAAATGGCTGGTAAAAAGGCCGGAGCAACGGGGTGGATTGTGAAACCGTTTAACCCTGATCAGCTGCTAAATACCATTAAGAAAGTTTTGGGCTAATAATTATGAGTATCGATCTCTCTCAATTTCATCAAGTTTTCTTCGAAGAAAGTTTTGAAGGCTTAGATATTATGGAGTCCAGTCTATTAGCACTGGATTTATCTGAGGTCGACTCTGAAATGATTAATACTATCTTTCGTGCCGCTCACTCGATTAAAGGGGGGGCGGGTACGTTTGGTTTTATGCAGGTTTCTAGTTTTACCCATGTGGTTGAAACCTTGTTGGATGAAATACGCGGCGGTGAACGCAGTATTGAGCAAGAGCACGTTGACCTATTTTTATTGTGTGTCGATTGTTTAAGAGGGTTAATGACTGATCTTCAGGCGGGTACTGAGCCTGATATGAGTCAAGCCGATGAATTAAAGGCAAAGTTTGAAGCTATTTTGGCGGGAGAAAGCCCCGATGCAGCAAATAGTGAGAGTATTGAGGCTAAGGCTGAGGGCTCTGAAAATACGAGTGCAGCGGATGATACTTCGGATATTGGTTGGAAGGTTGAGTTTATTCCCTGTGAAGATGTTCTCTGTACCGGCAATGAACCTTATCGCATGTTCCGAGAACTGCAGGACTTAGCGGAAGCGGAAAATGGCAGTGTTGAAGTTGTTCCACACTTAGAGCGCCTGCCTGAATTTTCAAAGATGCATCCAGAGATGTGTTATTTATCTTGGACAATCTTTGTGCGGGCAGCAATTGAATTATCGGATATCGAAGAAATATTTGAATGGGTGGTGGACGATTGTGATATTCGCTACCAGCGTTTAGCGGATGCTGACTTATCTAGTATCGAAGCGCATCATAGCCCAGATACTGAGGAAACTTCAGATCAGGCTGAAGCGGTCGCCGCTGACAATAATAATGAGAATGTCTCTGTCGAAGAAACATCTGAAATAGACGTTGCGATTAGTGAAACCCCTGCCGAAAAAATCGAACAAGTTACTGAAAAACTTGCCCAAGCGGTCACTCAGCAAGCCAAGAAAGAAACGTCAGTTGCCCCTGCTAAAGCGCCGTCGAAGACCGCGGCTAAAGCGGCGGAGAATACCTCGATTCGAGTCTCTATTGATAAAATCGACGGGCTTATCAATATGGTTGGGGAGTTAGTTATTACCCAGTCTATGCTGGGTCAGTTAGGCCAGGAATTTGATGTTAGTCGCATTCAACGTTTACAAGAAGGTTTATCTCAGCTCGAACAAAATACCCGTGAATTACAAGAAAGTGTGATGAAAATTCGCATGCTGCCCATCAGTTTTGCCTTCAGTCGTTTCCCGCGTTTGGTTCGCGATTTAAGCAAGCAACTGGATAAAGAAGTTGATCTAGTCATGCTCGGTGAGAGTACTGAGCTGGATAAAACCGTAATGGAAAAAATTGGGGACCCTCTTGTTCACCTTGTACGTAACTCTTTAGATCACGGTTTGGAAAGTGCAGAAGAACGTACTGCTAATGGTAAATCAAGTGCAGGTACTATAACTCTAAATGCCTATCACCACGGCGGCAATATTGTCATTGAAGTTAAAGATGATGGTGCGGGTTTAAATAAAGATAGAATTCGTAACAAAGCGATTGAAAAAGGTTTGATTTCGGATGACGAAGTTTTATCGGATTCTCAGGTATATGACCTGATTTTCCAACCGGGTTTTTCTACCGCCGATGTTGTTAGTGATGTTTCTGGCCGAGGTGTTGGGATGGATGTGGTACGTCGAAATATTGCTGAATTGAATGGCTCTATTGATGTTACTTCTACTCCTGGTAAAGGTTCATTATTTTCTATTCGCTTACCACTAACGTTAGCTATTCTCGATGGTCAGTTAGTGAAGGTGGGTGAGGAGGTTTATATCTTCCCGCTAGTATCGATTGTTGAGTCGATTCAATTAGAAAAAAGCATGCTGAATAATATCACCGGTAATCAATACGTGATGCAGTTACGTAATGACTATATTCCCATTATTTGTTTACAAGATATATTCAATATCGATCTAGAGAAAAAAGATCTTGAGGGCGCCATGCTGGTCGTTGTAGAAGGTGATAACGAAAAAATTGGAATTGTGGTTGATGAATTATTAGGTCAACAACAAGTTGTAATTAAAAGTCTTGAACAAAATTATCAAAAAGTCGATTCGATCTCTGGAGCCACCATCTTAGGTGATGGCACAGTCGCATTAATTGTTGATATCTCGGGTTTAAATAATAGGCCTCTAGATAAAAACTCTGATGATCAAACTCAAGCTGCTTAATGGAGTAATTTATGACGAATGCAGCTCAGCAAACAAATAATGATGTGTCTCCAGGTTCTGGTTCTGAAGATGAACAACAGTACCTAACCTTTATTATGGCCGGCGAAGAATATGGTGTTGATATTTTAGCGGTACAAGAAATAAGAGGTTGGGAGGCAACAACCGTTGTTCCTAATGCACCTGATTATATTAAAGGCGTTATTAATTTGCGAGGGACCATCGTTCCTATAATGGATTTACGCAGTCGTTTTAACCTAGAGCGTGTGGAATATAGCCCGGTAACTGTGGTGATTATTCTAAAGGTTGAAACTGAACGGGGTGAACGAGTTATGGGGATTGTTGTTGATGCGGTCTCAGACGTCCATTCAATTAGTGATTCTGATACACGTAATAGTCCTGAATTAATCGAAGATTTAAATACTGAATTTATTCGAAGTTTGGTTTCAATCGATGACAATATGATCATCTTATTAGACGTACAGCGCCTATTAACGATCGATAAGCAATTATTAAATTTAGCCGCTGATGTTGCGGCCGATAACGAATAACGTGAACTTGAATATGAACAGGGTGGGTATCATGTCTGAAGAGCAAAATTTAACACATTGGAAAGTCCCAACGCTAACGGTTATTCCTGCAGCACTGGCACTAGTGTATTTAGCCGTAACTGCTACCAATATTGGTTTATCCGTCGTCGTGGCTGTTGTGGGTCTAGCGTTATCGGTTGTTTTAGGTTGGTTTCAATTATCTAAACAAGGGACTGTCGTGAGCAGTTCTATCGAAACTGAGCGTTTAATTAAAGCGTTAGATGTCTGTAATACCAATGTGATGTTGGCGGATATTAATAATGAAATTTGTTATACCAACAAATCCGTGACGAGCATGATGCAAAATGCCGAAGCCGCCATTCGTTCGGAGTTACCGAATTTTAATAGTGCGACCTTGATCGGTACCAATATGGATACCTTCCATAAAAATCCTGCTCACCAGCAGAATATGGTAGCCAACCTTCGTCAAACCTATAAAGCCCAGATCGTGGTGGGTGGACGTACCTTTGGTTTAATTGCGACCCCTATTTTCTCTGATGATAACTTGCGCCTAGGCACTGTCGTTGAGTGGGAAGATAAGACGGATGAGTTAGCTAAAGAACATGAAGAGCAGCAAGCAGCGAAAGAAAACGTACGTATTCGTAAAGCATTAGATGTTTGTAATACCAATGTGATGATGGCCAATGAAAACCTAAACATCATCTATATGAACGATGCTGTTAAGGAAATGATGGCGATTGCAGAAGCGGATCTTAAGGTCGCTTTGCCTAACTTTAATGCCCATCAATTAATGGGGGTTAATGTGGATGTGTTCCATAAGAACCCTTCTCATCAGCGTGGCATGCTAGAAAAGTTAGCCAGCGTGTATGAAACCAATATTGAAGTAGGTGCAAGAACCTTTGGTTTAATTGCTACTCCTGTATTTGAAGATGGTCAGCGTTTAGGGACTGTTGTTGAGTGGTTAGATAAAACTGAGGCTCTTGCTCGAGAAAAAGAAGAGCAGCAAGCGGCACAAGAGAATATTCGAATTCGTAAAGCGTTAGACGTTTGTAATACCAATGTGATGATGGCGGATACGGATTTAGATATTGTCTACATGAATGACTCGGTTAAACAGATGATGCTTGTGGCTGAAGCTGATTTGAAAGCTGAGTTACCAAGCTTTGATGCCCGTAACTTGATCGGTAATAACATTGATCAGTTCCATAAGAATCCAGCGCATCAGCGCGGTATGTTAGCCAAACTTTCTGATGTGTATAAAACCAATATTAAAGTCGGCCCACGCACATTTGGATTAATCGCGACGCCTGTATTCAATGAGGGTGAACGCTTAGGAACTGCAGTTGAGTGGATGGATAAAACGGAAGCTCTGGCACAAGAGGCTAAAGATAAAGTTGTTTCTGATACCAATGCTCGAGTGAAACAGGCCTTAGATTCGGTATCGGGTAATACCATGATTGCGGATAATGATTTCAATATCATCTATATGAATGCCGCGGTGCAAGGAATGATGAGTAATGCTCAGGGTGATATTCGCAAGGATTTACCGAATTTTGATGCCAATAATCTGGTGGGACAAAACATAGATGTGTTCCATAAAAATCCATCGCACCAGCGTAATCTCGTTGCCAATATGCGTGGTACTTATAAAGCAGAGATTATGGTTGGCGGGCGTACCTTTGGCTTAATAGCTAACCCGATTGAGAATGAACAGGGTGAACGCTTAGGTGCCGTTGTAGAGTGGATGGACCGTACCGATGAAGTTGCGGTTGAAAAAGAAGTGGATGGTTTGGTGCAAGCCGCTGCTAATGGTGATCTATCGCAGCGTTTAGAAACGGGTAATAAAGATGGATTCTTCTTAAGCCTTGCCAACGGCTTGAATAATCTTGTGGGAATCGCAGATGATGTTGTGAACGATACGGCGCGAGTTTTAGATGCTCTAGCCCATGGTCGTTTAACTGAAACTATTACCGCCGATTATCAAGGTTCATTTGGTAAGCTAAAACAAGATTCTAATGCAACAGTTGCAAAGCTTACGGAAATTATTACCAATATCCGTGAGTCGGCATCTACGGTTTCTACTGGGGCTAATGAAATTGCTCAAGGTAACTCTGATTTGAGTCAACGTACTGAGTCCCAGGCATCGAATCTTGAAGAGACTGCTTCGAGCATGGAAGAAATGACCAGTGCGGTTAAGCAAACCAGTGAGAATTCCACTCATGCGAATGAGCTAGCAGCGTCAGCGAGTAAGCAGGCTGCCCAGGGTGGTGAAGTGGTGAGTCGTGCCGTGACGGCTATGGATGAAATCAATCAGGCCAGCAATAAAATTGCCGACATTATTGGTGTGATTGATGAGATTGCTTTCCAAACCAATTTATTAGCCTTGAATGCTGCAGTTGAAGCTGCAAGAGCCGGTGAGCAAGGCCGAGGGTTTGCGGTTGTGGCAGGGGAAGTTCGAAATCTTGCACAGCGCTCAGCGGGCGCAGCGAAAGAAATTAAAGACCTGATCCGTGACAGTGTAGAAAAAGTAAATGCGGGAACGAACCTAGTGAATGAATCCGGTAAGACGCTAGAAGATATTGTCTCTTCTGTGAAGCGAGTGACGGATATGATTGAAGAAATCAGCGTTGCTGCGCAAGAGCAGTCTTCGGGAATCGAACAGGTCAATAGTGCGATTGCTCAAATGGATGAGATGACCCAGCAAAATGCGGCCTTGGTTGAAGAAGCAACGGCGGCAGGTGAGGCGATGGCAGAACAGTCTCGTGGCATGATGAATCTTATGGATTTCTTCACTCTGAGTAACTCGGCCTCAATGATGGGGGGGTATGTGAATAGCCCGAGCCCTGAACTTATGGCACCTCCATCGGCTGCGCCTCAGAATCATGGTGCGTCGATGAGCGATTCGTCCGATGATGAATGGCAAGAGTTTTAAGGATTGAATATGCCCAGCAGTAAAGCAGCTGTGAATTATAGGGAAAAGGAATTTCCTATGACGGATAAGGATTTCAAACGCATCGCTGGGCTTGCGGGGCAATATACTGGCATCGTTTTAGGTGAACATAAACGTGACATGGTATATGGCCGTATAGCCCGGCGAGTACGAAAATTAAACTTAGATAGCTTTTGCAATTATCTCGATTTTCTAGAAAGTAACCCTCAGCAAGAGCTGTCGAGCTTTATCAATGTTATTACGACTAACTTAACGTCTTTTTTTCGTGAGAACCATCATTTTGATTACCTTCAGGAAAAAGTACTGTCGGAAGTAAAGCGAAAAAATAGTGCGCAGAAACGTATACGAATTTGGTCAGCGGGTTGCTCTTCCGGTCAAGAGCCCTATTCGATTGCAATGACGCTGAATAAATTTGGTGTACCAGCTGATTGGGATGTCAAAATATTAGCCACGGATCTAGATTCTGATGTGCTAGCAAAAGCGAGAGCGGCGGTGTATTCGACGAGCGATATCGATGGCTTAGAAGAATCTACAATAAAAAATTATTTCCAGCGCAGCAGTGGCAATAAAGAAGTACGAGTTAAGGAGAAAGCTGCAAAATATATTCACTTTAAACGTCTTAATTTGTTAGAGAAGTGGCCTATGAAAGGGCCTTTTGATTTTATTTTTTGCCGTAATGTAGTGATCTATTTTGATAAGCCAACACAGAAAATTCTCTTTAATCGCTATGCAGACATGCTTGCGGTAGGTGGTTATTTATTTATTGGCCACTCGGAAAATTTAAATGGAATTTGTGATCGATTTGAAAATCTCGGTAATACAATCTATAGGAAAATTCGCTAATGGCCGCGTTACCGAATAATTTAAACTACCCTAAGCAGCCGCCACTCAGTAATGAATATGAACATATTAATCGTTATTGGGATAAGGTTCACCAAGTTTGGGCGGCAAAAATTTTACCTGGTGAACTCTATGTTTCCACTCATGGTGAAATGATATCCACCGTATTAGGCTCTTGTATTTCGGTGTGTATTCGCGATAAAAATAAGGGAATAGGCGGGATGAATCATTTCATGCTACCGCAAAATAGTGAGTTCTCTAGCGAGAGCTGGGGGAATAACCCAGCCACTTCGGCATCTCGTTATGGCAACTGGGCAATGGAATATTTGATTAATGCTATCTTGAAGCGTGGTGGTGAAAAGAAAAATTTCGAAGTGAAAGTCTTTGGTGGTGGCCAGATGATGGCTGAAATGACCGATATTGGACAAAAGAACATTTTGTTTGTTTACCAATACCTTGCCGAAGAAAAATTAATAATTGAAGCGAGTGATGTCGGGGATATTTACGCGCGTAAGGTATTATATTTTCCTGATACCGGTAATGTTAAAGTTAGACGAATCAAAAATGTTAAAAATGATACGATTATTCGTCGTGAAACTGAGTACGAAAAACATGTATCGGTGGATGATAAATCTAAACCAGATACTAAAAATATCGAATTGTTTTAGGGTTAAATAATGGCTAAAATTCGAGTATTAGTGATTGATGATTCTGCTTTAATTCGGCAGATGCTTACCGAGATTTTGAGCGGGCGAGACGATATCGAGGTCGTGGGTACAGCTGCCGATCCCTTTATTGCTCGTGAAAAAATAAAACAGCTGTCACCTGATGTATTAACCCTTGATATTGAAATGCCCAAAATGACAGGGCTGCAATTTTTGCAAAACCTAATGCGTTTGCGTCCGATGCCCGTCATTATGGTGTCAACATTAACAGATAGAGGCGCTCCGGAAACATTAGAAGCTCTAGAATTAGGCGCGGTAGATTATATCTGCAAGCCTAAAGCTAAAACAGAAACGAAATTGCGAATTTTTGCTGATGATTTGGTTGATAAAGTTCGGATGGCTTCAACGGCCAGAGTAAGGCCTTTTGAACATCATAAAGCAGCCCCAACAGACGTCCATAAAAACAGCAGTTTTCAACGAGTTATCGCAGTAGGTTCCTCTACAGGGGGGACTGAAGCGATTAAAGAACTGTTGACTAATGTCTCTGCTAATTGTCCGCCCATATTAATTACTCAGCATATCCCTAAAGTTTTTAGCACCTCATTTGCCGATAGACTCAATCGATCCCTAGCGATGGAAGTTTTTGAAGCGCAAGAAGGCATGATTATTCGTCCAGGCTGTGTGTATATTGCCCCAGGAGATTTTCATCTGACGATTGCCAAATCAGGGACTAAAATGGTTTGCCATATTATTCAAACAGAAAAAATTAATCGTCATCGGCCAGCGGTTGATGTGATGTTTGAATCTATTTTGCAAGCTTATGGATCAAAGGTTGTTGCGGTAATGTTAACCGGTATGGGGGCAGATGGGGCAGGTGGTATGTTAAAGCTTAAACAAGCTGGAGCGATTACTTATGCCCAGGATGAGGCAACGTCTGTGGTGTGGGGCATGCCACAAGCGGCCTTTAATATGGGGGCAGTAGATGAAGTATTGCCACTGCAGAATATACCGGCAAAAATGTTGAATGCAGCATTAAAGAAATGATAAAGAAAACATTATCCTTAATCTAAATATAGGCTAAGGTAAAAGTAATGGGCATGATTGTAAGTTAAGGAGAAACACGAATGGGTGTTCAATCTAATGTAGATACAAGTGGAAAAGAATTAACCATTAAAGTTGATGGCCGTTTTGACTTTAGTGCGCATCAAGAATTTCGCGATGCTTATGAAGGGATTTCAACCGATATCAATAATTATATTGTTGATCTGGGTAATACCTCTTATTTAGATAGTTCGGCTCTGGGTATGTTGCTATTGTTGCGAGATCATGCCGGAGGCGATAACGCTAATATCACTATTACACGCTGTAATGATGATGTTAAAAAAATACTGACAATCTCAAATTTTGAACAACTCTTTACGATTCAATAATAATTAATCGGGTGAGTCGTATGAAAATTTTGATTGCTGATGATAATGCTTCAGACCGTTTACTATTATCTAAAATAATCAGTAAACAAGGGCATGAGGTTATTGAAGCTGAGAATGGAAAGCATGCGATTGATTGTTATGTAAAAGAAACTCCAGATATCATCCTTATGGATGTATTGATGCCTGAGTTAAACGGTAAGGAAGCCGCGAAAGAGATTAAGCGTATTGCAGGGGAAGACTTAGTCCCCATTATCTTTTTAACTTCCCTAGTCGATGCTCAAAGCCTTGCAGATTGTTTAGAGGCTGGTGGTGATGATTTTTTAACCAAACCTTATAATCATATCATTCTTAAAGCGAAAATTGATGCCTTCGTCCGTATGCGCAATATGCATGCAACACTGCAAAAACAACGCGATACCATTGTCGAAAATAACCAGCACATGCTGCATGAACAGCATGTCGCAAAAGCGGTTTTCGATAATGTGGCCCACTCTGGCTGTCTAGATGCCTCCAATATAAAATATATGTTATCGCCATTAGCGGTGTTTAATGGTGATGTTTTATTAGCCGCTCGTAAACCTTCGGGTGGTATGCATGTCTTTTTAGGTGACTTTACCGGACATGGTTTGCCCGCCGCCATTGGTGCGATGCCAATGGCTGAGATCTTTTATGGTATGACAGCCAAAGGTTTTGCCCTGCGCGATATTCTGCGAGAAATTAATTTAAAGTTAAAAAGTATTTTACCAGTCGGTTTCTTCTGCTGTGCAGCGGTCGTCGATCTCAGTTTTACTAAACGTAATATCAGCATGTGGATGGGGGGGGTGCCTGATTGTTATTTGATCAGTGATAAAGGTAAAACCTTAAAGTCTCTTCGCTCTCATCATCTGCCTTTAGGTGTTCTTAGTAGTGAGCAGTTTGATGATGAAATGACTGAACATAGCATGGAAGATGGTGATCGACTATTCATGTGGTCTGACGGTATTGTCGAGGCGCGTAATGAGAAGGGGGACATGTTTGGTGAAGATCGATTGCAAGGGATTTTTAAACAAAACCTAAAGCCAGATGACTTATTTGAAGCGGTACAAACAAACGTCGGGGCTTTTGTCGGTGAATCCGAGCGAGATGATGATACTACACTAATCGAATTGATGATGATTGAGGAGAGTGATCTCGATCTTTCTAGCCTCAATATGCAGCAAGGAACGATTAAAGGGCCCAGTGATTGGAAGTTGGATTATGAATTAGGGGTTGATTCTCTGAAGCACTTTAATCCTCTGCCATTATTAATGCATATTATGATGGAGGTTCCGGCATTAAGGAGTATGGGCGGCCAGTTATTTACGGTTGTAGCGGAGCTATTCTCTAATGCATTCGAGCATGGGGTTTTACGCTTAGACTCGCAGTTGAAATCAACCCCTAGTGGTTTTGCTGAATATTACCAGTTACGACAACAGAGATTGGATGAGCTAGCTGATGGCTATGTCAAAGTGAGTATGGTACACAGTTCTGAAAACGGCAGTTCGGGAATTTTTACTTTAACCATTGAAGATAGTGGCTCTGGCTTTGATTTCCCAACTACGTTTAAAAAGGATCAAACTCAAGTTAAAAATAAATTCAGTGGCCGTGGTATTCCGCTAATCTTCTCACTCTGCCACTCATTAGAATATCTGGGGTGTGGTAATAAAGTGAGAGCAGAGATACACTGGCCTCAGAAAGCAGCTAAATAATAATTAAAGGGGGTAGGTGTGGACAAAGCATCTCATTTTGATATTGAAGCATTAACGATGCTTGAAGAAATCATGGAAGATGAATTTCCAGAGTTGGTACAAGTCTATATTGCAGATTCTGACCCTCGCTTATCTGCTTTACGAAAAGCTTTCGAAGATCAAGATACGATGCAGCTTAGAGAGCTTTCACACAGCTTTAAAGGTGCCTCGGGTAATCTTTCGGCTTTGCCCCTTGCAGAGTTGTGTTTCAAAATAGAAGAAAGATCTCGAGACGGAATTATAGATGGTTCTGATGATTTGATTAACCAAATTGATATTGAATACCAGGCAGTAAAATCTATTTTATTGTCTCTTATCGCTTAAATCACTATTCAAGAATTGAGTTGGCCTAACCTTTGCTGTTATCCCATTAATATTAATGGGAGGTGCTATGGAAACCCAACCAAATCAACATGGCCTGACACAGCTCTTTATGAGCTTAGGGCTAGCGAAAGATAATCCACTGGCTACTCTAAATTCTGACTTAGGCAAGGGCGATCACGCCCATGGTCTAGGCTTTGAAGGGGTATTGGCTGATTATATGCCAGAAGATCCACTGTCAAAACGAGGGCTATCGGATACAACAGATTCATTATCTGAGGTGGGTTTGGGTTTAATCCAGCCTGCCACAGTGGATAAGGCTCTGGCTGGTCTTGAGAACTCTGGGGAAGATCTATTGCCGCCAATAGGTGAACCTTTGCCGCCTACAGAAGAAACAATACTGAATCAGCCGCGAGGTCCGAAAGGGGGGGGCTTATCTCAAGCTGGGATTGAGCAGGATGAAGCGCTCACACAAAATGTGGATGTTGTAGATCGTCTTCAAGAGAATTCAACTGAGGTAGATGACTTATTGCGTCAGCAAGGTTTTCATGCCCAATCTTTAGTCACAGGTCTGCTTCCCGCGACGACATCCGCCAATTCAGCCCAGCATCCAATCGCTAGCTCTGGGATGAGTCCTGCGACTAATTCTGCATTTAATAATTCTGGGTTGAATAATACAGCGATAAATAATGCGGCATTAAAAAAAGTGTCTGATCCTTTAGCTAAAGCAGCCGGGGCAATCTCTAATTCGACGGTGAATGATCTTGGGCTCGATTCAGGGGAAGGTAGTGATGAATTAATATTAACCCGCGATCGTTTTTTAGGAGCGGAGGGTACTACGACGAACAAAATGCTATCCCCTGAAAGAAATGCATTAGCACCAACTTTAGCTCAAGGGCCATCGGCTCAAACCGTGCCTGTGATGGAGGCCGCACCATTAGCTGTATCGATGAATGAAGACCCGACGATAAACTCTTTAGAGGAACTCGCCGATATAGAAGAGATTGAGCAAGAGGGTGTAGAGACTAAGTTGATGTCTTCTGAGCGTAAGCAAGATGAGCAAACGTTAAAGCTTACTAAAGGCCAGCAAGCTTGGGGTGATGCCTTGGCAGAACGCATTACCATGAATGCTGCGAAGGATGTTAAACAAGTTACGATTCACTTGGACCCTCCAGAATTAGGTAGCCTAGAGTTAAAGCTACAGGTTAAGGATGACCAACAGACTCAAGTCCAAGTGCAAGTCCAAAATCCTCAAGTAAAAGAAGCATTGGAAAGTAGCGCGCATAGGTTACGTGAAATGTTGGCGGGGCAAGGGTTAGAACTGTCGGAGTTTGATGTTCAAACAGGAGCAAATCAACAGCAAGCACAGCAGGGAGATCAGCAGTCAGGTAGTGAACAGCAAAATTCTGACACCTTAGGCATGGAAGGAGAGGAAATTAAGGTGGATATCAGCCTGCCGAAAAATAATAACTTATTAGATACCTTTGTTTAGGTGAGTCGGTAATAGCTTGTCTAAGCTGTCTATAGGGGAGTTTATTAGAAAATAGCGACCCTGTAGGCGATGTGAGTTTTTTTTGACACTAAAAGCTGGCATGCGTATTGCAAATTTGACTATGTCTATCGGAGAAATGACGTTATGGCTGCAGAGCAGGATTTAAAACTAGACCAAGCTAATCCAGAAGAAGGAGAAGGCGGTGGTAGCAAAAAGAAACTCATTATTATCATCGTGGCGGTAATTTTAATTATTGCGATTGCAGTGGGAGCCACCATATTTTTAATGTCAGGCAGCGATGAGAGTTCAGATGATTCTTCTGCAGAAGAAGTGGCTGAAGTCGTAGAAGAGATTGCTATTCCTGCTCAGTATATAAAGTTGAAGCCTCGGTTTATTGTTAATTTTAATGTTGGAACGCGTCAGCGCTTTCTTCAGGCTAGTATCGAAATTATGACTCGGTCTCAAGGGGTTGTTGATGCGATTGAACTTCATAATCCAATGATAAGAAATGAAATCGTTAGGATATTATCCGATCAAGACTTTAAGGCTTTAAGAACTCCAGAAGGTCGTAACGCACTTAAAACAATGCTACAGGATCAGCTAGTTACCGTATTAAAAAGTGAGGCTGATGTCGAAGGTATTGAAGCTGTGTTATTCACCGACTTTGTAATGCAATAAGGCGATTAGCGTGCAAGATTTATTAAGCCAAGACGAGATTGATGCCCTATTACACGGTGTTGATGACGGTGATGTAGAGCCCGAGTCAGACATCGATGCTGCGGGCGTTAAGGCTTATGACATTACCAGTAATGACCGCATTGTTCGTGGTCGGATGCCCACGCTGGAAATGATCAACGAACGTTTTGCGCGTTATACCCGTATTAGTATGTTTAATTTTTTACGCCGCAGTGCTGATGTTGCATCGGGTGGTGTTCAGATTATGAAGTTTGGTGAATATGTTCATACCCTCTATGTTCCTACCAGTTTAAATTTAGTAAAAATTCGCCCTTTACGCGGCACTTCATTATTTATTCTAGATGCCAAGTTAGTCTTTAAATTGGTAGATAACTTTTTTGGTGGTGATGGTCGCCATGCCAAGATTGAAGGGCGTGAATTTACTCCGACTGAGATTCGAGTCATTCAGCTGGTTCTTGCACAAGTATTTAAAGATTATAAAGAAGCTTGGCATACCATACTGGATGCTGAATTCGAATATGTTGGATCAGAAGTTAACCCGGCGATGGCCAATATTGTAAGTCCAAGTGAAGTTGTGGTAGTGAGTACATTTCATATTGAATTGGATGGTGGTGGGGGTGATATGCATATCACCGTGCCTTATTCGATGATTGAACCGATTCGAGAAACATTAGATGCGGGTATGCAAAGTGATGTGGACGATGTGGATGATCGTTGGTTGCAATCGTTAAGAGAAGATATTTTAAATGCCAAGGTTGCCGTACACGGTACTGTGGTTGAAAAAGAACTCTCATTGCGAGAAGTTTCGGAGCTAAAAGAAGGGGATATTATTCCCGTTGATATGCCAGAACATTTTACCTTAGAGGCTCAGGGTATTCCTATGTTTCGCGGGAAAATGGGTGTTTCAGATGAAAATTTGGCGGTTAAAATAGTTGAACAAATTAATCATAGACGCCGTTAATGGGCTATTAGGGGGATGTTATGAGCGATGACTCTCAAGATGAGAATGAGAACAAAAATGAAGCCGAGACCGGTGCGGAAGAGAATAGTAATCCTAATGACATTGATATTGATGGCTTAGCGGCCGATGTTGCCTCGGGTGTTGAAGAGGCTGCGGGTGAAGGCGCAGGTGAAGACGAAGCGGTCGCGGATGAGTGGGCTGCGGCGATGGCGGAAGACCCAACGGCAGAAGAAGCTGGTAACGTCGGCGACGAGTGGGCTGACGCGATGGCTGAAGAAACGGATACTGTACAGCAAGCCAAGCTGGATCCGCTAACGGATGATAGTAAGCCTAATGGCGACCTTGCTCCGGAACTGGATGTGATCTTAGATATTCCGGTATCGATCTCAATGGAAGTTGGGCGCACGGAAATTCCAATTCGTAATCTATTACAGTTGAACCAGGGTTCAGTTGTGGAGCTAGATCGACTTGCCGGAGAGCCGCTGGATGTATTAGTTAATGGTACCTTGATTGCTCATGGCGAAGTGGTTATGGTCAATGATAAATTTGGTATTCGCTTAACGGATGTGGTGAGTCAGAGTGAAAGAATTCAGCGTTTACGCTAAAGAAAAATGTTTACCGATAGTTTGTCTGGTTCTTTGGCTATTCCCAGCTTGGCTTCATGCCGAAGAACCAATGGCAACGGATCCTGTCTCCTCAATTGGCCGAGTCGTTTTCGTTTTAATTGGGATGATCGCCTTAATATTTTTTTTAGCCTATTGGGCAAAACGATTACAAGGTCTAAATGGTTCAGGTCAGTCTATTTCCAGCAATAATACTCAGGCGATTAAAACATTAGCGACGGTATCTCTTGGCTTAAAAGAGAAAATAGCTTTAATTCAAGTCGGTGAGCAACAATTACTCATTGGTATCACAGCGCAATCCATTCAGACCTTATTAGTATTAGATGAACCTATTTCTCAAGCGGATGTTGATCAACAAACACCTATTTTCCAGACGTTATTGAAAAAGGCGCTGACTAAAGCATGAGACTCTTCAGCGCAATTATTCTATTCGTATTTCCCTTATTTAGTTTTGCTGATATTAATGCTCTAGGTATTCCTGCGGTTACTTTTCAGCAAACCGATACTGGGGGTGAATATACAGTAACGATACAAATTCTCGCGTTAATGACGTTATTGAGTTTGTTACCGGCCATTATCATGATGATGACCGCATTTACCCGTATTATTGTGGTGCTCGCGATTCTGCGGCAGGCACTGGGTCTACAGCAAACACCTTCCAACCAGGTTGTACTGGGGATGTCACTTTTCTTGACGGCGTTCATTATGATGCCGGTATTTGAAAAAGTAAATGAAGTAGCGATTCAGCCGTATTTAAATGAAACCATTAAACCCCTGGAAGCTTTAGAGCGAGCTACCGAGCCGATGAAAGAGTTTATGTTGGCGCAGACTCGTGAGACGGATTTGAATTTATTCGTTAGGATTTCGGGAAGAAAAGATTTATTGAGCCCGGATGAAACCCCTTTGCATATCTTAATTCCTGCTTTTGTCACCAGTGAATTAAAAACGGCGTTCCAAATTGGTTTTTTATTGTTTATTCCCTTTCTAATTATTGATCTCGTGGTTGCCAGTATCTTGATGGCGATGGGTATGATGATGTTATCGCCGATTATTATCTCACTGCCTTTTAAAATTATGTTGTTTGTTTTAATTGATGGTTGGGCGCTGGTGATGGGAACGCTCGCCAACAGTTTCGGCACCATATGACGGCGCACATAATGATGAAGCGTAAAGAAAAGGAGGCAAGATGGGCGTAGATCAAATTGGCGACTTGTTTTCTCAAGCGCTGTTTATCATTGTTACTATCGTATTTGTAATGGTTATTCCGAGCCTGATTATTGGTTTGGTGGTAGCGACTTTCCAAGCGGCCACACAAATTAACGAACAAACATTGAGTTTTTTACCTCGTCTGATTGTTACCTTATTAAGTTTAATCTTTTTTGGCCCTTGGGCTGTGAACAAGGTGATTGAATTTACCACGGGTATCTATACCAATATTCCTTTCTTGGTCGGTTGAGGGCCATTCGGAATATGTTGGAATTTACCGCCCTCGATTTAAATGGCTGGATCAGCCAATACTTTTATCCATTTGCACGGATAGCGGGCTGTTTAGGAGTGATGCCATTATTAGGTAGTAAACTGGTACCACGACAGATCCGCATATTATTGGCGGTATCGATTACGTTAATTATTGCACCTCTATTACCCCCAGTTCCTAACGTTGATCCGATGTCGTTGGCTTCATTTATTATTATCTTTCAGCAAATGCTGATCGGTATAGTCTTAGGCTTTATGGTTGAAATCGTAACTCAAGTCTTTGTACTCGCGGGTCAATTGATCGCAATGCAAACTGGTTTAGGCATCGCGACGACCGTCGATCCTGCCCAAGGGGTCTCTGTTGTAGTGGTCAGTCAATGGTTTTTATTTTTAGTCAGCTTAACTTTTTTAGCGCTCAATGGTCATTTGATTTTGCTCGAGGTGGTCATTGATAGTTTTCGAACCATGCCCATTGGTGGAGGGGCTTGGCTCGCAGAAGATTATGGTCGTATGGTGCGCTGGGGAGGTTGGATGTTTGCGTCCGCTTTAATCATTGCTTTACCGGCATTAACCTCATTATTAATCGTTAACTTTGCGTTTGGTGTGATGACCCGAGCGGCACCGCAATTGAATATTTTTGCCCTAGGTTTTCCTGTCACTATGCTGGTGGGGTTAGCTATTATTTGGTTAACGATTGGACAACTTGGAGAAAGTTTTCATGGTTTATTGGAAACTCTATTTGAATTTTTACGTTCGTTAATTCGAGCTACTTAATGAATTTTTAGCTGTTGGAGTAGATCATGGCTGAAGAAGATAGTAGTCAAGAAAAAACCGAGGAACCCACCGAGCGAAGGTTACAGAAATCGAAAGATGATGGACAAACCGCTCGCTCGAAAGAATTGAATACTACCGCCATTTTATTATTTGGTGCTTTGGGTTTGGTTGCTTTTGGCAATTATATGAGTGATAAAATTTATAACATTGCTCGCTACAATCTCGATGTTCAGCGTGAAGCTTTATTTGATACCAGTACTATGTTTAAGCACATGTCTGAATCGATGTGGGAGGCCATGGCGGCACTGGCCCCTTGGCTTGGACTGGTTTTATTTGCCGCCTTTTTATCTCCTTTAGGTGTCGGTGGCTGGTTATTCAGTACCAAAGCCCTGGCCCCCAAAATGTCACGGTTAAGCCCATTAGCCGGTATTAAACGCATGTTTTCGGCTAATTCATTAGTTGAACTCTTTAAAGCCTGGGCCAAGGTATTAGTGGTAGGTACCGTGGCGTATTTTGTTATTGAGTATTATTTTCAAGATGCAATGGATTTGCAGAGCGCCCCAGTACGCCCTGCGATTAAACGATCTGCGGAAATTGTTTTATGGGCGGCGGTGATCCTGTGTGCTTCGACGTTAATTATTGCCATGGTGGATGTGCCCTGGCAAATTTACAGTCACACCAAAAAACTGCGTATGTCGTTGCAAGAAGTTAAGGATGAATTTAAAGATACTGAAGGTAAGCCTGAAGTGAAAGGGCGTATTCGTCAGCTGCAAAGAGAAGCTGCACAGCGTCGAATGATGGGGGCCGTACCCGACGCCGATGTTGTAATTACGAACCCGACGCATTATGCGGTGGCATTGAAATATACTGGCGGAGCGGGAGCCCCGATTGTCGTTGCGAAAGGAATAGAAGAAACGGCGTTGAAGATTCGAGAGATAGCGAAAGAGAATAACGTGCCACAAATGGAAGCGCCTCCTTTAGCGCGAGCTATTTATACCCATACCCGTATTGATGATGAAATTCCGGAAGGTCTCTATACCGCGGTCGCTCAAGTTCTAGCCTATATCTTCCAGGTAGATCAGCATGCTAAGGGGCAAGGACCTAAACCTGAGCGTCGCCCTGACATGCCAATTCCAGCGGATCTGCGTGTTGCGGCGAATGCTGAATAGAAATAATTCTGTAATTATTAAAAGTGTGCATCCTTTTTGCAAATAGACTGATTAACGTCAATTTTTTTGCATTAGGGTGTATATGGCCACGTTAGATCGCGGACAAATTATTCAGCAGGTTAGAGATAATGCTATTTCTCTAATGACCGGCAATCTCGGCATTCCGTTAATGCTGGTGATCTTGTTGGGCATGATGACGTTGCCACTGCCGCCATTTCTATTGGATACATTTTTTACCTTTAATATTGCGATCTCCATTGTTGTACTTTTAATCTGCGTTTATGCCATTAAACCGTTAGATTTTGCTGTATTCCCTAGTATTTTATTAATCGCTACTTTATTACGTTTGGCTCTCAACGTTGCTTCTACTCGTGTTGTTTTATTGGAAGGCCATGAAGGAGGGGATGCCGCAGGGAAAGTGATTGAGGCTTTTGGTGAAGTGCTTATTGGTGGTAACTACGCCGTTGGTTTGGTGGTTTTTACTATCTTAATGATCATCAACTTCGTTGTAGTAACAAAGGGTGCGGGTCGAGTTGCAGAAGTAAGTGCTCGCTTTACCTTGGATGCTATGCCGGGTAAGCAAATGGCCATTGATGCGGATTTGAACGCTGGCTTGATGGATGCAGAGCAAGCAAAAGCTCGGCGGGCTGAAATCGCCGCCGAAGCGGATTTTTACGGTTCAATGGATGGTGCCAGTAAATTCGTAAAAGGTGATGCGATCGCGGGGATTTTAATCCTAGTGATTAATGTCGTCGGTGGCTTTGCTATTGGTATGGGCCAGCATGATTTGTTATTTGCTGACGCTGTGCAGAAATATACCATTCTTGCTATTGGTGATGGCCTCGTCGCACAAATTCCATCGTTATTATTATCCACCGCAACGGCCATTATGGTTACCCGCAACGCCGATGCAAAAGATGTTGGGGACCAAATCATTGGTCAAATATTCAGCTCTCCTCGGGCGCTAGCGATTACGGCGATCGTACTATTTTGCATGGGCATTATTCCTGATATGCCGCACTTGGTATTTTTGGGAGCAGCCTTATTAGCGGGTAGTGGCGCTTATTTCATTCATTGGCGCAATGAAGGGGGAGTTTTTGTTGATGGTAAGCCGGTTAAAGGAGGTTCGGCTGCGGCCAAAACTAAGGCAAGCAGCTCTACTGGGGTTGCGATGTCGGATACTGGAATGCCTCCATTACCGGGTGAAGCGTTACCGGAACAAGAAGTGAAAGAACTGGGTTGGGATGATGTAGAGGCGGTTGATCGAGTAGGGTTAGAGGTTGGCTATCGTTTAATTCCTTTGGTTGATAAGAATCAAGGGGGGCAGCTATTAGCGCGAATTAAAGGGGTACGGAAAAAGCTATCCCAAGATATTGGCTTCCTAATGCCATCGGTGCATATTCGCGACAATCTAGATCTTATGCCCAGTCAATATCGTATTACTCTAATGGGGGTCACTCTCGCTGAGGCTGAAATCTACCCTGAACGCGATATGGCGATTAACCCTGGGCAGGTATTTGGCAAGATTGAAGGGGTTGAGACTCTTGATCCTGCATTTGGCTTAGAAGCCTTGTGGATTGATAGTACTCAAAAAGATAAAGCTCAGACACTAGGATATACCGTTGTTGATGCCAGTACGGTGGTCGCGACGCACTTAAACCAATTACTTCATAAGCATGCTCATGAGCTGATTGGTCATGAAGATGTGCAGAAGATGCTGGATATACTCAATGAGTCTTCGCCTAAACTGGCTGAAGAGCTCGTACCGAATACAGTTTCTATCAGTCAGTTACTCTCAGTCTTGCAAACCTTATTACGCGAAGATGTACCGGTGCGTGATATGAGAACAATTGCCGAATCTCTGGCGAACATGTCTCCTCGTAGTCAAGAAATTGCCGCTTTAACCGGGGCTGCCCGAACTGGCCTCGCGCGCTTAATCGTCCAGAACATCTTTGGTACCGCGGATGAGCTGAATGTAATGACATTAGACCCTGCTCTGGAACAGTTGTTGCTTAAGACTGTACAACAGAGTGCACAACAGACAGGAAATATGGATACGTTAGTAATTGAACCGAGTATGGCTGATGCCATTCAGCGTTCATTGATGAATGCGACGCAAGATCAAGAGAATGCAGGCCGAGCAGCCGTACTGGTGGTATCGAGTCAGTTGCGTCCGGTGATCTCTCGTTTCGTGCGTAATACCATCGAGCACTTAAGTGTCTTGTCGTATCAAGAAATTCCAGACAACAAAACCATTACCATTGTTGCTACGGTGGGGGCTCAATAAATGAAAGCTAAACGATTCACCGCTAAAAATATGCAGCAAGCCCTGCGTATGGTTTCAGATGAATTAGGCCCCGATGCCGTTATCCTTTCTAATAAGCGTTTGGGTAAAGGTGTTGAAGTCATCGCCGCTCTTGATTATCAAGAGGTTGCCAATGAGCAGCAGCAAGCTGAAATTGATCGTCAATTAACCCTGCAGCAAGAATTAGAACAAGCGAAACAGGCAACGGGTAAAATTCGTCAAGAGCAGCCGACTCAAGCGATGCTCGAGCGCACGGATGTCTCTTCTACCGCGGCATTGAAAGAAGCCTTGATGGGCATCAAAGAAGGCACCATTGCACAGTCTGCGGCGCTTGAAGCAGTAATGAATGGGGAAGAAGAGTTAAAGCAAAGCATCAATCAGCAAACATCGACTATGAACAGCGCTGAAGCCGAGCCTTTTTTGACTCAAGTTTCAGATGAGCTAAAAGACTTAAAAAATTGGTTGGTTAGCCAGCAAGGTAATGCCTGGAATCCAAATCGCCCGCTGAGCTGGCAGCAAGCTCAGATTTGGCAGCGCTGCCAAGATTTAGGCATTGATCCTTCTTGGGCCGATAAGCTGGTTAGTGCTCTTCCAGAGGATGACGACGATATTGAAAAAGGCTGGGCGCAATGTTTGCGCTTTATCGCTGAAGACATTCCGTTAGCGGAAAATAACATGTTACAAACCGGTGGTTGTTTTGCTTTTGTGGGCCCAACCGGAGCAGGTAAATCAACCACTATTGGTAAATTGGCGGCGCAATATGTGATTAACCATGGCAGCGAAGATGTTGCGTTAATCACCATGGATAATTATCGCATTGCGGCCCACGACCAGTTAAAAGCCTTTGCCAGAATTATGGAAATCCCATTATTGGTATTAGAACCTAACGGTGATTTAACCGCTTTATTGGATCAATTGGCGGATAAGAAATTTATTCTTATCGATACCGCAGGTTTAGCCAGTCAAGATCCACATTTTTCTGTGCAATTGTCTATGCTTAAAGGGGCAGGAAATAGAGTGAGTACTTTATTAGCACTGCCACTGACGAGTCAGGCTCGTTGTTTACAAGAGAATTTTGAACATTTTAAACCAGCGGGTATTGATGGCTGTATTTTTACCAAGTTAGATGAGTGCTTTAGTTTAGGCCAAGCGATGAGTATTGCTTCGGTCACTCGACTGCCGATTCACATGGTAACGGATGGTCCCCATATTCCAGACGACATTCATTTTCCTAATGCGGAGAAAATGGTGCGATTAGCTGAGCAAATGGCGCGCATGGCGCAAGCTCGCTGGCAGACATCAGAAGTGAGTTCGGCAATGAATAATAATTTTATGCAACACGGAGTGTAAGCATGGCTCAGCACCCAGTACAAGTAATTGCAGTCGCCGGTGGTAAAGGCGGTGTTGGTAAGAGCAATGTCAGTGTGAATCTGGCTTGTTCGTTATCTGAGCTAGGGCGTCGAGTTGTGATTCTTGATGCCGACCTTGGTTTGGCAAATATTGATGTATTGCTTGGTATTCGTCCGAATAAAACCATTGAAAATGTCTTGCGTGGAGAATGTACACTACGTGAAGTCATGGTCGATGGCCCTGGCAAAGTAAAAATTGTGCCGGCAACTTCCGGTGCTCAACACTTATCGATGTTAACGACTCAAGAGCATGCCGGATTAATTCAGGCTTTTAGTGACATTGGTGATGAGCTCGATGTCCTATTAATTGATACAGCGGCGGGGATATCCGACGCAGTAATGAGTTTTGCTCGCGCGGCGCAAGAAGTTTTAATTGTGGTTACTGATGAACCGACCTCAATAACGGATGCGTATGCGCAAATAAAATTATTAAATCGTGACTACGGTATATTCCGTTTTCGCGTCATTGCGAATATGGTGCGTTCACCACAAGATGGTCATGCCTTATTTGCAAAATTAATTAAGGTAACGGATCGTTTCTTAGATGTTGCAATGCAATATGTTGGATCGGTTCCTCAAGATGATGCTGTGCGTCGTGCAGTGCAACGACAAAAACCTGTGGTAGAAGCGTATCCTAGGTCTAAAGCATCTACGGCATTTCGTGGCTTAGCTAAAAAAGTCGATGCTTGGCCATTGGCGTCTACGCCGCGAGGTCATCTTGAATTCTTTGTTGAAAATTTAGTTCAAGCAGGGGCCCATGGGTAGTACCTGTAATGAATGGATGTGCTATGTACGATGAAGTCAGTAGCCCGAATTTTGATGAGCTGGTTCGTGAGCATGCGTTACTGGTAAAGCGTATCGCTCATCATTTACGTGGCCGTTTACCCGATAGTGTGCAGCTGGATGATTTAATTCAGGCAGGTATGATTGGGCTGATAGAAGCTGCGCGTAAATACGATGGTGGTAAGGGCGCGAGTTTTGAAACCTATGCCGGGATTCGAATTCGAGGTGCCATGCTAGATGAAATTCGTCGAGGAGATTGGGCGCCACGTTCCGTGCATAGAAACTCACGCCGAATCAGTGAAGCCATTAAAGAAGTTGAATTGGCCAAGGGTCGTGACGCGGATGATCATGAAGTCGCAGCACATTTAGATATGAGTGTGGACGAATATCATACGCATCTAAAAGACTCAGCGGGCTGTCGACTTTTTAGCTTCGAAGATGTGATGGAAAAAGGTGAGCAAGGCCAAGAGCAAATGGTCGGTGCTAGCCCGAGTCCTTTTCTAGGGATAGAGAAAGACGCTTTTCAGTCATCACTCGCAGATGCGATTAAAGCCCTGCCTGAACGAGAGCAATTAGTGTTAGCGCTTTATTACGATGAAGAACTTAATTTAAAAGAAATTGGTGCGGTTCTGGGGATTAGCGAGTCTAGGGTGAGTCAAATTCATAGCCAAGCAGCGTTGCGTTTACGCTCACGCTTAACCGAGTGGTCTTAAAATACGTTCATCATAATCTTCGATTAAATCAATCATCCATTCGCTATCCTACGTTTATTTAGCATTCGTCTAATGGACCACCCCTACTTTATTTCTTTAATCAATCTAACTCTTTGTAATTACTGTTAATTTTCTTTCTGGCTAAAGCTCTATCAACGACTACACTTCTAGTTAGGAGTTATTAGAAATTTAGAAAGCTGGCATTCGGAGGTCGCTTTGGACAAGAATATGAAGATACTTGTTGTGGATGATTTTTCTACAATGAGACGTATTGTCAAAAACTTACTGCGTGACTTGGGCTTTACCAATACTCAAGAAGCGGACGATGGTTTAACAGCTTTGCCTATGTTGCAAAGTGGTGATTTTGACTTCTTGGTTACCGATTGGAATATGCCTGGTATGACGGGTCTTGACTTACTGAAGCATGTTCGTGCCGATGATAAGTTGAAAACCTTACCTGTGCTTATGGTGACCGCGGAAGCTAAGCGCGACCAAATTGTGGCCGCTGCCCAAGCCGGTGTAAATGGTTATGTAGTCAAACCATTTACGGCCGCGGTTTTAAAAGAAAAAATCGATAAGATTTTTGAACGCGTTGAAGGTTAATAACAAGGAATTGGCATGGCTGAGCTGCAATTAGATCCTCATGCGCCATCCTTTCAGCAAGAAATGAAAGCACTTGCTGAAGACTTGTTGCAAAAGATCGACGGTGGAGATCTTGGGAAAGTTGTTGGCGTAGTCAACAACATCAACGAAGTGCGCGATAGAACGCTATATGACGAAATCGGTAAGTTAACTCGTGGACTTCATAATGCGATTAAAGACATAAAATCCGGTGATGAGTTAAGTGAAGACTCGGGAATTGATCAGGCCTCAGATAAGCTGGCTTACGTTATTGAAATGACCGACAAGGCCGCAAATCGTACCATGGATTTGGCTGAAGAGGGCATGCCTCTCAACTTGGAAAACTTAGAAGGTGCGATCAAATTACAAGAGCAATGGCAAAAGTTTTTACGTAAAGAGCTTAAGCCAAATGAATTTCGTGAATTAACTAAGCAAATTGATGCTTATTTATCACAGACTCAGATTAATTCGAAAAAAATATCCTCGCAGTTATCCGATATTTTAATGGCTCAAGATTTTCAAGACTTAACTGGGCAGGTTATTCAGCGGGTGACGAAATTAGTTGCAGAAGTTGAAACACGTTTAGTTGATTTAATTGCTATGGCAGGTGAGGTTGATCGTATAACGGGTATATCCCACGGTGAATCTGATCAAACTGAAACCCCACAAGAAAAGGATAAGAAAATCATTGCTGAAGGGCCGCAAATTGATACCAGCTTAGATGGTGTTGTTGGCGGTCAAGATGATGTTGATGATTTATTATCCAGTCTTGGTTTTTAAGGAGCTAATGGATGAGTTTCGA
>CAJVZR010000034.1 GCA_913019965.1 uncultured Oleispira sp.
CATTGGTCATCATCACAATACGGTCCGATAATAAAACCGCTTCATCTACATCATGAGTAATCATGATGATGGTATTGCCTAATTCTTTTTGAATCTCCATCACTGAATCTTGTAAGTGCGCTCGGGTAAGTGCATCCAGGGCCCCAAACGGCTCGTCCATCAATAAAATTTTCGGTTCCATGGCCAATGCTCGGGCGATACCGACACGTTGCTTCATGCCCCCTGAAATTTCATCTGGGCGCTTATGCATCGCATGCCCCATATGAACTAGATTCAAGTTATGTTCAATCCACTCCTTCATTTCTGCTTTGCTTTTGCTTTTATCAAACACGGTTTTGACCGCCAGTTCGACATTTTCATAAGCACTTAACCAAGGCAATAGAGAATGATTTTGGAAAACCACAGCCCGCTCAGGCCCAGGTTCATTCACTTCTTTACCTTCTAAAACCGCACCACCTTCTGTCGCTTGCAATAAACCCGCCACAATATTGAGAACGGTTGATTTGCCACAGCCAGAGTGACCAATGAGAGAAATCATCTCACCTTTTGCAATTTTTAAATTGACGTCGGTCAAGGCTTTGAATGGTCCTTTTGGCGTAGGGAACTCAATTCCTACTCCGGTTAGCTCTAAGATCGGATTTACTGTATTTTTAGTCGTATTCATGATGACTCTCACTTACCTGTCTATATAATTTGGCTTGGATTAACGTAATACCGCTTGTTTATCCCAAGAGAAAATACGCTGTAGCATTAGCATTACTCGGTCTAATAAAAATCCGATTAAACCGATCACTAATACAGCCACCATGATGCGCCCTAATGAATTGGAGCTGCCGTTTTGAAACTCATCCCAAACGAACTTACCTAGGCCTGGATTTTGTGCCAGCATTTCTGCGGCAATCAGTACCATCCAAGCAATACCGAGGGATAATCGTAACCCTGTAAATACCATTGGAATTGACGATGGGATCACGACCTTAAAAATATGGGTCATAGGTTTAAGGCGAAGCACTTTACTTACATTCAATAAATCTTGGCTAATGGATGCAGTACCGACAGCGGTATTAATCACCGTTGGCCAAAGGGAGCATAACAAGACGGTAATCACTGAAGTCACAAATGACTTAGCGAATAATGGATCATCACTGGTATACACAGCGCTCACAACCATCGTCACTAGGGGTAACCACGCGAGTGGCGATACCGGTTTAAATAGTTGAATGATAGGGTTAGTCGCTGCATATAAATTCTTGCTTAAACCAATCATGATGCCCAAAGGAATCGCAACGATAGAGGCTAGAATAAAACCTGTGAGCACTGTAATTAAACTGGTTCCAATCTGATCGATAAAAGTTGGTTTACCTGTGTAGCTACGAATTTTAACTTGGTAGTCTGGGTCTTGCGCTAAACGAGCTGCATTTCTATCTTCTTGGCGTTGATAAAAAGCGGTTTCTTTTTCTCGCTCATTATTATGCTCGGTAATTAATGATTGAAATTGTTCTAGCGCTTCACTGGGCCCAGGAAATTTGCCGAGTGATGTATCAATGTTCTGAGCAACCGTTCCCCAAATTAATAGGAAAAATAATATGCCGGCTACGGGAAGCATAATCGCCTTGATAGTTTCCTGTAGCCAAGCAGGCATCACATCGTCGGCAATTCCGATTCGATCTATTGCCCGAGAAGAACTTGTAGAAATTTTACTTGTCATCTAAACCTCTTGTACGTTCGTCGTACTTCACTCTCTTTATAAATAAGTCTCTACTAGCTTCAGAGAATTTTCTAATGCTAGTAGAGCTGACGATCTAATTATTATGTTATTAATGATGATTCGATTTAAAGTTTATCTTTACCCTTTAAACCAATGCTGAATTTTTCTAAATACGCATTAGGTTGAGTGCCGTCATAAACAATGTTATCGATGAAGTGCTTCTGTGGTGCGCGATAACCCAGCTCGGTAGCAAACTCTGGGAAGTCTTTTGCTTTTACCATCCCTTCTTTAATTAACTCTTTTGCAGCAATGGCATAAATGTCTGGGCGATACACTTTTTTCGCTAGCGCTTTATACCAATCATCGGATTTAGGTTCAGAAATCTGGCCCCAGCGACGCATTTGCGTTAGATACCAAATGGCATCCGAGTAGTAAGGGAAGGTTGCGTTATGACGGAAGAATACATTGAAATCTGGCACTTCACGCTTATCGCCTTTTTCATATTCAAAGGTACCTGTCATTGAGTTTGCAATGACGTCGTAATCCGCGCCAACATAATTACTTTTCGACAATATTTTTACCGCTTCTGGGCGGTTAGCATTGTTGTTTTCATCTAACCACTGCGCGGCACGTATCATCGCTTTTACAACACGGATGTGAGTATTTGGATTTTTCTCAGCCCATGTCTTATTAACACCAAATACTTTTTCTGGATTGTTTTTCCAGATTTCATAATCCGTTACAACAGGAACACCAATGCCTTTAAATACAGCTTGTTGATTCCAAGGTTCACCTACGCAATAACCATTGATTGTTCCGGCTTCCATTGTTGCCGGCATTTGTGGTGGAGGCGTTACTGATAACAGCGCATCGGCATCAATTTGACCCGAGGTATCACCTTTATGCGGTGCGTAATATCCTGGGTGAATTCCACCGGCCGCTAACCAATAACGTAACTCATAGTTGTGCGTTGAAACGGGAAATACCATCCCCATATTGAATGGCTTGCCATCATCTTTATAGCTTTCGATAACGGGTTTAAGTGCATCGGCTTTAATTGGGTGAACAGGCTTGCCATCTTTATGAGGAATGTTCTTTTTCATCTGGTCCCATACAGAATTTGAAACCGTAATCGCATTACCATTTAAATCCATACTAAAGGCAGTAATAATGTCGGCCTTAGTGCCATAACCCATGGTTGCGCCTAAAGGCTGGCCTGCTAGCATGTGTGCGCCATCCAACTGGCCATCGATAACACGGTCTAGCAGTACTTTCCAGTTAGCTTGTGCTTCTAACGTTACATAAAGACCTTCATCTTCAAAAAAACCTTTTTCGTAAGCAACGGCTAAGGGCGCCATGTCGGTTAATTTAATAAAACCAAATTTAAGCTCTTCTTTTTCGGCATATCCTACTTTAGCTAAAGCATTGATGGATGTGAGTGGTGATATTGCAAGTGCTGCCCCCGCGGCAATTGCAAGGGTGCTCTTTAAAATAGAACGACGAATCGTATGGATTTTAAATCGGTTATCTTTAAGCATGATGCTTCCTTTTAGTCTTTGATTTTAAGTTTTATAAAGTTTAAATATTTAGCAAAAAAAAACGCAAATGAATGCTTTATCCTCTACTGAATAAAGTATTGATTTGCGTCTTTGCAGTTCTTTTCTATTTCCTTCTAACCATCGTTGGCCTGAAGTTGATAAAAACTATATTGCGAGTAGCGTGCCAAAAAATTATAAAAATTCTTAAAAATATCATTATTATTAAAATTAATAGGAATGTTTAATTGCGGTGCATTTAAAATATAAGAAGAGTCTATTTTGTTAAATATTGGTGCAAAATGAGTGATGCTAAATTGTGCAACTAAGCGTGAGGGGAGAGCCAAAAAAGGGCGTTGATTAAAAATGAAGAAAGTAGATGAGAAGTATTAAATTAAGGAGTAGTGACGCTGGTTTTATAAATGACGATTTTAGTGCGGCTGATGAATAGATGCACCAGAGTGTGCATCTATTCCTCGAAAGGGGCGTAAGAAGCTTGAAAATAAGCGTTATAAATAGAGGGGGGAGCCTTAATACTAAATTAAAGCGTCGCTAAATGATCCTGCAGGAAGTTATTTTCAGGTAATATTTCATCCGAAAGCGGTTGGCTGGCTAGAGCTTGGCGATAAATATCGGGGCGATAGCAGTTCGCAACCAGTTCATCACTATCGATGGATGGGGGTAGCCAATGCCAGCGCTTCATTTGTGAACAAATTAACTGGCCGTGGGATAACCAAGGAAAGTTAGCCATGGAGCGATTAAAAACGAGGGTGCCTGGGGCTTTACTTTTTTCCTGGTTATTATCGAAGATATATTCTCCTGTGATGGCAGGAATTAAACATTCTTGATCGATCAGTGGCGAGTTAAGAGATAGATGACTCTGTAATAAAGGTAATGCTTGCTCGGCATGTTGTTCTAGCCAAGCGCAGGCTTGGTAAAGTGCTCGAATTACTGCGTGATGGCATTCAGGATTCTTTTCTGCCCATTCAAGGGTCACCCCGAGTACTTTTTCGGGGGCGTTCTGCCAAATCTCCATTCCGGTTATTAAGCAATGGCCATGACCTTGTAAAATCGCCACCGAATTCCACGGTGCTCCCGCAAAGAAGCCATCAATATGTTGTAATTTTAAATGATCAACCATCTGCGAGGGAGGTAAAATGACGATGTCGATATCTTTATCGGGGTCAATGTCGGCACTGGCTAACCAATCTCTTAATTGTAAGTTGTGGCAAGAGTATGGATATACCGTGGCGAAGACTAAAGCTGGCAGCTTTTGAGCTTTACGTTGTTCAATCAACTGTTTCATTGTCGAGGCTTGATCAAACTCAGTTGTATTAAGCTCGAATAATTCACGATGCAATGAATTAGAAACCGTTAGTGCATTTCCATTTAGACCCATTGAGAAGGCGGTGATGAGCGATTTTTTCAAACCACCTAAGCCAATACTACTCGCTAAAATCATCGGGGCTAACATGTGAGCACCATCAAGGTGGCCGACAATCACTTTATCGCGAATATTAGACCAAGAAACTTCTTGCTGCAGTTCAACTTTGAGCCCTTGTTGCTCAAAGAATCCTTGCTGTTGAGCAACTAATAACGGTAAACAGTCACTTAATGGCATGTAGCCCAGTTTTAGTGCTTTTTTCTCAACTTTCGCACCATTCATGCGCGTCTCCAAATACGATACTCATAGGCTAATTTAGGCGGTAAATGGACTACTAGGGGGCGAGTAGTTCCATTACCGATAGAATGTTTTGAGCGATATCTACTATGGGTTTGCTTTGATCCATCGCCATTTTGCGCATGGCATGATAAGCCTGCTCTTCGTCTAAACCGCGCGTTTTCATTAATAGCCCTTTTGCTTTATCAATGACTTTTCGGTCGGCAAGCTGATCTCGTGTTTGCTTTAATTCGTTCTTAAGTGCTTGGTATTCTCGGAAGCGAGCGATGGCGACATCCATAATGGGCTTGACCCGGCTAGGATTTAAGCCATCGACAATATAGGCGCTAACCCCAGCCTGAACGGCTTGAGCGATAATTTGGCTATCATCTTCATCTGAAAACATGATGACAGGCTTAGGATTGTGCTGATTGAGCACAGTCATATTTTCTAGGGTATCTCGATCAGGAGATTCTAGATCCATAATAATAATATCAGGCTGGTGTACTTCTACATTCTTGATCAAACCTTGGGCACTTTCTAAGCGGCAGACCACAATTAATCCTTGATCAAGCAATGCTTGCTCTAATATGGCGGATCGGGTCGGGGTATCATCTACCAACATAACTCTAGCGGGTTTCATGGAATCTTTAATGCTCTAAACAAGGTAACCCTAGAGTTCAGCAAGTATTAGGCCATTAGCCACGTAAAAAGTACTGGTATAAGCTACTGACAGTAATTGTCAGCATTGGGAATTATACTAAGGCAATAGATAAGACCATCATTCAATGAGTAGAGGACGTAGGGTAACCATGGCTGAACTATTTAAAGAAAACCTATCATTAAATAAAATTATCACGCTAGGTAGTCGCATTGCCGAGCAAAGCGCAGGTTATGAACTGTCTTTTGATCAGCAAATATTTCAGCAAAAGCTCACTGAATTTTGCATTGAGCAAGGGGAGAGTGACTGGCAATTATTATCTTTAATGCAACGCTTAAGGGCGGCAGCACAAGCCTTACATTCAACGTTACCAGAAAATGATGGAGCAAAAGCTGCGGTATCAGCCTTATATGCGAATGAAGATTTATCAGGCTGGTTATCGTTAGTTTGCTGTGAGTATATTGCTATTCACCAAGGCTTGAGTCTGGAGCAAGGGTTAAGTTATCTGCAACAGATGACGGAGTTCTTTAGTGCAGAATTCGCCATTCGCCATTTTATTTTAAAACAACCGCAAGCGTCCCTCGCCATTCTTACCTCGTGGCTTGAACATGATAATCACCATATTCGTCGTTTAGTGTCTGAAGGAACTCGCCCTCGCTTACCTTGGGGAGTTCGTTTACCTATTTTTATTGAACAGCCTGAACTTGTTGTCCCATTGCTAACGGCATTACGTGATGATGAAGAAGAATATGTTCGTCGCTCGGTGGCAAATCATTTAAATGACATTGCTAAAGATAATCCACAACTGATTATTGAAATCGCTCAGCAATGGCTCGCGTTAGATGAATTAGAAAAGTTAACGGCGCAACAGCGTAAGCAAAGAACTAAGTTAATTCGTCATGCCTGTCGAACATTATTCAAACAAGGCTTGCCTGAGATTTTGGCGCTGTTTGGGTATTTACCAGCCGAAGATGTGCAGTGTTCGTTATCTAGCCAGCAATTAACGGTACCGTTTGGTGGTGATTTTGAATTTGAGTTGTTATTAGATAAAAGCAGTAATACATCAAACCTACTGATGGTGGATTATATTGTGAATTTTCAAAAAGCCAACGGTAAGCAAGCCCCCAAAGTATTCAAATGGTTAGATCGAAGTTTTACGACGAAGGTCAGTGAACAGGTTAAGCGTAAGCATTCGTTTAAAAAAATCTCGACACGAAAATATTATCATGGCGCGCATCGATTAGACGTCATTGTTAATGGCATAAAAAAAGCCCAAATAGAATTTGAGCTTTTGGAGAAAAATGCTTAGCGCTTAGTATTTATCTAATCTTCTAATAAGGCATCTAAACCAGATTCTAGATCTGTGGTAGAGGCGACATCTTGATAAGCTTTCTCAGCATCCATACCAATGCTTTGAGCAACGGCAAGAGGAAATTCATCAATGATGCGTGCTTCATCCCAATCTTCTTTATGCGATTGATGCAAGTATTTAGCGATGTATAAAATACCCGCGTAAGTTCCAAACTCCTGATCAAAGTCTGCATTATTTTGATCATTAATTGCGGCTAACATTTCTTCTGGAAACTTCCAGCGCTTGGCCAGCTCAGCTCCAACTTTAGCGCCATCGAAACCTAGTTGGCCACGTTCCAGGCTATGGCGTTTGCCGCCTAAGGCTTCACCCTCATCAATACTCTGAGCTTCAGTCGGCAAGACAATGCGAATCAGTAAGCTACCGATTGAATTCAGCATGCCACAGGTAAAGGCCGTTTCTTGGTCTGTCCCCGGTACATATTGAGCAATCCACTTAGAGAGCCCACCAATAGCGAATGATTGCTTCCAGAAGGCATTCATATCAAAGCCTTCAGGGGCTTTGAAAGAGCTGGTAACCCCAGAGGCTAATACCATAGTACGTAAGGTATTAAAGCCTAATAATACGATGGCATCATTGGTATTGGCGATACTGCGTGAAGCGCCATAATGTGCCGAATTCGCTAAACGAAGTACTTTCGCGGTTAATGCTTGATCCATCGCGACTTTTTTACTGATCTCATCTACGTCAACATCTTCATCCTGGAAGCTTTGCATAAGTTCCTGAACCACTTTTGGAATATGTGGTAGCTGTTGAGTTTGTTCAAAAATTGATGCCATATTCATTATTGGTACTTCCTTTGTCGTCCCATAAAACAAGCATAGGAAAGGATTTTAGAAAGCGCGTAACTTTTTGTTGAAAAAACGTAGGCTTTTTTTAACCTGTCGCTTTTGAAATCCGTACTAATGCACTGTGGTTTGGTATTATTGCGCAAAATAATGAAGTACTTGGGGGTTGGCGTGGCATTAGCGAAGATTGGTTTTATTGGCATGGGGTTGATGGGTATACCTATGTCATGTCGCTTATTAGCTGCTGGCTATCCCGTTACCGTTTGGAATAGAAACCCTGAGAAAACTAATCTTCCAGTAGAGCAGGGGGCACAACTTGCGACGAGTCTTGCTGATCTCTGTGAAAAATCTGAAATTATCATGCTTTGCGTCAGTGATACTGCCGCAGTTGAAGATATTGTATTATCCAAAAGTGGACTCTTAGAACATTTAACGCCTAAGCAAATACTGATCGACTTCTCCAGTATCGATCCTGAAGCAACACGCCGTTTAGCGCATCATGTCGCAGAGAAAGCGAGCCATTGGCTTGATACGCCTGTGTCTGGTGGTGTCGCTGGAGCAGAACAAGGTACGCTGGCCATTATGGCGGGTGGCGATGAGCAAGTATTGGATTCTGTTCGAGATATATTAGCACCGCTGAGCTCTCGAGTTACTCGTATGGGCAATGTGGGTGCTGGACAGGTAACCAAAATCTGTAACCAGATGATCGTCAGTTGTAATGTTTTAGTGATGGCCGAGGTAATGGCCTTAGCCGAAAAATCGGGTGTTGATAGTAGTCAGATACCCAAAGCGCTAACCGGTGGTTTTGCCGATTCCACGCCACTGCAACTCACAGGGCCAAGAATGGCCGAGCGAGATTATGAACCGGTTAAGTGGCACATAAAAACGTTATTGAAAGACTTGGATATGGCCAAAGGCTTAGCACAAGATAATTTATCATCCGTGCCAATGGCAGGTCTGGGTGCGGAACTGATGCGCTTACATGCGAGTAAAGGGTACAATGAGAGTGATCCTGCGACATTAATCGAAATGTATTTGGCTAATCAGCAGGAAAACAAGGAAAGTAACTCATGAAATTAGCCGCTAATCTATCCATGCTATTTACCGAGCAGCCAATGCTTGAGCGTTTTGGCGCCGCTAAATCCGCAGGCTTCAATGCCGTAGAAATACAATTTCCCTATGTTGAAAAAGTTGCCGATATTAAAGCGCAACTAAAAGAGCATAATTTAGAGTGCGTATTGATTAATGTTCCTGCCGGCGATTTGATGGAAGGTGGGGAAGGTTTAGCGTCTGTGCCGGGGAAAGAAGCAGAATTCGCAGCAGCGCTTGTTGAGTGTTTAAGTTATGTGACTTCATTACGGGTGAAGCGGGTCAATGTTTTACCTGGTCGTTGTTTAGATGACGCTAAATACCCACAATATTTGGAAACCTTTAAACGTAATCTAAATACCGCTGCTGAGATGTTTAAGCCTTTAGGGGTTACGGTGACGTTCGAAGCCATTAATACTTTTGATATGCCGGGTTTTGTTATTCACAACGTACAGCAAATGCTAGATGTTGTAGAAGAAAGTAAACACGACAATATTAAAATGCAATTTGATGTTTACCACATGGCGCGCATGGAAGAAGGTGATGTCAGTGCGATTATTAGCCGACTAGGTGATCAGATTGGCCATATTCAATTTGCCGATGTGCCTGGGCGAGGAGAGCCCGGCACTGGAGAGTTAGATTTTAAATCGATCTTCTACGCCATTGAATATTCAAGCTACAAAGGCTGGGTAGGGGCGGAATACAAACCGACCAAAAATACTGAAGATACGTTACGGTGGAAGCAGTTTATCGCCTCTAGTATTGCGATGTGCACTTAACGCGAGTTAACCACAGAGGGCACAGAGCACACAGAGGAAAAGACAAAAAAGAGATCTTAGAATAAAGAGAGTGTGTTAAGTACTTTATTAGTATTTTGTTTTCTCTGTGAAGCGAAGCGCTCTGTGTCCTCTGTGGTAAAATTTCTTTTCTCAAAGTCTAGCGCTAGGCAGGCTGTTAACAGCAGTGGGAAAAATTAAAATAATCCAATTTGAGGGCTCTCTTCAACGGCCTCTTGTTCTGGTTGAGCTTCTTCATAAACTATCGCTTCGCCAAACAAATCAAACTGTGCTTTTTGTTGTTCGCGTTCTTGGGCTTCTTTTAATAACTTCTTACGCCTTGCGGCTTCGACGCGTTTCTCGCGCACCTGACAAAGCTGAACCACCAAATGTTTTTGGTATTCGGTAAATTCATTCCAATGAAAGCGTTCTTCGCGGCTGCGGAAACAGCCTTTACAGAAGCCTTTATTATTCACCGTGCAGATACTTCTACACGGGTTTGGAGTATGAAACAGTTCGCCTTGATCAATCATATTTTTATTATAAGTCGTATCGTAGGTTTCAAGATTACTTACAGATCGTTATTCGGATCTTCTTTCTTTTCGATCAATTCAATTTTATAGCCGTCGGGGTCTTCAACAAAGGCGATGACCGTTTTGCCACCTTTGACTGGGCCAGGAGCTCGTGTAATTGTTCCCTTCAAATTTTCAATAGTCTCGCAGGTGGCATAAATATCATCGACTTCTAATGCGATATGGCCATAGCCATTACCCAAATCATATTCGCTGGTATCCCAATTATGAGTCAGTTCTAGCACCGCGCCTTCAGTCTCTTCTTGGTAACCCACAAAGGCTAACGTATATCGATATTCTTCATTATCACGGCGGCGCAGTAGCTTCATGCCCATGACTTCAGTATAAAAGGCTATTGAGCGATCAAGGTCGCCTACACGCAGCATGGTATGCAATATTCTCATGGCTAATCTATCTCCGTCTTATCTTTATATTCGCACAAATCTTCAATAATGCACGAACCACACTTGGGCTTTCGCGCGACGCAGGTATAGCGACCATGCAGAATTAACCAGTGATGAGCATCCATCATAAATTCTTTCGGAATAAAGCGTACCAGCTTTTGTTCAACTTCATCGACATTTTTTCCAGGAGCAATCTTAGTTCGATTAGATACACGGAATATATGGGTATCTACGGCCATTACCGGGTGACCAAAAGCGGTATTGAGTACAACATTAGCGGTTTTGCGACCAACACCGGCTAGAGCTTCTAGGGCTTTACGGTCTTCGGGGACTTCGCTGCCGTGTAATTCAATTAAATCTTTACAGAGCTTAATAACGTTTCTGGCTTTGCTATTAAATAAACCAATGGTTTTTATATATTCTTTTAAACCTTCTTCTCCCAAGGCATAAATTGCTTCAGGGGTATTCGCAATTGGGTAAAGCTTGCGAGTAGCTTTGTTCACGCTGACATCGGTCGCTTGAGCGGATAAGGCGACAGCAACCAATAACTCAAACGGACTGGTGTATTCTAATTCGGTTTCAGGGTTTGGGTTTTCGTTGCGCAGGCGAGTGAAAATCTCAGTACGTTTTAGCTTGTTCATTCTGATTGCATAGCATAGGGGAGTTACCGCTAGTCTACTGGAGAGTTGAGCTGGGCACAAAGGAGGATAAGCTAAGTCTGAAAGAGGTAGTTCAAACTTAGCAGAGGAATGTCGTCAAATATTAAACGACATTATCGCCAACACTATAAGAGATAGTCTGGCTAATTTCTTGTAGGGATAGGCCGGATTCTTGTTGCATCTGATTAAAGAAAGCTTGTGCGGCTTTCAATGATTTCTTCGTCTGCACACCGCCATCAATGATCTCATTCGCACGTAAGTAAGCTTCCACATCACGAGATAAAAGAAATGTATCCTTTCCCATCTGGCGTAAAGTATAAGGTCCTGTATTGCCTCCTAGGCGAGAACCATGCTTCTTCAGCCAAGCCCATAAACCAATAATGTCATCCGTTGGCCATTCTGCCACAAGCTGATTAAAGGCCTTGCCTTCATCCTTAGCTGAGAAGTGAATCATAGAGGCGTTGGCAGGCACGGTTTTTACCTTGTTGTAGTTACGCACAATACGTTCATCCGAGGCTTTCTCCTCTAGCATTTCCGGTGGCATCATCAATAACTTTTTAATATTGAAATCCCAGAAGACTTCACGGAAGCCAGGCCATTTCTTATCAATCACTGACCAGTAAAAGCCACTTTGGAAAATTTTACGGGTGAACTCTTCCAGCCAGTCATCATCCGAGATTTTTAATAATTGCTTCGCAGTTAAAGGTTTGTGCACTATGGATGCTAATGCCGCTTTGCCACCTTTACGCTTGGCGGCACGCTGTTGAATGTCGAAAAATGTTTCCATGGATTGCTCAGTTTTCTATAAGAGATTCGTAAGGAAGTCGCTAATTGGATATTTTATAGCAAGGCTAACTCTACGAGTAGTATAAATCATGAATGGAATTCATTGTTGTTAGATTTTTACTAGCAAGCCTAGGAAGAGAGATCAACTGATTCGATTTTCTGCCGAAGGCGGGTTAAGCAGAAAGAAGCTATAATGGATTGAACTTATATGCTTAGAAATGGAAATAAGAATGTTTCAGCGCACAGGAGTCTTGATTCTTGGCTTCTTAATCTGTCTTAATTCCGCCGCTGAAATAATGGAAGAGATCACTCCTGCGCATGTCATAAGGGTTGGTCTTCTATACGGCGACCCAGAGCCTTTTCGCTTACCCTTAGCCGTACTTGAAAAGGCTTGTCAGCGTCTTGATCCTCCCGCCCAGCTTACGTTAGTCGATATATCTGAAATGAACCAAAAGCGCGCTTTGAAATCTATGGTCAATGATGAGGCGCCATTTGATGTGTTTTTTAGTGGATTTTCACAAGAAAGAGAGCAAAATTTGCAGCAGATCGATGTACCGCTTACGATGGGATTGTTAGGCTCTAGAGTTTTAGTGGTGAATGAGGAGCATAATCGTTTATTTAAAAATCCTAAAACGGTTACGGGTGTTAAGCACCTTGCTATAGGGTCTGGCATTCAATGGCCAGATACTGACATCCTCATACACAATCAATTCAATGTGGTGCAGGCCAGCTATCAAGGTCTTTGGAAAATGCTGTCGAGCAATCGCATTGACGCTTTTGCAAGGGGGATAGAAGAAGCCTTTGTTGAAATCGAACAGCGCCGTGATGATAATCCTGCCCCTGTTATTTTAGATAAATGGTTGCTTGTATATCCGTTAGATTATTTTGTTTATATTAGCCCTAGTAGACAGAAGTTATATCATCAATTAAACCAAGCACTTCAACAAGCACACCGTAGTGGTGAAATTGCAGCGGTTATAGCTTCTGAGCCCAGTGCTCAAAAAGCATTACAGTGGTTGAGGAACAAAGAATACACCAGAATCTATCTTGAGAACCCATTATTATCTGATCGCGTTCGCCAGTTGCCGAAAGAATATTGGTTGCCTGAAATTCAACAGTAGAAGCGATGGCAATACCAAAGCTTGATAACGGTGGTTCTGAGTTGGCAATAAAAAGCCCCACTAAATTTCCATTTAGTAGGGCTCTTAAAAGCGTATCTTTAAAGTAACTTAATCAATGATTAAGCCGTTTCTTCAGACTTTTTAGCTTTCTTTTTAGCAGGCTTTTTTTCCGTAGTTGCCTTCTCTTTAGAAGAGTCATGCTTAACAGAGACTGGGCCTAAGCTATCAAGTGGGAAATGATCAACGTTAACCATTTCTAGAACGTCCTTTTCAAACGCAATCATGAAGTCGCCTTCTTCCTGCGTAAGAACACCCATAGCCACACCGTCAGTGATGCGGTTTTCAATGGTCAAGTTAGACTCATCGTACTTACCTGCTTTCAATGCTTCACCAATCTTCTTATAGATAGGATCTGCTTGATCAACGCGGGTTAATAACGAATCGTATTTGAACATTGGGTTGCGGCCATTATCGCCACGGTATGTACCCGTGATCAAACGCTCACGAGTCGCTGTTGCTGAAGTTGTAAGGTCAACGATCTTAGCAACAAGTTTATCGCTTGGCTTAGCAACACTACGACCTAAAGGCATAGTCAACGCACGTACTAACCAACCGACTGGACGTGCAGGAAGGTTCTTAGTGAAACCGTCTAATGCATCTTCAAATTCAGAGAACAATTTAGCCATCGCGTATTCAACCAATGGTAAATCGTCTTTTTGACGACCTTGATCTTCCCAGTGCTTCAAGGTCATAGACGCAAGATACAATTTAGATAGCATGTCGGCTAAACGTGCTGAGATCAGTTCACGGAACTTCAACTCGCCGCCTAGAGAGAACATCGCCATATCTACAGATAAAGCAAAGTTTGCTGCGTAACGGTTGATCTGCTTGTAGTGCTTCTTCGTTGGGCCAGATGCAGGAACAGAAGTGAACGCAGCATTGGTGGAGCTCAATACGAAAGAACGAGCAATGTTAGAGAAGATGAAACCAAAGTGACCGAATAACGCTTTATCAAACGCTTTAAGATCGTTGGTTTTCGCTGCATTCATTTCAGGTAAAACAAATGGATGACAACGAATTGCACCTTGACCGAAAGTGATCATAGTACGAGTAAGAATGTTAGCGCCTTCAACTGTGATGGCGACAGGAACCGAAGAGTAACCTGATTCAACATAGTTACTTGGGCCACGCATAATTGCGCTACCACCATGTATGTCCATGCTGTCAACGGCAATCTGACGTGCAGATTCAGTTAGGTTGTACTTCAAAATTGCAGAAGGAACCGAAGGCTTCTCACCGTTATCAATCGAGATAGCCGTTACGCGAGCAGCAGCGGCGTTGATATAAGAGTTACCTGCAATACGCGCAAGTGGCTCTTGTACACCTTCAAGTTTAGAAATAGAAACGTTGAACTGACGACGAATACGAGCATAGGCACCGGCTGTTGCAATACCGTATTTACCACCGCCAGCACCAGAAGAAGGCAGAGTAATACAACGACCAACCGATAAACACTCAACCAACATTCTCCAACCTTGGCCAGCGTTCTTCGCACCACCAATAATGAAATCAAGTGGGATGAATACGTCTTTACCAAAAATAGGACCGTTCATGAACGGAGAGCCAATTGGGTTGTGACGGTTACCAATGTCCATACCTTCTAACTCACGAGGTAATAGAGCAACAGTAATACCGATATCGTTCTTATCGCCTAATAGCTTTTCTGGGTCAAACATACGGAAGGCTAAACCTACCACTGTCGCCACAGGAGCTAAGGTAATGTAACGCTTGTTGAAGTTCATTTTAAGACCAAGAACTTCTTTACCTTCCCACATGCCCTTACACACAACACCTGTGTCAGGCAGAGAGGTTGCATCAGAACCGGCGCGTGGACCAGTCAAACCAAAACATGGAATTTCACGGCCATCCGCTAGGCGAGGTAGGTAGTGATTCTTTTGATCTTCAGTACCGTACTTAAGCAGTAATTCGCCAGGGCCTAATGAGTTAGGAACACCGACAGTAGAAAGTACCGTACTAGACAGGCCAGATAGCTTCTGTAATACAGCTGACTGAGCTTGTGCAGAGAAGGCTAGACCGCCGTATTCTTTAGGAATAATCATAGAGAAGAAACGGTTGGCTTTAATGTAGTCCCAAAGCTCAACAGGCATGTCGCCGTTTTCTTTAATCTCGTATTCGTTAATCATAGAACACAAAGTTTCAACTTCGTTATCTAGGAAGGCTTGCTCGTCCGGACGTAGCTGAGGATTCGGGTGATCCAAAAGCTTATGCCAGTTAGGCTTACCTGCGAACAACTCGCCATCCCACCAAACCGTACCCGCTTCTAAAGCAGTCGATTCAGTTTCAGACATCTCAGGAAGAATCTTCTTATAAATGGCGAAGATTGGGCGAGTTAATGTATTGGCACGGAAGCCAGATAAGCTCAATACACCGAATACTGCAGTGAAGATGGCTGCTGTAACCGTGAAGCCAGTGGCGGCATCAGTGAAGTAAGCCGCGGCTGCGATCGCTGCGATTACTATGGTTGAAACTTTCAAGTTAGCTTTTTTATAAGCTAAGCCGATTAGTGCGATGACTAATAGTACGGCCCAAGTTGTGGTAGTCATAAAGACCCCTTCTGTGTAGTTGCTCAGTTAGAGTGACATGCTTTAAGCCGCATGTTTTATATTAAGAGGTGTACTGTGCATTGGGGCACCTTTGATTAGTAAAGGCAAAACACCCAATAACGAACCTCATTTGGCATTTAACCAATAATTGCTAAATGCTTCAATCTCATACGGTCGTTTGAATTTTTTGGATTAGTGATTTGTTGTCATTAATCATCTGTATTAGCGGAAACTTGTTCTCATGATTAGAACTTAGGCAGGATAGTCGTCTTTTGAGGTCGAATTAGGCTTGCTAAGGCGCAAATAGACCGATAAAAAAATACACGGTTTTTAGACGTTTTTGCTCCAATTAAGACTATTTTTATTCCAACAAGGAAGAATGGCGCAGATTGAACTAGGCTTTAGTTAGATTTTCACTTTTGTGTAGGAATATTTACATGTTGGAGCAGTTCTCTCCATGGACCTTGGTACTCATTGGCATCGTTTTTTTGCTTACGATCTATTTTCATTTTTTCCATTACTCCAGCAAAACCGCTGAGTTAGCCCCTAATATTCTCACCAGTATCGGTATTTTCGGTACTTTCTTGGGGGTGGCGTTAGGTTTATGGCACTTTGATACCACCGATATTCATGGCAGTGTGCCTAAATTGATGGATGGTTTAAAAACCGCCTTCTGGTCGTCTATTGCTGGGTTATTGGGCGCGCTGACGATTAAATTACGCAGTACCTTTTCTCAAGCGGGGCGCCGTACCGTAACTCAAACCCGGGCTGCGAGTATTGATGATTTAGATGCCTCATTAAAACTATTGGCAGATCAATTTAATAATCAGCGTGAAGATTCCATGCAATCTTTATTGAAGCGCCAGCACGAAGACAATCAAAATGGTGTACGGCAAATTGTTTATGTTCTAGAGCATTATGAAGAGCGCATGGCCGATGCTAATGCCAAAGCGCTGGTTGAAGCGATTGAAGCCGTTATGCAGGACTTTAATGCCCGAATTAACGAGCAGTATGGAGATAACTTTAAACGCTTAAATGAAAGTGTTGGCAAAATGCTGGATTGGCAAAATAATTACCGAGCGCAATTGCAGCAACTCATCGATGAACAAGAACGTACTGCAGGCTCAATGAAAGAAGCCAGTAATGCGTTTGAGTATATGGTCAAGCATGCTAATGCGTTTAATGGCATCTCAGAATCTTTGCAGGAATTACTCAGTGGCTTGGATGCTCAGCGTTCAAATTTACAAGACCAATTGGGCGGTCTTGCTGCTGTCGTGAATAACGCCGCTGATGGTCTGCCTCAACTTGAAGAGCGCATTGGTGCATTAACCACGGGTATTGCTAAGCAAGTGCATGAACAGCAACGCTGGACAGTTGAACATATCACCAAAGCACAAGAAGGTATTCAACAGCAGATGAGTGAGGTGATGGAAAAATCGGGTGCTCAGCTACAGCAACAGCAACAGTTAACCCATCAACAACTAACCCGTATTGCAGAGAAGGTTGAACGCCAAGTTTCGGTATTAGACGATTCTATGGAAGAAGAACTCAATAAGGCCCTGCAATCTTTTGGCATGCAGCTTACCGCCTTATCTGAAAAGTTTGTCAGTGATTACTCTCCACTCACTCAGAAACTGCAAGATGTGGTCAAACTGGCTGAAGAAATACGCTCTGCAGAAGATTTGAATTAAAAGAGAGCCGCATGCACGAAAATGAATTAGAGCAACTAAAAGAGCAAGAAGGCCACTGGGTTGCCGTGAGTGACTTAATGGCAGGGCTGATGATGATCTTCATGCTCATATCCGTCGTCTTCATGGTAGATGTTGAAACCGAGCGCAATCGAATCCAAGACGTAGCGATTTTATACGATCATCTTCGCCAAGAGCTGTATAACGATTTACAGGAAGAGTTTGCCGACGATCTGCCAAAGTGGGGGGCTGAACTCGATAAAGATTTATCCTTTCGTTTTAACGATAGTGAGATTTTATTTGATAACGGCAAGTCAGAGCTTAAGCAGCAATTCAAAACCATACTCGCCGACTTCTTTCCACGTTATATGCGTATTATTACAAGAGAAGCTTATCACGATGACATCTTAGAAGTTCGTATTGAAGGTCATACTTCAACCGGTTGGCAAGGGGCCCATAGTGATGATGATGCCTATATTCGCAATATGGATTTATCCCAAGCGCGTACTCGTTCTACATTAGGGTTTGTCATGGGATTGGCCGAGGTTAAACAGGATAAAGACTGGCTAAAGCAATATCTCACCGCCAATGGTTTATCGTCAGCGAAAGTTATTCGTGATGATCAAGGGCTTGAAAACCCGGAGCGCTCTCGACGAGTCGAATTTAAAGTACGCACCGATGCCGATAGTCGCATCGCGACGATTTTAGATCAGGTGCTTTAACAATGCGGATAAAGGCATTTAATGATTTTGAACCCTTTAATAAGCTGCGTAAAGAAATGGGTACCGATGAATTAGGGAGCTTTGAGTTATTTGATCCGCAAAGACAAATAACCTATAGCGAGCGAGAGTTGTTAGAATTGGGCACGTTTGGTATCGAAAGCAATCGTTTAAAAATACTGAAAGATAAAACCATCGCCTTTAAAAATACTCGCCTGTGGCTAACCTGGCCAAGTCATGAGGAGTTTCACTTAGCGGCTTGCGAACAGGTGCAAAAACGTCGCCATTTGAAATCCAGTTTTATCGCAGGCTTAAATCAGCCCGCTGATAATAGAGTATGTATAGAGTGTTTATTATTACTTAAATATGACGGTCTAGATGCCCGCCGTAGCCGCCGTTTAGATCTTGCTGAAACAATACAAAAAGAATTTAAACTGATCGAATTCCAAAAAGAATATCCGTTTTATCCTTTGGTTTGAATGTGATGTTAGCTTGTAGGCCCATATATATAAGCGACGGTAAACATAAGGGTGAAAAATATTGCACTAGAAATCTGTAAGAAGAAAGCTAAGGTTTTGTCTTTTTTTCTTGTATGCCTTCTCACAGCTGTATAATCAACAATTGTAGGACTTAATCTAGGGAACACTATAATTAAAGAATAAGTAACAATAATAGACCCAATTCCTTTATCCCACTCAGGGGGCTCAATGCCCTCTTCAGTCATTTCTTTTTCGATATGTTTAACGCTAATGCGACCAAATATAAAGATCGCAAGACTCCATGCAAAAAAGGAAATCAACAATAATATTGCCATCCAATTTTCTGTAGATAATACTGACATACAAACCTTATTTACAAACTGTTAAATCGAGAGCTCATATCATAGGCCTGATTGGCAATGAATTTTCCAGCCATATCTCCACTCTTAGCCGCAATGATTCCTACGGTTATGGCAGCTCCGATGATGATAAGCCAGCCTACGGGCGTCGATAGAAGAGCAATACCTAAACCAGCTGCAGATGATACCACTGCTTGTCCTGCGAATAATCCCGCTGCCGTTCCAAGTCCAAATCCGCTTGTTTCAACTGCAGCACGCTTTTGCCAATTTTTCCCCGATAGATAGTCAACATGAACGTTACCCGCACGCACTCCAGCATCTAATGCAATTAACCCGCCTCCCAGCACTTTAGCTCCTGTTTCGAAGGAACGTAGATTTTGAAATGCAGATGTCGACGTAAACTGAATAGGTTTTATCGTTCTGCTGCTTTTTGCTTTATTGATACCACGCTGAGCATTTGTATAAACTGTGCCTCTTTTATTTTTAACACGGTTTACATATTTATTAATTTCAATTTGGAATTTAGTATTAAACTCTTTAGAAGCAGTTCGTACACTTTCTTCTAGGGTAACCATTTTATGACGTGGATACTTTGCCTTCGCCCCTTCCCTTACTTTTTCTAAGGCTTCCTTAACTTTATTTGCCGCTTTGGCGAAGTTACTTAGGCGTGTATCAAGGGCCGTTGAAGCCGCACCTATTACTCCAGGGCTTTCAATACGAATCATAGGAGCTAGTTCAGCTTGGTAGAAATCGGACATGGCTTGTAGTTGGTCGCTGCCAAGGATGTCATCCATTGTGGCAATCTTTCGCTTTGCTTCTTGTGGTAAGGATTGCATCTTCTTAAATGAACAAACTAGATCAGGCCTTGATTGTTGCCAATTTTTTCTGTTTTCACTACTGTTATTAGTATCTGTACGAATAATAAAAGGTGTCCCAGCAGCAATCAAAGGCCCCTTTATGTGTGGGTTATCTTGCTGAAAGTCGGCAAGTGCCTTTTTATCGTTGCGATCTACTGGGTAGGCATTACTGCGACTAAAGCATAGAGCGATATCTTCTGGCATGGTTTATTCCTTTAAAATCATTCCCTGTGAAGTGGATTTCGCTAAGAAGCATACTTCTATTACCGCTTCATTATCCAATAGGGCGCTATATTATCAGTTAAAATAGGAGTGCATAGCACCTGTGGTATAAGTGCAAAAATTATAATGATTAATACTGACCGCCACTATTAATTGATATTAGGTAGTAGAAGCGCTGAGTATTCTTAAATGCTATAATTCATCTGTTTTCTACGTCGAATAATTTAATGAACGCTACCTTCTCTTTTACTGTATCGGCAAAGCAAGCTGATACCTATTTGTTAGCCTGTTTATTACCCGCGATTCCTTACCTGAATCCTGAGCAATGGCAGTCGTTGTTAACGGAAGAACAGGGGGATATCAAGGTCGACGGTGTTATCGTTCATGATGATATCTTGCTTACCCTAGGCCAAGTTGTAAGCTACACCATTAACGACTATCAAGAAGCAGAAGTCGATTGTGCCTGGTCTGAAATTTGGTCTAACGAAGACATTTCTGCCATTCATAAACCCGCTAACCTTCCGGTAAACCGTACTACTCGCAATGTTTACAATACTCTTATTCAACTACTACGTCGGGAAAGTCATTGGCCTGATGCGCATTTATTACATCGTTTAGATTTAGAAACGTCGGGGCTAATCTTAATCGCCCAAAATAATGCTGTGGCATGTCAGTATCAATCTAAGTTAGATCATTTAATTAAACGTAAAATTTATCGTGCAGTTGTGATTGGTAAACCTGATTGGGAAACTAAAGACTTTTATTGTGACCTCCGTACTCTTGATGACAATGAGGGAGGCACGGCGATACGTAGCCAAATGCATGTGGTGCCAAAGGGGCAAGGTAAAGAAAGTCGTACCTTATTTAATGTATTAGCAACAAAACTAGTAAAGGGTGAGCGCTTTTCATTGATTGAGTGTGAATTGTTTACTGGACGTAAGCATCAAATCCGTGCTCAGTTGGCCCACTTAGGACACCCGATTGTAGGGGATAAAATTTATAGTAATAACGGTGAGTTTTATTTAAAGCGACTTGATAAAATATTGTCTGAAGTTGATCATGAAAAATTATTAACTCCGCATCATTTATTGCATGCCTATCAGATTCATCTGCATAACCTTTGGCAGCCAGATGGGAATACTCAAAAGACTCAGGACATCATTTTAACCGATAATGATTTTCCTGAGTCTTGGCAAAGCTTTGGCTTTTAGCGGTTTAATAAATAATCTTGGTATTCTTTTCTAAGATTAATTTTTAACAATTTACCAGTAGCGGTATGCGGTAAGCTTTCTACAAAGATTACTTCGTCGGGCATCCACCACTTGGCGATTTTATCGCTTAAAAATTGTTTGATTTCTTCACCACTCAGAGTTGACTCAGGCTTACGAATAACCAGTAATAATGGACGCTCATCCCACTTTTCATGCGCCACACCGATAACACACGCTTCGATAATGTCTGCATGGCCAATTGCGGCATTTTCTAAATCAATCGAGCTAATCCATTCTCCTCCTGATTTGATCACATCTTTTGAACGATCAACTATTCCTAAATAATTATTTTCATCAATAGTAGCGACATCACCTGTATCTAACCAGCCATTTTCAAAGCTGCTCATATCGTCGGATTTATAATACTGTTTAATGATCCAAGGGCCTCTAACGAGTAAGCGGCCATAGGTCGAACCGTCATGAGGCTGACTGTCACCGTTATCATCAACGATTTTCATCTCAACCCCAAAAACAGGGCGACCTTGTTTTTGTTGTAATTGATGGCGTTGTTCTGTTGTCATACTGTCCATTGCGGCAGTCTTAACGTTTGCTGTCCCTAGTGGAGACATCTCGGTCATGCCCCAAGCGTGAATCAAAAAAGCATCATGGACTTCATCAAACTTCTTAATCATAGACAGTGGTGCGGCAGAGCCACCAACGACAACGTTCTTCACGGAATCAAGGGTCTTACCAATTTCATCCATGTGATTTAATAACATTAACCATACTGTCGGCACGCCTAATAGCAGGTCCGGCTGCTCGGCTTCGATCAGTTGCCATAATGACGCACCATCCATCCCTGGACCGGGGAATACGAGTTTTGAACCTGTCATGGCTCCGGCATAGGGTACGCCCCAAGCGTTGACGTGAAACATGGGGACGACAGGTAAAACACAAGATAAGCCACTGATGCCTAAGGCTTCACGGCTGATTTCTGACATAGCATGGAGTAGGGTTGAACGGTGACTATAAAGTACACCTTTAGGGTTACCTGTGGTGCCGGAGGTATAACATAAGCTGGCTGCGGAGTTTTCATCAAATTGAGGCCATTCGAGTTCATCGCTGGCACTGCTGATTAAGTCTTCATAACAGATAACATTATTTAAACGAGTTTCTGGCATGTTGGCCTTATCGGCCATGATAATAAAACCTTCTACACCAGTAATTTGATCTTGAATGGCTTCTAATAGCGGTACAAAAGTTAAGTCAACAAAGATCCAGCGGTCTTCTGCGTGGTTAATAATGTAAACCAATTGTTCGGGGAATAAACGTGGGTTAATGGTATGTAATACCGAGCCAATGCCAGAGACACCAAAGTATAATTCAAAGTGACGGTAGTTATTCCAAGCCAAGGTAGCGATGCGGTCAGCGGGTTTAGCGCCCAACCCTATGAGGGCATTTGCGATTTGTTTAGAGCGTTTGGCGGCGTCTTTCATGGTATAGCGGTGAATATCACTCACACCATCAGACTCGCAGCGACGACTAACAATTTCACTGTTGGGATTGGAAGATGCGGCGTGTTCAATCAACCCAGAAATTAATAACGGGTTATCCATCATGTTACCTAGCATACGTGCACTACCTTTAAATTTATTATTTAATGATGACTCAACATTAAATAATAAAGAGTTAATGCTCTATCACTCTTTAGTACTATTTTCTTATCTTGATAAAGAACGACTTTTATTATGCAAAAGCCCATCTCAGAAGCCTGCTTACGCAATCAAGCACCGATCGCCGAGGCGTTAAAAAAACTATTACCGAAAGCTGCGCAGCTATTAGAAATTGGCAGCGGTACAGGACAGCACGCGGTCTTTTGTGCCAAGGAATTACCTCATGTCGTGTGGCAGCCCAGCGACCTAGCCCAGCACCATGCTGGAATGAAATTGTGGATAGATGAGGCACTGCTAGATAATTTATTGAATCCGTTGGAGCTCGATGTTGATCAAAGCTGGCCGGCACTTGACGTTGATCATGTATTTACTGCGAATACCGTACATTACATTGCCGTTAGCAGTGTCGTGAATATGTTCACAGGAATAACCCGTTTATTAGAAAAAGAGGGGTTATTTATTATGTATGGGCCCGTTAATATAAACGGGGAATATACCAGTGAAGGTAATGTCCGTTTGGATGAATGGCTTAAAAGCTGTGTAAATCCTTTGGCGGGGATTAAAGATTTGGCTGACCTTGAGCGCTTGGCTAAAGATCAAAATTTAATCTTGATCGATAACTTAGCCATGCCAGCCAATAACCGCTTATTAGTGTTTCAAAAGCGCTAGTCGAGCTTAGCTTGAATCCAGTGGGCGATATCTTGTATTTGCTCGTAACAAACTTGATGTTCCATTGGATAATCTTGGAACTGGGTCTGATAACCCAAGTCGGTGAGGTCACGTTGTGCTTTTAAACCAAGACTTTGGTTTACCACAGCGTCTTGGCTACCGTGATAAATCTGAATATCTATATTTTTATTACTGGGGCCCGGGATGAAGGCATTTGGCGCTATCAGCGTAGGGAAATAGGTCGATAGACCCGCCAACCCCGCTAAGGTCTGTGGATAAGTTAACGCCGCATGATAAGCCACGGCACCTCCTTGGGAGAACCCTAATAATAAAATACGTTCACTTTTCACCCCGCGTTCAATTTCACGGTCGATCAAGTTTTGAATGTCTTTTACTGAAGCGAGCAACTGTTCTTGGTTAATCGTACGTTCGGCGTTTTGCCCGCTCGCATTACCCGTCGGCATATCTAAAATATCGTACCAAGCCGGCATCGAAAAGCCGCCATTAATGGTAACGGGTATTTCTCCAGCATGGGGGAAGATGAAGCGAATAGCCTCGAAGGTATTTCCTAGCATACCTTTTAACTCTGGAACCAGAGCCGCAAAATCATCACCACTAGCCCCTAAGCCGTGTAGCCAGATGATACTGGCAGTTTGCGGTGCATTTGGCTCATAAGAGGGAATTTCGATTGTGGATAAATTATTCATACTGGGAATCTTTATTGTCTAGGCGTTGTCTATGGTATGTTAATGCATGCTTAATACTATGTTATTACTGGCCTGATTGTTAGATAAGAGAACAGAATGCTGAATATTTTACCTTCGATATTTAAACCTAAGCCTTTAGTCGATCAAGGTAGTGCAGACTTTATATTTACCACGGTCGCTTGGATTCTTCAGAATTTTGATCATGAAGAATTTTTTAGTCGTACACGCTTAGTTGCCCCAACCAATGCGTTCTTTCCGGGGCGGGTGAGCAGTGTGGAAGAAAAAGCACAGAATATTTTTCAGCATACGTTACGTTATGCCGGTTTACGTCATTGGCCGTTTGAACTTAGGTCGATGATTGAGCGTGAAGTGAATAGTGAATGCCAAATCCCACCTGCGCCACAGGGTGAATTAGCACTTATTCATCGCAATTCATTTCCAAGCCTATCGATGAACTCAGAAGACAATATAGAAAACAATGGTGCTGAGTCTATGGGGATATATGGTCAAGAAGTTCCTATCATTATTACCCCACAGCCATTATTTGTTTTCTTTAATCCTCAGCAAACGCTGAAACCGGAAGATCTTAGTGCAAGCTATGCACACGTGATTGCTCAGCATCTAATTATTCAGTCAAAACAACAGCCTCCAGGAGGAAGTCAGTTCTTCGGCGAAGCCAGTGAAGTCTTAGCTAGCATGATGGGCTTTGGTGTTTTGCTCAGTAATTCGGCTTATACCTTCCGTGGCGGTTGTGGTTCTTGTTATAACGCGATGGCGAATCGTCAACCCGCTTTAACCGAGCTGGATAATGTCTTCACACTGGCGCTATTTTGCCGTTTAAAGGGCATAAAGACTAAAGATGCGACACGTAATTTGAAAAAGCACCTTACAAGCAGTTATAAGCAGGCTGTGAAGCAGATAGATCAACGCTTAGAGCAAGTGAACGATTTTAGACAATTGACTTAACAAAGAGGCGAGAATGCCTATGCTGAACTAATCTTTTACTGTGGTCAGGCTTATGACGTCAACTTACAGTGAGTTTTTTTAGCATGGTACGAACAACCCTTCCTGCTCAATCTCCTTGGTTATATATAGGGTTATTTTTCGGCTATTTTATTGTTGGCCATTTATTGTCCAATGTCTCTTTTCAATCACAAATCGTTCCAATTTGGTTACCAGCGGGGATTGCACTCGTCGGGTGTTATATATGGTGGTTGCGCTTCCTTCCTGCGGTATTTATTGCCTCTTTTGTTTTTAACTATTCCGTTCATCCTGCTTTTGAGATAAGTGACTTATTAGGGGATAAAGGTTTTGAATTAATTCTTATTGCTACAGGGGCGAGTTTACAAGCGATTACTGGCAGTGCCATTCTACGATACTGGTTAGGTAACCCATTAAAGCAATCTTCAAATTTAAAAATCATATATTTTGTCATTGTGGTAGGGATTCTTGTAAATCTGATATCTTCCAATATTGGAATTAGTGCTCTTAGTACATTTAATCCGGAATACAGTGGTGATAATTACTGGACTAATGTTACTTATTGGTGGTTAGGTGATTCACTTGGTGTGCTATTGGCGACTCCATTTCTATTAAGTTTAATTAATTTTAATCAGTTAAAAGAGGAACAAAAAAAATCACGCTTATTAATTCTTTCTTCCTCAGCCGTTTTGTTTTTATCAGTTTTAGTATTAACCGCATTTTTTATTGATTTTTCTAATGCAGCGGCGAAAGAATCATCACAGCGAGAAATTAAAAGTATTGAGAATGGTTTATATAGAGAGCTGAATAACTCTAAAGCTCAATTGCAAAATCTTGCAGGCTATATTCAAAATACGAAAGACTTATCTAGAAACACTTTTGCACGTTTTGTTGAAGATTTAATGTCTAATCAACCAACGATCAATGCTATGTCATGGAATCCAGTGATCGATAGCAATGAACGAAGCGATGCCGAGAGTTTACTGAGTAAAATTTACGATCGCCAAGTAGAAATTAGAGGAGACCCCCTATCGGAAAACGACCCAATTGTTTACGTTAAATTAATTTCCCCAGAGAAAGAAAACAAAAAAGCGATAGGGTTTAATGTCTATTCTAATGAAAAGAGAAAGAGAACCTTGATTGAAGCTGAATTTAGTTTTCAACCTAAGGCAACACCAATAATTCAGCTTGTTCAATCTAATAGCAGAAAACCCGCGTACCTTATGTTCTTCCCAGTTTTTCAAGGTGATAAACAATTGCGAGGGTATGCAACAGGAGTATTCCTAGCAGATAGTATGTTATCTAGAGCCTTGGGGTCTGAGGGGCGCGAGCACTTTAACTACGAACTTTATGAACAGCATAGTAATGGTTGGTTTTCTTCAAATAATGACGGTTTAGTCTTGCGTGACGATGTAGAAGCGGAGCATTTAACCTTTCAATTAGCCGGTCAGATTTGGCATTTATACCTTAAAAGTAATCAAGAATATTTATTGAAAGAGCAAAGCCAATCTTATTTATTGTTATTTTCTCTAGAGTTTGTGATTGTTGCATTTATTATGATTTTAATCCTGATGATGAATAGTCGCCAAATTGAACTTAATCTCTTGGTGAGTGAGAAAACGGCTTCATTGAAAATTGCAATGAAAGAAGCGAAAGAAGCTAACTCGGCCAAGAGCCGATTTTTAGCCAATATGAGTCATGAAATACGGACTCCGATGAATGCAGTGATCGGATTTTCAGCTTTAGCAAGACAAAGTACTGATAAAGAGGTTGTACAAAGTTATTTAGAGAAAATAGAGATCTCTTCAGACTTACTATTGAATATCGTGAATGATATTTTAGATATTTCAAAAATCGAAGCGGGTAAACTGGTTCTTGTTGAAGAAGTTTTTGATATTCGAAGTACTTGCAAGCGAATTGATAGTCTATTTCATGTGCAAGCTGAAAATAAAAATTTAAACTGGCGCCTTACCCATAATATCTCAAATTCAGTTTATTTTAAGGGAGATCAAGTTCGTTTCGAACAGGTACTGATTAATCTTTGCAGTAATGCTCTGAAGTTCACTAAGTATGGTGGTATTTGGGTGGATATAGATGTAGGGACTCTCAAATACCCTAATAATCGTATATGTGTGAGAGTAAAGGATACAGGGATAGGAATAAGTAAAAATGATCAAGCTAAGTTATTCAATGCATTCATTCAAGCGGATGATAGTACTTCGAGAAAATTTGGCGGTACGGGGTTAGGCCTTGCATTATCAAATGAATTGAGTCGTTTAATGCAAGGGGGCATTACAATTAATAGTGAAGAGGGACAAGGTGCAGAGTTCATATTTGAATGTGTGATGAAAACAGCTGATAAAATGAGTTTGCCTGTTGATGATGTTGCAGAAAACAAGGAAGCGGATGAAAATAGAGTAAAAGAAGAAAATAAAACGCTAGGGGAGCCTGCAAAAAAACGAAAAATAAATGACCTGCGTATTTTAGTGGCTGAAGATAATGAAATTAATCAGTTGGTCATTGAAGCGATTCTTGAAAATCTTGGCGTGAGTGCAGTGATTGTAGATAACGGCTTAAAAGCGGTTGATAAAATTCAACAAGAAACGTTTGATGTACTTCTTATGGACTGCCAGATGCCGGTGATGGATGGTTATCGTGCTACAGAAAAAATTCGCAAAATGGTGGGCTTTGAAGATTTCCCAATCTTTGCTTTAACAGCCGATGTAACCACTGAAAGTAAACAGCGGGCGCAAGATGTCGGTTTTACTGGACATATATCGAAGCCAATATTAGTCGAAACGCTATTAGAAAAACTAGAAAGTATTTAGCTTTCTAGTTTTTCATAAAGCTACCGTTTAAGCAGCAACTTCTAGCGCTTGCAAATAACCATTGATTCCGGCCAAGACACTATTGATCGTTGCCGTCACAATATCTTGATGTTGGCAGATACCAATAAACTTAGAACTGCTCTGACTATCGTGATTAATGGATATTTGTACAAAGGCCATAGCTTGAGCATTCGTGCCTTTACTTAAAGCAATCTGATCAAATTGCTGTACTTGAAAATCGATGCCTAATGCTTTGTGCAAGCCATCACTCAAGGCAGATATAACCCCTTTACCTTGGCCATGTATCGTTTGAGTTTCCCCATGAATACAGCCATCACAGATACTGGCTTGAATAGATTCTTGATCACCTTGTTTATGAACCTCATAGCCCAATACTTGATATTGCTGCTCGTTTTGCTGGTGTGCTTGTACAAACTGTTGCTGAAAAATACGGTAGATCATCGCACTATCAACTTCACAGCTGTGTTTAACACTGTAATTTTGAACCGCATTACTCAATTCAATTTGCATCCAGCGTGGTAAGTTAATGCCGTACTCACTTTCCATGATATACGCGACACCGCCTTTACCCGATTGGCTATTGACCCGAATAACCGATTGGTAATCGCGGCCTATGTCTTTTGGATCAATCGGCAAATACGCAACATCCCATTCACTATTTTCTTGTTGTACGGTTAAACATTTTTTAATCGCATCTTGGTGGCTACCGGAAAAGGCGGTATAAACTAACTCACCATACCAAGGGTGGCGTGGGTGAGTTTTAATTTGCGTGCATTGCTCTACGGTAGAGATCACTTCATCGGCAATCGACAAATCAATTTGTGGATCTATGCCCTGGCTGTATAAATTCATGGCCATGGTAATCAAGTCCATATTACCGGTACGCTCACCATTACCCATTAAAGTGCCTTCAATACGATCAGCCCCAGCTAATAAAGCCATTTCGGCGGCGGCAACCGCACAACCACGATCGTTATGAGTATGGATCGAGATGATGATATTGTCGCGCTGGTTTACTCCACGGCAAAAGGTCTCAACCTGATCGGCAAAAACATTCGGTCCTGCGCACTCGACCGTTGCTGGCAAATTAATGATGGCTTTATTGTCAGCGCTTGGCTGCCAAATATCGATCACCGAATTACACACATCAATAGCAAAATCAGTTTCGGTACTGGAAAAACTTTCAGGAGAATACTCGAAGGTCCAATCTGTCATCGGATACTTCTTCGCTTCACTCTGTACTTTTTTTGCACCCTTAATAGCGATATCGATAATACCTTGCTTATCCAAGCCAAAGACTTTTTCGCGCTGTACTGGTGACGTTGAGTTATACACATGCACAATCGCTTGCGTAGCACCTTCTAACGACTTATAAGTGCGTTCAATCAACTCATCTCTAGCTTGAGTCAACACTTGTATCGTCACGTCTTCAGGAATTTGATCTTCTTCAATCAACCAGCGAACAAAGTCAAAGTCGGGTTGTGAGGCAGATGGAAAGCCGACTTCAATATGCTTAAAGCCCATTTTCACCATTAGTTGCCACATCTGCTGTTTTTGCTCGACCGACATGGGCTCAATCAAGGCTTGATTTCCATCTCTTAGATCAACCGCACACCACTGAGGTGCTTGGCTAATGACCTGGCTTGGCCATTGGCGATCGGTCATTTTCATTGCCGGCATCTTGCTTTGAAAAGAGGCGTATTTCGTGTGATTGAAGACTTTCATGTGAGCACCTAATTCGTTAACGGTTCGTCGTTTAATCTGATGAGTTAACTATAAGTGCAAAGAAGGGGGGAATGATGGCAAAGTGACGATTATATTGCTGGTATTTGGGTGAATTATTTCAATAAGTTATCTATATTGAGAGAAATATTGCGACACACTGTTTTTGGTGGCAATAATCCTCTCTAAAGATGGGCTATTTAGACTTTATTTCAATAGTCTCATTTAGGGTAACCGTTTCAGCTTGGCAGCGTTCAATGATCTTCACGATAGCTGATTGAATCACTTCATCAGTACGGGCATCCGTTTTACTGATAAACCTTTCCTCCATCGCTTCCGCGCCTTCTTCAGGAATAAACCGTACGGCAACTTCCTCGGCGACTTCTTGATTTTGGCCAAAATAAGCAATTGAGATTTCAGGATAGCCTTTAAACCCTAACTTCACTCTTTTGGAAATTCTTTTTGCCGATTTTTCTAATTTCACAGTGTACTCCGTTTGCAGGTCTGTTCATTCCGTTTGGCTAGTGTGACATAAGTTGGATCACCTAATGACTGTTATCTGCCAAAATCATATCCGCGGCTTTGGCAGCAATCATAATCGTTGGCGAATTGGTATTGCCAGCGACTAAAGTAGGCATAATAGAAGCATCGACGACCCTTAAACGTTCTATACCATGTACCTGTAAGCGATCATTAACGACGGCATCTTTATCCTTACCCATTTTACAGGTGCCGACCGGATGATAGACGTGGTTGGCTTTTTCTCGCACGAAGTCTTCAATTTCTTGGTCGGATAGTGCGGATTTATTGGGAAAGATCGACTTCCCTCGACCGTCATCAAAAGCGGGCTGAGCAAAAATCGTTAAATTGATTTTTACTGCTTCAACCATCGCCGCTAAATCATCAGGGTGGCTGAGCATATTTAACTCAATTTTAGGGTCTTGAAGAAAGTCACTATTGTGCAGGCTCACACGGCCGCGACTTTTCGGCCGTAATAAACAGTTATGCAGTGAATAACCATAGGTTAATAGCGTCGATTTTTTACGACCATGATCTTCCATCACTAATGGAATAAATTGCAGCTGCATATCAGGATCGGCTAGCTCAGGTTTTGATTTAATAAAACCGCCGACTTCAACGATGGAGGTGGTTAAAAAACCTTTGCGCTGGCTAATATACTGCCAGATCTCTTTCATCATTTTTGCCATACCGACTGGGCGTAAGGCAACGGTATTCGCTTTTTTACTCTCGTTAACCGTGATGATATCGACATGTTCTTGCAGGTTTTCGCCAACCCCAGGTAAATGTTGATTGATAGCGATTTGGTGTTGTTTCAATGTGTCTTCAGGACCGATACCCGATAGCATTAATAGCTGAGGAGAACAGAATGAACCTGCGGATAAAATGACTTCTTTCGCTGCTCTGAGAGTTTTCAGTTCACCCTGGTGATGATACTCCACGCCAGAGGCCTGTTTATTCTCAATCAGAATACGCGCGACACGGGCGTCGGTAACGATCGTTAGGTTTGTACGTTCACTAATTGGATGTAAAAAAGCTCTTGCCGCACTACAGCGTTCGCCATTGATTTGAGTAACTTGATAATGGCCAATGCCTTCTTGCTTAGCGCCATTAAAATCGGAGTTATCGACATAACCAGCTTGACGACAAGCTTGCAGTAACGTTTCCCCTAAAGGATGCTTTGAGCGACCTTCAGCGACATTGAGCTCCCCTTGGGTACCATGAAACGCATCAGCGCCACGTTCTTGATGCTGGGTCGATTTAAAATAAGGCAGGATGTCGTCATAACCCCAGCCTTCATTTCCTAAGCTGGCCCAGTGATCGTAATCACTAGGTGTTCCACGGGTATAGAGCATGGCATTAACAGCACTACTACCGCCCAGTACTTTACCGCGAGGGCAATAAATCGTGCGCTCGTTTTGGCTTAGCTCGGGCTGAGAGTTGAACATCCAGTTGTATTTTTTACTGTCCATCAAGCCAATGACGCCGATGGGAGTAGAAACGAGAGAAGTATTATCGCGGGGACCTGTTTCTAATAAACAGACGCGGTTATTGCTATCAGCAGAAAGGCGGTTAGCGAGCACACAGCCCGCTGATCCACCGCCAATGATGATGTAATCGAATTCAGTATTCGCTATCGACATGCCACTTCTCTTTTTATAATAGTTTGACTGCCACCAGTCTAAACGGCTTTAAAAAGAAAAACTTGTCTAATTAAGACGGAAAAACTGTCTTTTTTGGCCTTTATAGCCGTTATGCCGTCGCCTCTTCTTTAAGGTCTGCATTGCCATATGCGGCTTCGTATTGCTCAACACTAATGATTTTATTGGTATGGTTATCCCAAATAATAAACTTGAAGGCATGAGGAATTTCAGTTAGAGAAATGCGTTTAACGCGATCAAATAAATGCTGATATTTTTCGTGACACGGCACCAGATTGTAGTTTGGAATACGTGCTGAAAGGTGATGAATATGGTGATAAGCAATATCTGCCGTAAACCAGTTCAAGAACTTAGGCAGCTGCAAAAAGCTAGTGCCATCAAGCGCGGCGGTGAAATAATTCCAGTCTTCATCCCCAGTCGCGTAAGAATCTTCGAAGTTGTGCTGTACAGTGAATAATACGATACCAATGGCACCGGCAAATGACAGTGCAATAACGTAGATAGTGAAAAATTCTATTGCGCCAAAATAACTGGCTGCTAAAACCCAAGCGCTGAGCAGTACAACATTATTCGCCGCCATGTGGCGATACTCTTGCCAAGTACTCCAATAATTGGTTTCAAATTCAGCATTGATTTCGCTTGCAGGCTTACCTTTATTGGCGAGCTTTTGCTGAACAAAGAAAAGCGCAAATTGAATGCTGCCTTTCATCCAAGTGAATCTTGGGTTGAAAATGAAGTATAAAAAACCAGCCATCGGTGCTAAGCGAAGGTTGCGGTTATTGGCGTAAGACTTCTTACCTTTCTCGTCTAGCTCAGCGTATTGATCTACCGACAAAACTGCCAGAGGGCCACGGTATTTATTCCAGTTGCCATTGGTCGCGTGGTGATAATCGTGGTGTTTTGACCAAACATATTGTGGAACGCCGCATAGAACACCAAAGATAAAGCCAGCAATTTTGTTCTCACGAGGATTTATATATAAACAGTTATGGCCACAATCATGCAGCATGACGAATACGCGAATGATGAATAAGGTTAAAATCAGGGTTAAACCGGCCGATAGCCAGTAAGAGATTTTTAAACTTTCGATCGCCGCATAAAATAAAATGAAGTAGGGCACAATGGTGGTTAAGGTTTGGATAAACGCCTTAACATTATTACGCACGGCATATTCGGCAATGAGCGAATTCTTTTGCTTTTTCAGGGTGCTGGTGGCAATACTGGCCGCTTCTTGCTGGGTCGTTGCATTCATTATTATTGGTATTAGCTCGGCTATGGTAAACGGGCACTAGTATCGCAGTATTAGCAATCACTGTAAAATTGTAAGGGCTTTGGGCGATAATACTTGCCAAAAATTTAGATTCGTTCACATAAAGCAACCATAAACTAAACAAAGACAATTTCACAAGGATACCGAAGTATGCCCGAGGTGCAGCTGCTGACTCAGCTTATATTACCCATCACCCTCGCGCTGATGATGCTAACGATGGGGCTCGCACTGACCTTGGCGGACTTTAAGCGTATTTGGCACGAGCCTAAGGCCGTATTACTGGGCATTATTTTACAGCTCGCATTATTACCCGCCATCGCTTGGGGGTTGATCTTCTTTGCTGGATTATTTATACCGTTATCTTCAACCGTTATTGTAGGCCTGATCATACTAGCAGTATGCCCAGGTGGGGCGACATCCAATATCATTTCACACTTATCGGGTGGAGACGGTGCATTATCGATCTCCATGACCGCCGTGGTGAGCCTCATGATCCCCTTTATTATCCCTTTTAGCCTCAGCTATCAATTACACTGGCTAGGCCAAGAATCGATTGCCGTACAGCTGCCTATTCTTAAAACCATTTTTCAACTGCTATTAGTGACGATTGTTCCAGTGTTCATTGGCATGTCATTACGCCAACTCTGGCCAGCAGCCATTATTAAATTAGAGCCTTGGGCTCGTAAAGCCAGCGGTATCATTTTCTTTTGCCTCGTTTTAGCGTTATTGCTCGTCCAATGGCCTCAGTTAAGTGCAATGGGGGTCAGTATTGCCGTTTTGTGTTTAGGTTTATGTTTGTCGTCTATGGTCTTGGCGTACGGAGCTGCGGTTTTTAATCGGTTTAGCGTTAAGGTGCGTAAAACTCTAGCCATAGAAGTCGGCATTCAGAATGCTGGTACGGGCATGTTCATCGCTTCTGTTTTATTAGCTCGGCCAGAATTGGCCTTGGTGCCTTTAATGTATGGCTTGGTCATGAACATTCCGGCCTTCGTTTTGATTGCAATTAATCAATCTAAGCAATAAACATACAAGACACAGGTTAAAACAACTCAAGATTCAGCGTATTGAGCTTCAAGCTGATTAAGTTGGCTAAATAAAGCGTAATTAAACAAGGCAATGCCTGACATCTCTAAAAACTCTTCACAGGTATAAAATACCGTATACATTAGGTTATTTCGGCCATGTATTTCCGCATGCTGGCCTCCTAGCAATTCAAATCCTATCGCGCCAATGACAAAAATACTGCCAGATAATATAAATAACCATCGAGTTCTAGGGGGGAGGTTTAATAAGAACTTTGAATAAATAGCCAGGAAAATCAATAAACCGATGCCGTATGGGATAACCCAAGCATAAAAAAGCAGGCCTGAAGTATCCAGTGTTTCTCGTACGGGAACAATCAAGTTCTCATGCAATACTGAAGCTTCATCTATCGCTAGGAAAACAAAAATACAGCCTAGCCCTAACCAAGCGATATAGGGGGCTTGATGCTTCTTGTGTAATAACGAAATCTTAAAGAGAAGTATGCTGGCTAATATAATGGCGGCAGCAGAGTAGAGCGTGGGGACATTCATCTCTCGATCAAAATTAAATAAGGGCACTAAACCGAAGATATAATCATGCTGAAAAAAATAGGTTGTGACAATGCCTGTAATATTAGCGAGTAATAAGAAAGCCAGTAAAAGGAAGTTTTTTGTTATAAAGCTTTCGGGTGAAATCTTAATATTCATTTAATCCCCCATAAAATACACATGCAAAATACTTCGCATTGCGTATAACCTCTAATTAGACTGAGGCTAGTCGCCTAGCCAGAAAAATCTTATCTTTTGACTATAGACTATTTTGAATAGAGAGAGGCTAGAAGAGCATGAAATGAGCTAGCAGAGTTAGACTAATAATTATTGGCTTTTTAAGTCTATGATATTCCGAAATGCCGAAGCATCGTCAATACTGTTTAAAAGTTCATAATTGGGTAAGCAATCGTCTTCGACAAACTTCGCGAAGTCAGGTTCTGGGTCACAAAATAAAATATCAAGTGAAAGACGGTCATTACCATACAAGCCGCGGTGAATCATGTTAGCTGAAAATACCAACAGGTCGCCAGCGTTTAATGGTATCGCTAATCCAGATTCTAAACACTCGTTGTTTTTTCTACTTTCTGTTTCTAAGCGAATATTTAATTCTTCATCGGTGTCCCAGCGCTTATGGGTACCAGGGATCAACTCAATACCTCGTTCATCTTTCAATGGGATACGAAAATGAATGACTTCTGGGCCTGATAGCGCCAGCTTTTGCTCTTCGACTGAAAGATGGTATTGAGGATCTCTGTGCCAGTAATTATTTTGTTCTTTATTTACCGGGTCAAAGAAGAGTTGAGTATTCATAAAGCAAGGGCGATCCGGGAATAATGAGTGCACGATATTCATGATTTTCTCAGAGCCTATCAGCTTAAAAAGTTTCGTTCGTTGCTCATCATCAAGGTGCTCTTTTCCTGTGAGGTAAGCAGAATTAACAGCTCTATCCATATAGAAGGCGCTGTTATTATCTTTCCATGAAGTGTGAAAATTATTCAGTATCAGACTTAAATTCTGAAGTTCGCTTGGGTCGAATAAATCTTTTATGACCAGAAACCCGTTATTACAGTAGTCTTTATACATATTCTACTCGGCAAGACTTCATATTATGCATTATTAGTTTGAATACCTGTGATGCCAGAGCGTTCAATGATTTCTGTTTCAAAACCATCGATACTTTTCTGGTTCTTTTTAGCCCAATAATTATCAATGCCCTCAGGGCCTTGTTTTTCCGACCATTTAGCCAAATACACTGAGCAACTAGACGTGCACCAATTTTTTGTTATGGTTATTTTTCATTCTTCTCTAAATTCTTAATAGCCTTTTTAGTACTTTTAGGCATCAGGAATTTAGTTAATAATTCTGGAAATAGTACGAAGGCCCCTATTTTTGAAGCTTTCGATTTTGAGGAATATAAAACCAAAGCTAGCATTCCAATGGCTACAGTAATTCCTACATAAAGCAGACCATGTATGCCAGCGGCATAGCCAGCTGAAAATATAATCATAGCTATTAAAACTATTCCTACAGCAGTATCTTTATTCATAATTCAAAGAGCCATAATGTTTTTGTTGTAGGGCAGTGATACGTAGCGAGGAATGAGCGAAGGAGAGCTCCCCAAAAAAGTAGCCCCCGCTTTTATTAATATCACGAAGTGTAACCGTCCCAGTACTGTAGGTGCGAACACCAGCTCATTGTTAGCTGTATCATTACACCTTTGTGCCTGCTTTACCAAGAACCAATGCAACCCAGTAATCTTTGCAAAATATTGCAACTAGTATTCCCACTGCTGCTATGACAAAAAACAGACCTATTACAAACCAAACTTCCAAAGGAGCCCAGTCATATTTATGCTGAGTATAAGCCGTTATCATACAGACTAATTCAATAGTTAAACTAAGTGTAAATAAAACTGGGCGCTTCCATTCTGCGACTACTGGTTTGTAGACTCTTCTAGTCCAACGCTCAAATTTATCAATAATTTTCATAATTCAGCTAACGCCGCAATCAGCAGCTTGTCTGCTGTATTGCTTTGTTAAATTAAGGTGTTATTGCTGCCTGTGCAGCTTGACTAGCCGCCTGTGCCGCTTGACTTGCCGCTTGACTTGCCGCTTGACTTGCAGCCTGTGCGGCTTGACTAGCAGCATTAGCAGTCTGTGCCACTTGACTAGCAGCGTTAGCAGATTGAATATTTGAAACTTGAATCGACGCCTCAATTGATTGCGATAAACTATTTTCTGATTGCTCTTGATCTAACTTTTCGGAATGAGTAATAAGCCAGCTTCTCCCTATACGGGTGAATATGAACTTCTCTCCACAAGCGGTTACACCATAATCTATACAATATGCACCGTTATAGTTTTTTTGAATACAAGAAAAGTCTACTGCTTCTTTTCGGCAATCACTGATAAATTTAACTTTGGCATAAATTTCTCTATGATCTTTAGATTTTGCTGTTTCAGAAACAGAAACTGGATTGCTTGAACAGCCAACTAAAGCTAATGCTGAAAATAATATCGATATTTTAAATCTCATAATTGTTCCTTACTTTTAAATACTACAATTCTGACACTAAACAAATGCATCAGAATTATTATAATTTAACGCTCGTAACACGGGCGAGCGTAGCGAGTCCAGCCAATTTATTGGCGATTGTGCTTGCGTTTTTTAGCTATTTTTTCAACGACGATTGTTTTTGCTAGCTTGTCGCCAAGCCTTTGTCTTTTTTTACCTAGAATGAAAATTGCATCTATCATACCGAGTACTGGTGTCAGTAAGTTGCGGAAAAAAGATTGGGTGAAGCTACAATATTTTCCACTTGTGGTACTGATAACCGAAATACCTAAAATTTTCTTACCCAAACTTTGACCATTTGGTAACCCGTCTGAAAAGAGAAAATACAGAATAGCTGAAAAAAAAGATACTAAACTAACAGTTCCCTGCTCAAGCCCGAATACAGGGGCAAGATAAAAGGGAAACAGAAAAATCGCAATACTAATGACAAAGTCAATAACCTGCCCAAAGTACCTAGTACCAGGACTAGCGAGAACGTGATTATTATTAAATAAAAATGTATCTGTTACCATTTTTGACCTTATGATGTGAATATCTACTAAATTAGCTAACGATTTGCATAAAGGGCGCGTCTTTTTCGCGTCCTAGCCCACAGTATTTTCGTGGGCGTACTTTAATGCATTTGTTAAATTATTTTCCAGTTAGAGTGTAGATCTGCTTGCTTTGATCAGGGAGAGTTATTTCTAGCGAACCATTGACTAACTTATATTCAAGGACGAATACTTCTCCTGACGAATCATTTCCTATTTCCCATGAATATATTTCATTTCCACTTGGCAATTCAGATATTCGAGCAGTATTTGATTGTTCAGGAGAATTCTTGTATTCGATTTTCCCTTCATTTAAAACATACGTTCCATCATTACCATCAACTGTAAATTTATACGTTTTATTAATATCTAGACCAGAATGCCATTCATCCATAATTTGGCCATTTCCAATTTCATAAGTATCAATAGAATTCTCCGATATTACCCAGTGACTCTCACCAATCGCACCATTACGCTCTAGCTCTGTACTCCAGTCACCTACAATGCTGTCAGTGCTATTAGTACTATCACTTGTACCTCCACCGCATCCATAAATTGAACTTGTAGTGATAATAAGGAGTAGGAATTTGTTCATTTTGTTACCTTTTTAAATTTAACGCCGCCTTCTCCAGTGAAGCAGGCTGGCGCGTTGTTTTTGCGTCTCCTTGCAAAAACCGCGATAGCTTGCGGAATCTGAGAGCAAGGCCTTGTTAACTGCGGGGTTCATAAACAAACCCCTTTTTAATAATACTTTGAGCGCGCTCTAAAACCTTCATCGCTGCGCTATTCTGGCTTTCAGGATTTAGAGTATATATTACTAGCTCAAGTTCGTTGTCCAAAGTTTTGATTAGCCCTTCTGCATCATTTGGATTTCCACGATAATCAATTTCCATTAGGGCAGAGTACATACAGCTCGAAAGCTGCTGCTGAAGCTCCGAGATAGTTATCTTTTGAGCCTCAAGATCAGATATTAATATTTGAATATTACTCATAAGCTTAAATTACAGTTAACGCCAATATTGTGGGGCGCGAAAGCGTCCCAATCCCGTAGGGATGACCACGAATGCCTTGTTAGAAGCTACCATATTTCAAAGCTATTTTTATCAGCAAAGCTAATGAATTCTTCTACAAATTTCCTGTCAGAATCGTCAAGCTCCACAGGAATTCCATTTTCAGAAAACTCCTTACTTAAGGCTTCTGCTTTTAATCTTCTATCAGGGTCGTCCAAATAAGCCTTTAATGCTGCAACCAAATTCTCAGAATCTGAAATAGAAACAATTTGCCCCGCATTCCAGTCATACACACCAGTCCACTCTCCATGGCTAATATCCCACTCCTTAGGAGCAGACGTTCCAGCTTCTTTCCAGCCGTAATCAACAGCCAAGTTTAAATAGAATGCCCAGCCAGTATTTGAGAAACAGCACCACTCATTTTTAGAGTTTTTTAGATCCATAGACATTTAAATAATTCCTTCTAACGCCTGCCAGCAGAGGCGAGTGAAACGAGTCCAGCCAGCTTGCTGGCGATACTGGCTGGCTTTGTTATGTATTTTAAATTTTTCGTAGTTCCGAAACGTAGAAGCTAACGCCGTATTCTTTAATTAAACACTCGTGAATAGTGCCCTTGATAGTAGTGCAGATCATTGAATGTGGAGTTAGTGTATTCCCATTCTCGCAAGTGCCACTGATAGTATTAATCTCAAAGCCTTTCGATTCTTCAAGAGTTTTGTAATCACCGGTGCCTTCACATGTAGTGGGTGGATCCGGCAATAAATTATTAAAGTAATAGACTTCGATATTTGCTTTATTATGTCTATCAAGGCAAATTTCAGTTAAATTTTTATGCCCATTAAATCCACTGGCACCGTCATAACATATGGATTCAGCCTTAACACCGAAGGAAAGAAATAAAGCTAGCGCTATTAATATATATTTCACTTTAACCTCAAGAAACATAACGCCTCACTAAAGTGCGCGTTTTTTTGCGTCACTTTTCAGTGACTTGTTATGTTTTTCAGAGCCTATAGTCCACATTATATAAATGACGAAGACAGACTCCGGAAGAATAAATTGGCCAAATATTTTGGCACCAGTATAACCAAACAACCACCAAACTAACGGCATTGTTGTTAATGAAAAAATCGTAGCTATATAAAAAAATCTTGGTATATGCCACTTAAGAGATGTTTCAGGATATTTATTACGGCTAAAGGCCCATTTTCTGAACAACGTAGCAATGATATAGGTCGAAAATAAAAAACTCAAAACAAGCAACCAATCCACAGCTGTTAAGTTTTCAATATTACAATCGGGACTACATATAAACAGATTATCCATAATCTATATCCAATTTAAGAAACATAACGCCGCACTCTGTGGAAATTTGGGAGCGATAGCGAGTAAATTTTCCGTAGCAGTGCCTTGTTAAATTGCATTACTAAGAATTTGGCAACAATATTGGAACTTTAAACTTTATTCGACTTACAGAGCTGCTTTGGCTAGTTGATTGATTTAGTGATGTTACAGATATTGCACCAACATTCGCATCCCCATCAGAAGATTCATTTGATTCACTAACCGTAACGGCAACATCAAACTCTATATCTTGCAAAGGAATCCCAGTTTCAACACAGAAACTATAACCTGCTGCTTTACCATCCATACGGGCAGTACTTGGATTAATATTTGCATTCTTTGACTTACCATATTGTTGTGCAGAGGACACACCATCAATTACTTGCTTTAACGTTTGTGAAACAAATTCATCTAATTGCATAATTACCCCAACAAAGACACGACAAGTGAACCAATAGAAGCAATAGAAGCCGCTGTTGGCAAAGATTTGATTAACGCATTTACCACTACTTTACTAGGCTTCTCGCTTTTACATTGCTCTTCTATTGCCCCTACAACTTCGATTGCTTCTTCTTTTTCCTTCACAGGCAAATCAAGTCGATTTATTTCCGCTTTTAATGCATCAATGCTTTCAGATAGGTCGTTATTACTATTAACAATATTGTTAGAGTTATCTGTTGAATTATTATTCACTCTGGCATTTGGCCCGCTGATATTATAAGTAATAGATTGAATGGCTTTTTCAGCCTCAGGAAGCCCTAATTTTTTTACTTTCATTTGATAGTGGGCGGGAATTCCCCCTCCCGCACCTTCATGAAAGCCAGGATCAATAACCTGAAATGTCTCTGTACCACCATTAGACATAACACGTTGTATCAAATCACTTGGTTCAACCAATATATCTGAACGCATTAAGTAAATACCCTTACTCTGCACGCTTGCTTTCACTTCTGCGCTCTTCGTGCCATCAGTTTTTAAAACTTGTATCTTGTCATTCATCATATCTGCAAATGGCATAGAGCCCTCCTTTGCAATTTAACGCCCAAAGCAGCGGTTTATCCGCTGCCTTTGTTTGTTATAAGGTCTTTGTCTACTCATAGAACTCATTTGGATTACCTCCCTGAGCAACATAAGTTTCATAAATCATTGCTTTAACAATTTCAAAAATATCTTCATTAGCTGAAAAAGTTCCGAAGTAATAGCTTTCATATTTCTCAAAGTTAATGGTGAGTTTACTATTACTTTCGCCTTCGATTATCCATTCTTGATCATCGTGTCCTGACTCAATGAAAGCTAATTCATCTTTTTCGTAGGCCCCAATCTCGAGAGGGAACTTGACCAGTCTACATAGCTTAGGAAGAATATCTCCCCAATCAGAAAGGCATACTGTGATTGATGATAAGGAGTCCATAAATTAACTTACCTTATAACGCCCGCATATGGGGCGGCTGTAATGTAGTGAGGAACGAACGAAATGTAAGCCGTCCCAGCAGCCGAAGGCTGCGATCATGATGCGTTTGTTAAGTGCTTTCATGAAACTTGCCATCTTCGAGATAAACAGACCCAATAGTAACAAATACATATTTGTGATTTCGATAATAAGGTTTATTGTCGTAACCCTTACCTGCTAAATATTCATTACACTTTGGGCATCTTGGCGGTGCCATAAATCTAAAATGGCCACCGCATTTACATTTCGGTAATAATTCCTCTGCCTTTTCGTAATACGGCAATAGGTGTTTGTTGTACTCTTGCCAGCCTTTATCACCTGCCATCAAATTAGGAAATACAATCCCATTTCCCGAAAAGAAATCTCGGTCTTTAATAAGCAATACATTTGGGCAATCCCAGCAATATAATGCTTCCATATCACTAAAACCTAAGTGATATATCTCACCTTCGATGTCAGTGTTACACACCTTACAATTTTGAGAGTGCTTGGACATAATTTCACTTAACGCCCAATTAAGGGGCGACGCTTGCGGCGTCCCGCTTGAATTGTTTGTTAACTGTTTCTATGTTTTTAGTGATTTTCTTTAGTTCCGTAACCAAAATTGTTGTTTGGGTATTAGTTGAATCAATATTTGATTTATTTAATTTCACGTTAGACTGCTCTATTGTAGAAACTAACGCATCAACTTTTTCTAACTGTTTTTCTTCCCATCCAGAACTAGATTCTAACGATAAATATGAAACATAAAGTGCCACACCTGCTACAAAAGCGGATACAAAAGCTAACGATGTAGATAGCCAAAATAAACGTGTAGATACTCTATCTCGTTTTTCGCTCTGAGCTAATTGAATTAATGTTCCAATATATGCTCTATGCGATTGCCTGGGAATTGAAGGCTTAGCCTCCAAGCCTAAGTTTTGAGCTTCTTTACTCAGGGCGGCAATAAAACCATCTAATTCTTTTTTAGAACATCCTCTAGGAAAGTCATTTGGAATGCTAATACTTGTATCCATGTTTCTTAGTCCTAATGACAGTTAACATTTTAATCGTGCGCATGCGCGTTTGCACGGAACTGACTCTTCGCTAAAAGAGCCCACGGATTCGTGGCAAC
>CAJVZR010000035.1 GCA_913019965.1 uncultured Oleispira sp.
AAGAATCCCTTTGGTTCGGGATTTACGGTGAATAGATCAGTTCGAGACCTCTGGAGACACTTCGTCGGGCATTACTCAGGCTTTAAGCAGTTGGATGATTGTGCAACATATCAGGCATTGCAGAAAGCACACGATACCGGCAAGCCATTAACGCAGGTAGAACAAAAAGAGCTGAACAGTTTGTTAGCGCAGCAGCCTGCAGAGGAGTGGGCACACCTCACGATAGACATCAACTTGAAAGAAGCTTGGCGGCGAGCTCGAGACGAGTGGCCCCGCCTAGAGTTTTTTTTTCAGAACTCAACCAAAAAAAATAAAAAGGATTGGCTGATTCGATATCGTGACGGCACTCTAAGACCCGACTGGATTTTTTTGTTGAACGCGCACCTTCCCGAGGAGACGAAAGATTGGATTCAGTCCTTATCTCTAGAGGAATTAAACTGCAGATCAGTAACCCGGAGTGTTATGAATAGCCTCGTAGAAGGCACACTTTATCCCAGCCCACACGCTTTTCGTCATATATGGGCGGAAGCGGTCTATCGACGCTTCGACGGTGACGCCGGCTGGATGATACGCAGTCAATTCAAGCATATCTCACGAGGCATGTGGTTAGCGTACATCCGCGATAAAGACAACCGAGGCGGCCACGAACAAGTCAAAGGACAGGTCATTAGTTCGCTGGTTCATAATTATCTTAGGCGCCAGGGGGAGGCTTATTCTGGCCAACTGCATATTTGGTTGCGACGATTGCCAACTCTGCTGCCCTTGGAATCGATTTAGTAAAACTACCCAAGAAACTGACTTTACTCCCCGCCATCCGCTAGACAATGCAACTCTGCTTGAGCTGTTTGCCTGGGATGAAAAGACTTTCCTCAAGCATACCGAAGGCAATCCTATTCGCCGTACCGGTTATGAAAACTGGCTACGCAATATTGCGGTGGCCTTAGGAAATGCCCCAAGCAGTATAGAAATCACCGAAGCCTTAAAGCAGCGCTTGCCTGAGGCCAGTGAATTAGTAGCCGAGCATATTGAGTGGGCGTTAGAGCAGCATCAAAGCTGAGCCAATAAAGACACATAAATCAAACTGGTTAAACTCCATTATTAACTATACTAACGTTTAGCCTTGGTGCTTTTTAGTTCTAGTTACTGTGTTGAGATTTGCTATGCCTGCAGCTGCCATACCTGAAAACGAACAACAACGCTTAGATGCCTTAAATGAATTAGGCATCCTCTATACACCTTTAGAGGATAGGTTTGATCGCATTACTCGAACCTTGTGTCGCATGTTTTATATGCCCATCGCCTACGTATCGTTAATTGATAAAGAAACTCAATGGATTAAATCGATTCAAGGGCTGGATCTAATCGATTCTCCTAGAAATACGTCTATTTGTGCGCATACGTTATTAGTTGACGAGTGCATTATTTGTGAAGACCTGACTCAAGATGAGCGCTTCAAAGACAATCCATTTGTCACCTCAGGCCTGAAGGTACGATTTTATGCAGGTTTCGCTTTAAAAAGTCGTGGCCAAAATATCGGTACCCTATGTATGGTCGACGATAAACCTCGCGAGTTCAGCAAAGAAGATGTTGCTACTATGAGAGACCTAACCTCGTGGGCGCAGACTGAAATCAACCTGACTCAGTTAAGTGAAGTTCAAATTCAACTAATTACCGAACTCGACCAAGCTCAAAGAGAAGCTAAGATTGATGGTTTATCAGGTTTATGGAACCAAGGCGCTATTAAAGAAGTTTTAAAACGCGCTCACCATAGACATTTGATCACGCAAAAGCCGTATTCTCTCATGATGGTAGATATCGATAACTTCAAAGCCATTAACGATACTCATGGTCACCCGTTTGGAGATCAAATTATCACGGCTATTGCCGAAGATTTACGCAAGACTTTACGCCCTACTGATGCCGTTGGGCGTTATGGAGGGGATGAGTTTTTAATTATTCTAGAAAACTGCCCTTATCAAAGAGCTCAAGAACTGAGCCAAAGAATATTAGCGCACAATCAGGGGTTAACCTTTATCAGTAAAGGCGAGAAAGTCACGTGTACGATTAGTATCGGCATCGCCTCAACTGATCATATTGAGATCGATAGCCCAGAATCACTCTTAGAATACGCAGATCAGAGCCTATATCAGGCCAAAGAAAGTGGACGTAATTGCGCGAAGGGCTAGTGATCTAGCCCTAGTTTTCAGTTTCGCTTTATACGATATCGCGGTCGCGATAGCCGAGTAAATAAAGAACGCCATCAAGCCCTAAGGTTGAAATAGACTGCTTAGCAGATTCTTGCACCATAGGTTTAGCGCGGAAGGCGATTCCTAGGCCAGCAATGCTCAACATGGGTAAGTCATTCGCACCATCACCTACGGCGATGGTTTGCTCTAGACGAATACCTTCTTTGTCAGCAATCTCACGCAATAACTGAGCCTTACGGTTGCCATCGACAACGGTCCCAGTCACTTTTCCAGTCACTATGCCATCTTCCATATCCAGCTCATTCGCGAAGACATAGTCGATACCCAGTTTGTCTTTTAGATAATTACCAAAGTAATTAAAACCACCGGATAAAATAACGGTGGTATACCCCAGAGAATTTAGGTTACGAATAAGGCGCTCTGCCCCTTCAGTGACAGGTAAGCGTTCAGCGATTTCTTGTAATACATCACCGCTTAAACCTTTTAACAAGCCGACTCGCTCGTGGAAACTTTCGGTGAAATCTAATTCACCACGCATGGCACGTTCGGTAATTTCCGCGACTTGCTCACCTACACCGGCGGCGGCAGCCAGCTCGTCAATCACTTCCGCTTCGATTAGGGTGGAGTCCATATCGAAAGCGACTAAACGACGGTTACGGCGATAAACGTTATCTTCTTGAACGGCAATATCCACGTTTAAATCGTTTGAGACGGCGAGGAATTTTTCTCTTAATACCGCTTGATCGGCTAAGCCTCGTACCGAGAACTCAACACAAGCACGGGTCGGAACGGAACTATCTAGCTCATCTTCCAACGGTACTCGGCCTGTTAGGCGAGTAATATTATCAATATTCAGTTCGTGCTCCGCGACAATGGCGGTAATACGAGCAATATGTTCTGCGCTGATGGTGCGTGCTAGCAAGGTAATGATATGGCGATCTTTACCTTGGCCAGATACCCACTGTTCATAGCTCTCGCTATCAACCGGAGTAAAACTCACCGTTAACCCTATTTCGTGGGCTTTAAATAATACATCTTTCAGTACCGGTGCAGATTCTGCGGTAGAGGGAATAGCAGCGAGTATGCCTAAAGATAAGCTATCGTGGATTTCGGCTTGGCCAATATCCAAAATGGTCACCTTATACTGCGCTAGGATCGCTGTAATATTTGCGGTTAAACCTGGTTTATCCGCCCCACTAACCCGAATTAAAACTAACTCAATCACGAATCTGCCCTCGATTTCGCTCTTCTTAATGAAGAGCGACTAAATACTTACAGTTTTTCTACTTCAGCTTGCAAATCAGCGACTACGCCACGAAGTTCTTCAATAAGATCAACCGTTTCGTGTACTGATAACGCACGTTGACAATCAACACTCATTAAATAAAGGCCTTTAGCCAACTTTTCACTCTTTTCTTGCAAGGCTTTTTTAGTATCGCTCATGACTATAATCCCACTATAGAATTGAAATTGGTAAATCTAGCGGTTGCCAGACGGCGCATATCATACCATCATCTATATAGAAATGTTTGTTATCGGGTATAGAAATCAATGGGTCGATCCGCAGTAAAGATCAGTCAACGCTTAACGACTAGCCAGCAATGGGGCGCTTTTATCGCATTGGCAATTTTATTCACAGGCTTAACTTTTAGCTATTTAGTGACCAGCCAGCTTCGTCAACAGCTATTAATACAGCAGCAACAGCTCGCGACGAGTCTAGTGAAAGATGCCAGTATCCTATTACGCGCAAGCCTCAGCCAGGATGACCGCATCAGTGCTAATGTCATCTTGCAAGATTGGGTAGATCAAGAGTTGATTCTATCGGCGACACTCTACAATTCCACGCAGCAGCCCATCGCCGAGCAAGGTTTAATCGAGCTAGGTGGCTATGATATTTTTTGGCTGAATCAGGCCGTGACGGATGAAGAACAATTAATTGGCCACCTTCGTGTCGCCATTAATATGAGTCAGGCCTACGATATCAGCCAGCGTAACGCCGTACTGTTAATGCTTTCTAGCTTGATGCTGAGTGTTATTTCAGGATTGCTGGCTTACTTTTGGGGTGAGCGTTTATTGCGTGCCAATCAGCAACAGCTTCAAGCGCTGGATAACCTCTACAATCAAGGCTCGCTAAAAACCATTGATGACAGCGCCCACAGTCAAAATGATCAAGCACTTAATAACGCGATTAACGGTTTAGTGCGACAGAAACAGCAAAAGATTGCGGTCAAAAAATCCTTTGATAATTTTATGGCCAGCCCTACCCTTTCAAAATCCAGCTCGCTTACTTATCACCATAGCGCCTTATTATTTATCGAGATTCAAGGTTTAAAAGAACTTCAGCAACAGTTAACCGCAACAAAGCTGAGCGATACACTGAATGGCTACCACCAGTTATTGTCTCAAGCGGCTAAGCTCTATAACGGCACTGTAGACCGCTACATGGGCGATGGCATTCTGATCATTTTTGGTTATCCAGATAAAGATCCTCGTGATGCGAGCCATTGTTTGTACGCCGCTCAACTTTTTTTAGGTTTGGTTGAAGAACTACAACGTACCGACCAACAGTTGCAGCAACTTAATTTTAAGCTTTCCGCTCACTGGGGACCTGTTCTTATCGCCCCACTGGAAATGAATCAGCAACTACAATTCAGTTTAATTGGCGATACGGTTCACTGGACCGCTCAGCTAGCGATGCAAAGCAAAGAAATGCAGTTGTTAGTCAGCCAAGATTTAGTTGATCAGCTAAGTGATGCTGAGCAAATATTATGGCAACCGGGTCCCAGCTTAATGGACTTAAATGCCAGCGAACATGAAACTCGCTGGCTTGATGCTCTGCCAGATAACGCAGAGAAATTAATCGATCGCCAAGTGAAGCACATCATGGCGATGAAAGAGAAAGCTTAACGACTAAAGCTTAAACAACCTTGGCTGCGCTGGTTAATACTTTTTCATTGGCCAGCGATAGTTCACATATCAAAGAATCCCCAACCTCTAAGGGCCCAACACCCGCAGGGGTACCCGTAAGAATCACATCCCCAGGCTGTAAGCTGAAATTCGAACTCATATGAGCTATCAATGGCAAGATGGCAAACAGCATGTCAGCACTATTGCCCTGCTGCTGTAACTGACCATTTTTTTCTAATTTCAGTCCAATGTTTTGCCAATCATCAATAAGTAATTTATCGGTTGAAACAAATTCCGTTAATGGGCAAGCACCATCAAAACTTTTCGCGCGCTCCCAAGGGTGGCCTTTTTCTTTCAACTTAGCTTGAACATCACGCAAGGTTAAGTCTAAACCTAGACCCAAACCAATAATCGCCTCTGCTACGTCATATTCATTGGCATTCAACAAAGGCTGGCCAATTAAAATAGCAATCTCCAATTCATGATGCACGCTGCCTTGATCTTGAGGAATCGAAAACGTAGGCGCTAAAGGAATAGCACTAGAAGCCGGCTTGATAAATAAAATCGGCTCGCTCGGAATCGGGTTATTCAGTTCTTTTGCATGGGCCGCATAATTGCGCCCCACACAAACAACTTTACCTAAACCATGGGCGCATTCTTTTTGATCTAAAATAAGCTGTATCATTTCAATAGACCTAGCTTATTCCATATCAATCAATTTTCCTGGGTTCATAATATTGTTCGGATCAAATGCGGCTTTCACGGCACGCATATAACCAATTTCTGCGGCACTACGGGTATATTCAAGATACGGCTTTTTAGTCATACCCACACCGTGTTCGGCAGAAACAGAACCTTGATACTTTTCAACGATCTCAAATACCCAGGTCGAAACCTTCGCGCATTGCTCAAAGAAAATTTCTTTGGCTAAATCATCTGGCTTCAAAATATTTAAGTGCAAGTTACCATCGCCAATATGGCCGAACCAGATGATCTCAAAGTCTGGATACTCACGAGTCACGACTTCTTCAATTTCATTCAAGAAAGGAGGTACTTTAGAAACCACGACCGAGATATCATTTTTATAAGGAGTCCATTCAGCAATGGTTTCCGAAATATCTTCACGCAAGCGCCATAAGTTTTGTGCTTGAGTTTCTGACTGGCTCATTACGCCATCTAATACCCAGCCTTCTTCCATACACTTCTCGAACAGCTCCATCGCTTGATCGATATGGCCTTCGGTTTCCGCTTCAAATTCTAATAGTGCGTAGTATTCTGCTTCGGTTTCAAACGGAGCAGGCACATCACCACGAGCCACTACTTTACGCATGGCTTTATCAGAGAAGAACTCAAACGCCGTTAGATCGATATTAGTCTGGAAAGTATTAAGCACACTCATGATGGCTTCAAACTCAGGCACACCTAATACCAATACGGTAAGATTTTTAGCAGGACGAGTAAGGCGCATAGTCGCTTCAGTCACAAAACCTAAAGTCCCTTCACCACCAATAAATAATTGGCGCATGTCGTATCCGGTATTATTTTTAACGAGGTCTTTATTCAGCTCAAGCACATCGCCTTTACCCGTTACTACGGTTAAGCCAGCAACCCAATCACGGGTCATACCATAGCGAATCACCTTAATACCACCAGCGTTAGTACCAATGTTGCCACCAATCTGACTGGAACCTGCAGAAGCAAAATCTACCGGATAGAATAAACCCTGTTCTTCTGCATAGTCTTGCAGCTGCTCTGTGATCACACCCGCGCCACAACGAACCGTTTTATCCATGGCATTAAAATCAGAGATGCTATTCATGTAATCAAACGCCACTACGACTTCACCATTGGCAGCCACAGCGCCTGCACTTAAACCGGTACGGCCGCCAGAAGGTACTAGCGCAACCTGTTGCTCGTTAGCGAACTTAACAATAGCTTGCACTTGCTCAGTGGTTTTTGGGAAAACAATAGCAGCAGGATTCGGCGGATAGATCTTAGTCCAGTCCTTACCAAAGGTTTCTAACGAATCCGCGTCGGTTTTCACTTTATCGTCACCAACAATCGCTTTCAGTTGGTTTTCTAACTCGGCTTGGCTTAAAGAAGTCTGAGACTGTGTCATCTAAATATCCGCTTACTTAAGTTGTACATATTTGGGCGTATTTGCAGGCATTTAACCGTATATCCCACGCATTGCAGGGCCTCTCATCGCAATGCGTATAAAATTCACGTTAAAACTGCAAACTTTTCATCATCCGCCCCCATCAAAAGGGGACACTTTAATTGCCGCGTATGTTAGCATACGCGCCTAATTTTTCAGAGCCTTTGATTAAAAGTTGGTTATGCAAAAACCCAACCAAATGATCAAGGATTCGAACGGATTTTTATATTCAAACCGGATTTTATTCCAATACAGGTACCATCATGAGCCAAACTTCTCTTGATAAAAGCAAAATCAAGTTCCTACTACTTGAAGGTGTACACCAGAGCGCTGTAGATACATTGACCGCTGCTGGTTATAGCAACATCGACTACGTAAAGTCGGCCTTGCCTGAAGACGAATTAAAAGAGCGCATCAAAGACGCGCATTTCGTTGGTATCCGTTCACGTACTCAATTAACCGCTGACATCTTCGATTCAGCTGAAAAGTTAATTGCTGTGGGTTGTTTCTGCATCGGTACTAACCAGGTTGACCTAAAAGCGGCAACTGAGCGTGGTATTTGTGTATTTAACGCGCCTTATTCCAATACTCGTTCTGTTGCTGAACTGTCTTTGGCCCAAGCGATCTTATTGATGCGCGGCGTACCTGAGAAAAGTGCTCAGTGTCACCGTGGCGAGTGGGTTAAGTCTGCCGTTAACTCTTATGAGATCCGTGGTAAAAAGCTAGGTATCGTCGGTTACGGCAGCATTGGTACTCAGCTTTCTGTAATGGCTGAATCTATGGGTATGGAAGTTTTCTTCTATGACGTAGTAACTAAGCTTCCTCTAGGTAACGCAACTCAGGTTGCGACCATGGAAGAGCTACTAGGCATGTCTGACGTAGTATCGCTACACGTTCCAGAAACAGCTGCGACTAAGTGGATGATGGGCCCAGAGCAATTCGCTCAGATGAAGCAAGGTTCTATTATAATGAACGCTTCTCGCGGTACGGTAGTTGATATCGATGCCCTAGCAGACGCGGTTCGCAGTAAGAAGCTATTAGGCGCTGCGGTAGACGTATTCCCAGTTGAGCCTCGCTCAAACGACGAAGAATTCATTACACCATTACGTGAGTTCGATAACGTGATTCTTACTCCACACGTTGGTGGCTCTACCATGGAAGCGCAAGCTAACATCGGTTTAGAAGTCGCTGAGAAGCTAGGTAAGTACAGCGATAACGGTACGACTATCTCTGCTGTTAACTTCCCTGAAGTTGCATTGCCGGCGCACCCTGATCAACACCGTATCTTGCACGTTCACCAGAACGTTCCAGGTATCATGAACGCGATCAACTCAGTGCTTGCTGAAAACAACATCAACATCAGTGGTCAGTACTTACAAACCTTCGGCGACGTAGGTTATGTAGTGATCGACGTTGATGCTGACGTGAGTGAGCTAGCCCTTGAGAAAATCCAGAACGTTGACGGTACTATTAAAGTACGTCGCTTGTTCTAAGATCTATTTTAAAGGTCTTGCATTAATGCTGGTATAAATCAGCATTAATAAAAAAGCCGCAATAGAATTACTTTATTAAAGTAGATCTATTACGGCTTTTTTGTTTGCGGTTAGCAAAGACAGTGCGGATCACTTAGTTAGGCACTACCCAAACATAATATTCGTCACGCTGAGCGTCATAATAAAATTCTCTAACCTTAGCTTTCACTTTCTGGTTATTCACATTCGATGTTGTCTCTTTATTCATCAGAACGGATTCTTGACCGTTTACAACGCGTTCTTTAATCACCGCTACACTACTAACCTCAACACCTTGTTCAGCGGCTAAACGTTCGCGACCACGCTGAATCGCACACTCTTCTTGCTGATAACGACCACCAATATGAAAGCCACAAGAAGCCACAACACCTACCTCGGGATTAAACAACCATTGCGGCACGCCATTATTCACTGGCTGCTGGGCACAAGCCGTTAAAAAACTAAGCAAAATCATTAATTGCCATTTCGCTGAAGAAAAGCTCATCATTCCTCTCATTCAATCCATCCTTTATTTGTTATCAGATACCTTACGGCCTAGTGTAGTAATTTATTCAGCCTTAAGCTATGCTCACTTTCACTAGATTAATAACTATCTTCGTTTATCACACTTCAAGGAGAAGAAGATGAAACTTCGTTCATTATTTACTGCAACAGCAGCAACTTTTTTAGTCGCTTGTGGCTCAACTCAGCCTGTACCACAACAACCAGTTGCTAGCTGCGTATTCGCTGATGGCTCTAATCAGCCTGCTCCTGAATGGGTTTGTGGCGCTCCTGTTAACGGTATCGATCTTTCTGCCGTTGGTTATGCTGACAAGTCTGGCGCTGGCGCTAACTTCATGAAGCAAATGGCTGCTACTGCTGCTCGTGTTGAATTGGCTCAAACTATGAAAGTTGAAGTTCAAAACATGATCAAACAGTATTCTGAAACAACAGGCGCTGGCGATAGCGAAACAGTTGATCAGGTAAATACTTCGGTTACTAAGCAGATCACCAAAGAAACTCTAATTGGCTCTCGTATCTTTCGTCAGATGCCAACCCCAACGGGCGGCATCGTGGTCTTAGTTGGTCTAGCACCAGAAATCGTAGGTAACATTGCTGAGCAAGCACTTAAAACTTCTATGAAGAATGAGCGTGCGTTATGGCAGAAGTTCCAAGCAGGTAAAGCTCAAGATGAGCTAGCCGCTGAAATTGCGAACATGAATAACTAATATTGTTACTCATAAAAAAAACCGGCCTAGTGTCGGTTTTTTTTGCTTTCGATTTTCTACAGAGCTAATCCACTAAAAGGTTTACCCAATGAGCAAGTTATTCACTCGCAACCTCATTCTTACTTCATTAATTTTTGCAGCGCCTTTAGCCAGCTTTCATAGCCTAGCGGCCGATTCGGAATATGAGCAATGGTTAAAACAAACCAAATCCGAATTCCAGAATTATTTAGATGAAAATGATAAAGCGTTTATTGGCTTTCTAAATAAGCAGTGGAAGGAAGTCGATGTCGAAAAGCCAGTAAAGCGTGACCCTGCACCTAAACCGTTAGATATCCCTGTTGCTAAGCCGATTGCCGTGGTGGATAAACCTAGCGAAAATAAAATCCCTGCTGTAAAACCAACGATTATTAAGCCTGTCATTATTGTTGAGCCAACGATAAAGCAAGAACCTGAAATCGAAAAAACCGTAATAACAGAAAGAGAGATATCAAAGAAAAAAATTGAAGTTAAAAAAGACTTCAATATGCGCACGGTAAAATTTGATTTCTTTGGTGAAGAAATTTCGATTGAATATCATAAGAACTTAAAACAAAGTTTCCGCAATAAAATCAGCAACAATTCTATAGCTGAATATTGGAAAGCCCTCGCATCCCAGCCTCATAAAGACGTTATTGAACAGCTTTCCACAACGGCTAAAAATTTAAAATTAAATGATTGGGGAAGCGCATTATTATTCGATCAATTTGCCCGTGAATTACAAGGCTCAAATCAATACAATCAGAGCAGCCGTCAGTTAACCTCTTGGTTTTTACTGGTTAAAGCCGGATATAATGCTCGTGTCGCATATAACGATAAAGTATTCTTATTAATGCCATCCAAACAGCAGCTATTTGGTACAACGTATTTCACCTTTGATAAGCAGCGTTTCTATTCAGTTTCTTTAAACAAAGAAAGCATGAAGCCAGGTAAAGTTTTCACCTATGGTGGTAAGCATACCTCAGGGCAACGCAATTTAGATTTTTCAAAACCTAATAGTTTCATTGCTAATAAGCACATAGCAAAACGCGACCTTTCATTTAGCTATGGTGGCAAGAAGTATCAAATTGATGTTGATTACCCTAGAGACATGGTTAATTTTTTCAGTACTTTTCCTCAGTTAGAATTAAAGAATTATTTTGCCGCAGGGATGCCGAAGAAGACGGCGTTTAGTTTATTAACTCAACTGAAGCCGATTTTAGAAGGACAAACCGAAACCGAAGCGGTTAACCGCTTATTACGTTTTGTACAAACGGCCTTTAAATACAAAACTGATGATGATCAATTCCGCCAAGAGAATTATCTGTTTCCTCTAGAAACGCTGCACTACCCTTATTCAGACTGTGAAGATCGAGCCGCCTTATTTGCTTGGTTAACGGAATCGCTATTAAAGCTAGATGTCGTCATACTCGACTTTCCTGGGCACATTGCTACCGCGGTAGAGTTTAGCCAACCCATTGCCGGTGATAGTTGGAAATTCAAAGGTAAACGCTATACCGTTGCAGACCCAACTTATGTGAATGCAAATGCGGGTATGACTATGCCACAATACAAGGGAAAGTCGCCTAAGCTCGTAGCTTTCTAATTATTAATTTTAATAATTGATAATACACTAAATTCTGCTATTATCGCGCGCATCAAAAACATGTGTAATGGATTATACAATGCGCGCTTACCTCTTTTTATTCCTCTCGATATTGACCTTATCGCTAACGGTCTCCGCTGATAATAAAAGTTATAAATCTTTTAGCCATCTTACTAAGGAAGAAAGCAAGGCCACAACCATATTTATAGATCACGAAAGATTTAAAAGAATAACACCTCCTCAAAATGATTTTATTCCACTAACAGGAAGGGTTTCAACACTTTTCGGGAAGTGCCAAGAAACCAGTACCATGTTGGTATTCTCTCAAGACATGGATGCTTTGCTTGATCGCTGCCGACGATCATTTGAGGCCGGTGCTGCAGATTCATATTTCCTGATTGGTGAGCACCTCATGAGTGCTGAATGGACTGCTCCAGATTACCATCAAGCTGTCGAGTATTTATTAAAGGCAGCTAACGCAGGCAGTCGAGAAGCAAAACGTAAACTCATTACTTACTACACCCACCCCTTAATGCCCACGCGGGATAGTTTTCGAGCGCTAACCTTTGCGAAAGAATTATCAACATCTGGCTTTCTTTGGGATGAATTTCGCTATGCCACATTACTATCGCTAGACAATAATAAAGAACAAGCTTTACAAGGTTATCGGTCACTTTTAAAACTTGCGAATGATGGTTATCAGAATGCTAAAGCAATGGCTGCCTTGGCTCTAGTTCTCCAAGGCCCTTTAAACAGCCTAGAGGCCGCACGTAATTTGTTTGACATACCACAAGACGCCTATCATATTGACCTAGTTCACGCGAAATTAGTTTTTTTAGTCGTTGATAATAATCTTGAGAGCGCACGCGATACTTTAGAAGACTGTTACGTCACCAGTTTTTTATGCTCAAATATTTATTTTCATTTTTTACAAAAAGGAATTGGCGGTAATATAAATATATCAAAGGCAAATGATATTCTAGAGTATATTAATGACAGAAGAAGTATCTCAGCTAAATTATTTTACGCTTGGGTTAAAGCGACTGCGAAAGAAAGTACTATATATAATCCTGTTTTAGCTAGACAGGTATTAAACAAAATTCCTGATTACAAACGTCAACTTCCACATTCAATGGATACTATTGCAGCGATTTATGCAGCTAATGGTGATTTCGAACTCGCTACTGAACTCCAGACTCAGGTTGTAGATATGACTAGAGGAAAAGGATTAGGTGATACATTTGAGCGCATGAAAAGTCGACTATATTCCTACAAAAAAAATGAGCGTTGGATCGATGATGGTAACGCTTATTCCTATATAGAAAGATTCAAAGAGCTAAAGAACATTACACATATTGATACCGAAATTGCTGCCCTATAACCCATCATTCAAAGGTAATTAGTTGCTTTATCAAGCGCAAACATTATCCTGTGCCTCACAAGTTATAAGTTGATTACTGAGAGCACTCCCATGCCATTACAAGTCGCCATTGTCCCTGTGACACCTTTCCAGCAAAATTGCAGCATCATCATGTGCGAAGAAACTAAACAAGCCGCTGTGGTTGATCCAGGCGGTGAAGTGGAGCGCATAGTGGCCCAAGCTGAAGCGATGGGAGCAAGCATCACTAAAATTCTATTAACCCACGCTCACTTAGATCATGTTGGTGGCACCTTAGAATTAGCTAAATTAAAAGATTTGAAAATCGAAGGACCGCACCTTGGGGACAAGTTCTGGCTGGATATGTTGCCACAACAATCTCAGATGTTTGGTTTTCCACCCGCCCAAAGTTTTCTCCCAAATCGCTGGTTAGCAGAAGGTGAAACCGTCACTGTAGGCAATGTGACTTTAGATGTAATCCATACTCCGGGTCATACTCCAGGGCACGTGATTTTTCATAGCCAAGACGATCAGTTGGCTTTAGTTGGCGATGTATTATTTCAAGGTTCGATTGGTCGTACAGACTTCCCACAAGGGAATCATGACGAACTAGTGGCTTCTATCCGCAATAAACTGTTCCCACTAGGGGATGATATTACGTTTGTGCCAGGACACGGGCCGAATTCCACCTTCGGTATTGAAAAGCGTACAAATCCATTTGTCGCGGGTAAAGCAGGCTAGCTCTCTATTTGAGCCACGTTGAGATAAGCTGGGTATTCACTTAATACTCAGCTCTTAATTCAATATTCAGCTCTTAGTTAAATACCCAGAACTCTGCATCATAATCCAAAGCATCTTCACCAAGAATATCTTCTAGTGGATAACGTTCAGTATGTGCTGTATTGCTGGTATACGCTTCTACATTAACGACGATGTCGCCATTTTCATCTTCAAAAATGATGCTGGTATTTTTAACGGCTTTTTGAATCTTTTTGCGTACGTTACTCGTAATCGCAATTTCTTGAATGTTCATAGTCGACTCTCTTTATAAACAAAAAAACTTGGGCAATAAATCTTAGGCAAAAAAAAACCGCGCCTGAGTTGCTATTGAAGCATCCCAATGCACGGCTTTCTTGAAGCATTCTTCTGCAAGAGAAGAATCAGGGAAACAAGAATTACTTCTTGAAGCCACCGAAACGCTTCTGGAATTTGTCGATACGACCGCCAGTATCAACAGTCTTCTGCTTACCAGTATAGAAAGGGTGGCAAGAAGAACATACGTCTAGGTGGATAGTACCTGTACGAGTTGATTTAGTTGTGAACGTGTTACCGCAAGTACAAGTTGCTGCTAGTTCAGCGTATTCTGGGTGGATACCAGCTTTCATAAGTCACCTATTATTTGCAAAAGTGCCGCTCTCTCCAGCAGTGAGATTCTTACACTGGAGTACCGCACGAAAGTATTGAATTAACGGATAAACCGCCAAGTCAATGATTTGGACCGCGAATGATACCAGAGGGATTTGTACAGACAAGTACTTTCCATCGGATTTTATCCACAAACCCTGTAAACTAGCGATCATGACTGACACATACTACCTTCGTATTGCACTGCCTGTGCCATTGCGCCGATATTTTGATTATCTGCCATTAGCCAATACACCCGCTTCTCATTATGAAACCGGCAGTCGGGTAAAAGTTCCTTTCGGCCGTCAGCAACTCATAGGCTTCGTTCTATCTACCGTGACAGAGACCGATGTTCCAGTAGATAAACTCAAAGCTATTAGTGAGTCTCTGGACTCTCGATCGTTAGTCAGCCCTAACATACTTGAACTCTGTGAGTGGCTAAGCAACTACTACCACCACCCTCTAGGGGAAGTTCTCGACTTAGCCATTCCTGTCTTATTGCGTAAAGGCGGCCAACTAGAAGATATTGCAGAACCTCACTGGCGGGCGCTCCTTCAAGGCCCAAGCCCATCGATATTAAAAGGAAAGAAGCAAGAAGCCCTGTGGCAGCTTTTCCAACAGCAAACTCACTGGCGTCATAAAGATCTCACCCTGCAAGGCTTTGCTAAAGCTCAAATGGATCGTTTAACGGATCTAGGGTTAATCGAAGCTTACCCACAACTTCCAGTGCCGCACTGCGGCCCTGCCAGTCAGTCAGCATTCACTTTGAACAATGAACAAGCTTCTGCTGTGGATAAGATTTCCGAGCAGTTAGGCAAGTTCCATGTCGCCTTACTCGATGGCGTCACCGGCAGTGGTAAAACCGAAGTCTATTTACAGTTGATTGCCAAAGCCATTAGCCAAGGAAAACAGGCCTTAGTACTGGTGCCAGAAATTGGCCTAACTCCTCAGACCTTACGTCGCTTTCAAGCGCGGTTTGATGTGCCTGTGGTAATGATGCATTCCAACCTTAACGATAAAGAGCGTTTAATCGCTTGGCATCAATGCAATCAAGACCAAGCTAAAATTCTAATCGGCACGCGTTCAGCTATTTTCACGCCATTACCGAGCCTCGGCCTGATCATTATCGATGAAGAGCACGATGGCTCTTTTAAACAACAGGATGGCCTACGATATAATGCCCGCGACTTTGCCATTAAACGTGCGCATAAAGAATCTCTGCCCATCGTATTAGGATCGGCAACACCCGCATTAGAAACCCTGCATAATGCTTATAGCCGTCGCTATAGCCATCATAGATTAACGATACGTGCGGGGAATGCAAAACCCCCAAGAATGAAGCTGCATAGCATCTTACATCAGCCGTTAGAATTTGGTCTTGCCTTGCCCGTTGTAGATAAAATCAAGCAGCACCTAAACGCAGGCCAACAGGTGATGGTTTTCATTAACCGCCGTGGTTTTGCGCCAACGCTTGCTTGCCGTGATTGTGGTTGGATGGCGGAGTGCGTTCGCTGTGATGCTCGCATGACAATGCACCAATACCCTCCACACATGCATTGCCACCACTGTGATAATCAAGTAGCCATTCCGCGTTTGTGTCCTAATTGTAATAGCACACAAGTTGAAGCCTTAGGCCAAGGTACAGAGCGTATTGAAGAGAATTTACACAGCCTTTTTCCCGGCAGCGATATAAAGCGGGTTGATCGCGATACTGTTCGCACTAAAGATGCGTTTGATAACTTGTTTGATGAAATTCACAAAGGTGAGCCTTGTATTCTCGTCGGTACGCAAATGCTCGCCAAAGGTCATCATTTCCCTGATGTGACGATGGTCGTCATCCTTGATGCCGACTCAGGATTATTTAGTGCAGATTTTCGCGGTATGGAAAAAACCGCTCAGCTGATTTTACAAGTAGCCGGTCGAGCTGGACGTGGAGACAAACCAGGTGAAGTATGGATTCAAACCTTGTATGCCGATCATCCTCAATTGAATCTTTTATTAGAAGGTGGCTATCACGGTTTAGGCGCAAGCTTGTTGCAAGAACGTAAACACATTCAACTACCGCCCTATAGTTATATGGCGCTGTTAAGAACGGAATGCAGTGATAAACAATTGGCCGAACAAGTACAAAATCAAGCCCGTGAATTTATACAAGCTTGGCTCAATCAATATTGGCAGGGTAACTTACTATCCGCTACTGAATTCGAGGTTGATACGACTCCCGTCACTCTTATCGGCCCCTTTCCTGCGCCAATGGAACGACGTAATGGGCGCTTCCGCCAACAAATGCAGATTATGAGCCATGAGCGTAACGCTCTGCACAGAGTATTAGATCCCTTAGTCCATTTTTTAGAAAACCTTAAAGGCATTCAAAAAGTCCGCTGGAATTTGGATATAGACCCAATTGATATGAGTTAATGAAGAATCAACCACTTTGCCTATAAACCTGACACTTGTATGTAACTAGCGCTTTTATCGTCTTTGACTACGCTTAAGGGATGGTCATATTGTCAGGTTTCTAAATATGTGGAACGTTCTACCCATCCGACGAAAATTATCACTGGTTATCGGTGGTTCGTTATTAATTAGTGTGATTTTATCCACATTGATCAGTAATTCATCCATGCGCAGCATGATGACAGATCGGATAAATAACGAAGAGATTCCTGCCACACTGAATGCCGTGGCAAACGCGATTGAAAAAGAAATCAGCCTACCATTAACCATTTCCAAAGCCATGGCTGAAAATACCTTCACTAATCAATGGTTAGCTCAAGGCGAAGACCCTAGCCAAATTAGCAGCATTTCAAACTACTTAAGCGCAACCCAGCAAAACAACCAAGCGATTACCGCGTTTATCGTATCGGGATTAAGCAATAATTATTATGTGCCTAGCGGTTTGTCTCGTACTCTCGATCCTAATAGCAGTAATGATGGTTGGTTTTATAGTTTTTTAAATAGCGGAAAAAAATACTCACTGGATATTGATAATGACGTCACGCTTAATAAATTAACTTTATTTATTAACTACCGCACCAGTGATGGAAAATCGGTTGCAGGTATTGGCATGGGTATTAACCAGGTCAGTGAGCTAGTAAAAAACTATACCATTGGTGAGCAGGGTCTAGCTTTCCTTACAGATCAAGAAGGTAAAATTCAAATTCATCCGAATAATGAGGTCAAATCAGGCACAAGCTTAAGCGCTTTATTTGATAATGAGGTCCAAGTAAATTTATTAAACAAAGATAAAATTAATATAATTAAAACTTCTGTTAATGGGGGAAGATTTTTAGCGGCAAAATTTATCCCCTCCTTAAACTGGTTTGTTGTTATTGAAATCCCTACCACAGAAATATTTACTCCTATTAATAATACTTCAATGCAATTAGTCTTTATGAATATCATTGTCGCAGTCATATTGATCGCGATTGGTTTATGGGTAGCGCTTGGTGTTGCTAGACCGATTGTGCGCGCGTCAAATATGCTGAGTGATATTGCTTCTGGCGATGCAGATTTAACTAAACAAATGAAAGTCGATACCCAAGATGAAGTTGGAAAGCTCGCGTCCTCGTTCAATAGTTTTGTCGGCCAGTTACAAAGTCTGATTACTACGATTGCTAGCAATAGCCAAGATGTAAACCGTATTGCACAAAATCTAGCGACATCTTCTAATTCGACACAACGTAATACTGAAGAACAACAGCAAAGTGTTGATATGATTGCTACCGCAATGAATGAAATGGGGGCAACGGTTCACGAAATTGCTCGTAACGCGAATGAGACTGCTAATGCAGCGAAGCAGTCATCAACGGAAACGTCGAGTAGCCAAGAAATCGTGCGAACTTCTATCGAAGGTATCAACTCATTATTTGGAAAAATGCAAAGTGCTTCTGAGGTGATCGAAACTTTAGCCCAAGACGTAGGAGAAATTAGTTCTGTACTTGAAGTTATTCGCGGCATTTCTGAACAAACTAATTTGCTGGCATTAAACGCCGCTATTGAAGCTGCTAGAGCCGGCGAACAAGGTCGTGGCTTTGCCGTCGTTGCCGATGAAGTGCGAACCCTCGCTCAGCGTACACAAGAATCTACGGAAGAAATTAACAATATGATTCAGAAGCTTCAGGGCGGTGCTAAAGATGCGGTAACTGCAATGGATGAAGGTATTGAAACAGCAAAGTTCTCGGTAGAGAATGCCGATAAAGCGGGTGAGTCGCTCAATAGCATCATTGAATCGATTGGTAATATTTCTGATTTAAGTATTCAAGTTGCTACCGCAACGGAAGAACAAAGTTCGGTAGTAGAAGAGCTCAACTCACACATACTTAACATTAAAAACATGTCGGATAGCACAGCAATTGAAAGTAAAAACATTAATGACCAATGCCAGACCCTGAATAATTCCTCTACTGAATTAAGCAGCTTGGTTGGAAACTTTAAGGTATAGTTCTTTCCCCGCTGAACTTTACTTTCCGTAAAGCTGTTCATTAGAATAAGTAACTTCTAATGAGCGGCGTAATGCTTTTGTCATCCCTTTCAATACCAACCCATACGAGCTATCAATTTGTCGCTCAACTTCTCCATCAGGAATATCTGAAGTACTGTCTTCGCCGATTAGATACAAGGTATTCCAGTGTTTCTTATTCATGTGATATCCCGCGATTACATCATCAAAGACATCCCTTAACTGAGTGGCTTCTAATGGGTCACATTTTAAATTCATTTGCGGACGGCTGTTTGGGTTTTTCCCACCTTCATGACTGAGTAAAGCGAACATTTTCCCTTTCACTTTAAATACCATCACATCGTCTCCAAAAGGAAAATCCTCTTCCGCTTCTGGTTTATTAAGTAGGTACTCTCTAGCTTGTAATGAATTCAATTTACCAATCCTTTAAATCGTATTTATCCAATATTAGTTTTAATTCGCCGCTTGCTCTTAGCTCACTGATTCCATCAGAAAATAGCTGGGTATAATGTTTAGAAGATTCTTTCTTCGGAGAGCAAGCAATATACATATTTTGAGAGTTTTCTAATAAACCAACACGCTTTATATTTCCTGCCATACCAAGCTCTACTAATTTATTCGCCATCACGGGCTGATAAGAAATAATAATATCGAGACGCTTTGCTAATAATTTGCGTATGTTTTTCTCTAACGCTTTCTCACCGCTGGCTAATTGAACCAACGACCCATTACGATTGGCAGCAATATAACTATCTAGATCAGAACTATAGGTATAGCCGGATATCACACCTAAATTCATAGAGCCTAGGGAATCTATTCCTTTATAGGTCCAGCTACTCGGGTTATCAGAAGCCATATAAAAATTGAATTCAGCTTTTCCCCACGAATTCTTAGGGTAGATAAAATCTGGGGCATCTGATTTATAAGCACCAACAATACAATTCGCATGACCTTGGCGTACTTCTGCTAAACTTCTTTTCCAAGGCGCTAAACGATAATCCAGTTTATGACCCTGTTTATTTAGAATGGTCTCCGCTATTTCTATCATATAACCCGGATGAGAAGAGTTTGGTTCGCCATTAATGGGGTACCATTTGTCCGATAATATACTGATTGTTTCTGAGTAGCCGAGCGGCATTTGCAAGAGGAGAGTAAGGCTTAAAAGGCAATAAGATATAATGGTGATTATTTTCATACTGCCTCCTAGTTAACAATGATATTACTTATTATAGCGCCTTAAATTGTATAACGTTCGACTCTCGGCTTAATCTTGCAGTATCTAACTTTGTCAGATACTCTTGCCACATAGCATCCTGACTTTGACAAAGGTGATATAAGTACTTCCAGTCATATAAACCAGAATCATGCCCATCATCAAATATCAATTTCAGAGCATAATTGCCTGCAGGTTCGATATTTAATACTACAACATCCTTTTTTCCATGCTGCAAGACTTCATTGCCAACACCGTGACCGCGAACCTCTGCCGAAGGAGAGTAAACTCGCAATAGTTCAAAGCTAAGCTGATAGCACTCATCCTGTTCGCCAGTATTACGATAAGATAGCTCTATGCAGCGGCTTTGTTTACGAACTTTGATATCAAATGGAATAACAGACATAAGAAATGTCCTTTTATGGATATATTAAAACTAATTTAATCCGTACTCTCAATGGTGAGGGTATTAAGGGTACGGATATAACGGAGATTAAAGAATAAATTGGCTCAGATCTTCATCTTGAGCAATCTTACCGAGATGTTCATTCACATAAGCGGCATCCACTACAACCGCTTCATTCAAATCAGTTGCTTCAAAAGAAACCTTCTCTAATAAACGTTCTAATAAAGTATGCAAACGACGAGCACCAATATTCTCTGTGCTTTCATTCACTTCAAACGCCACTTCAGCAATACGCTTAACGCCATCTTCAGTGAAACTTAAATCAACTTCTTCCGTTTTCATTAACGCAGTATATTGTTCCGTTAATGAAGCATTTGGCTCCGTTAGAATACGCTGGAAATCTTCAGGCGTTAACGCCTGTAATTCTACACGAATCGGCAAGCGACCTTGTAGCTCGGGAATCAAATCCGAAGGTTTTGAAAGATGGAAAGCACCGGATGCGACAAATAGGATATGATCGGTTTTGATCATGCCATATTTTGTACTTACCGTGCAGCCTTCAATTAAGGGTAATAAATCACGCTGTACACCTTCACGGGATACATCACCACCAGAACCACTTTCTTGGCGTTTACAAACTTTATCGATCTCATCAATAAAGACGATACCGTTTTGCTCAACAACTTCTAAAGCACGGGCTTTCAAATCATCAACATTCAGCATCTTCGCTGCTTCTTCATCTTTGATCTGCTTGAACGCGTCTTTAATCTTAAGCTTACGTTTTGACTTTTTATCACCGCCCATATTAGAGAACATGTTCTGTAATTGGCTGGTCATTTCTTCCATGCCTGGAGGGGCCATGATTTCCACACCGACTTGTGCTTGCTGTGCCAAGTCAATTTCAATTTCTTTATCGTCTAACTGACCTTCACGTAATTTTTTCCGGAAAATTTGGCGAGTAGATGAGTCTTCTTTTTTCGGCTCTTCAGTCGTATCCCATTCCGTTTTATCCGCAGTGCGTGCTGGCGGTAATAGCACATCTAGAATACGTTCTTCAGCGGCTTCAAAAGCGCGCTGATCGACTTTTTCCATTTCTTGTTCACGCAGCATTTTAAAACCAGTTTCAACAAGGTCGCGAATAATAGACTCTACATCTTTACCCACATAGCCCACTTCGGTGAACTTAGTCGCTTCGATTTTAATAAAAGGTGCATTCGCCAATTTCGCCAAACGACGGGCAATTTCAGTTTTTCCCACACCCGTTGGACCAATCATCAAAATATTTTTTGGAGTTACTTCTTCACGCAGTTCATCATTTAACTGCATGCGACGCCAGCGATTACGTAAGGCAATCGCAACCGCACGTTTCGCTTCACTTTGACCAACGATATGACGATCTAGTTCGTGAACAATTTCTCTTGGGGTCATCTGGCTCATTATACTTCCCCTTTTTTATCGACAGCTTCAATAGACGACATAGATTCAATAGTAAAATTTTGGTTAGTGAAAACACAGATATCGCCAGCGATAGTTAAGCTTTTTTCAACGATGTCTTTTGCCGAGAGTTCGGTATTATCTAATAAAGCACGGGCTGCAGATAAGGCATAGTTACCACCTGATCCAACGCCGACTAAATCATCTTCTGGCTGAAGTACATCACCATTACCGGTAATGATCAGTGTCGCGGTATGATCTGCTACCGCTAGAATTGCTTCTAATTTACGCAGTGCACGGTCAGAACGCCACTCTTTAGCTAGCTCAACTGCAGCACGCGTTAGTTGGCCTTGGTTCTTTTGTAATTGCGCTTCGAGCTTTTCAAACAAGGTAAATGCGTCTGCAGTACCACCGGCAAAACCAGCGATGACCTGACCATTGAATAAACGACGTACTTTTTTGGCATTACCCTTCATTACAGTATTGCCTAGTGAAACTTGACCGTCACCACCGATTACGACTTCATCGCCACGGCGTACGGATACAATTGTTGTCATGTCCTGCTCCCAGTAGTCCAGTACGATTGCCTTATAAACCACTGTGGTAGCAATCGCTGGAATATTTCAAATTCGATTAGAACTAGTTGGGGGCAATAAGAATGGATTTCAACCCTGAAATAAACCTGCGCGCAGGTCTTTAGCACTGGCGATTTCTACCTCACCTTGATAAATACTGCCTTGGGCAATAGCCAATACAGTTTGGCGCGCTACGATACGGCGAATATTGATTTTATACTGGATGCGACCGGCATTCGGTTTGACTTCATTCTTTAACTTTAAATCACCCACCCCTAAAGCTCGAACCTTGCCGGGATAACCACTCCAGCCGAGATAAAAACCTAACGTTTGCCACATACCTTCTAACATCAAGCTCCCTGGCATTAATGGATCGTCGGCAAAATGGTGTTCAAAAAACCAATTATCAGGATTGATATCAAACTCTGCGGTTATTTCGCCCTTTTTAAATAAACCAGCATGGGGCTTTATATCGACGATACGATCCATCATTAGCAATGGGCCTGAAGGTAATTGTGCATCACTATCGGGAAATAAACCGCCAATACCACACGACTCTAATTCAGTACGATTGAATTGAGTTTGCTGGGTTAAGGCTGAAACTTGAGTTTGCTTTGAATCTAGAGATCGCACAAGAGGCTCTCACGGCTACAAGGAAGTCCGCAGCATAAGCCTAAATCGAATAGGAATAAATGATAAACAGCTGTGATTTATACGCCATAATCAGCAAAAGCTAATCTCTAAAACCCTAGACAAACTGGGACTTTATTACCACCTCAGTCTAAATTAACGCCTTTCTACGGGCTTATTTAGCGGGCTTAATTGGTTTCTTAATAACCAAGGCATTGATCTTATGATTGGCTAAGATATCTTGCGCTTTATTCATTTTAGAACGATCCGTGAATGGGCCTACCATCACTCGATAATAAGGGCTCCCCTTCACACTTACCTGCTCAATCGAGCTAGAGAGGTTTTCCATTATCAGCTTAACTTTCAAGCTATCGGCTTGCTCATTCGAACGAAATGACGCTGCTTGAAGAGCATATTGATATTTAGCAACTTCTGATTTGGGTGTCGACTTATAATGAGACTCTTCCGCGTTTGGAACCGGCACATCACTATCTTCTAACAATTTATAAAAGTCATAAGCAGGTTTCGCCACCTGTTTTTCTACTTCTTTACGCGCTTCTTCTTTGGCACGCTGCACCCCAGTTTGTAATACCTTTTTCGCATCCCCTTTCACTGCGTCTAGCTCATCACCGGAAGGGACGGTTTTTAAGAAAAACAAGAAACCAACAAATGCGACGGCCAATAGTGGGGTTAATAGCCAAACAATTTTAGGGATACGACTGATGCTTTCTGACATGGTGAACCTTTAACGTGTAACAACGATAGAATGTACATGAGCTGTTAACAAAATTAGCTCTATTAATTATTGCCACCTAAGATAGCTGAAAATTTCCAAGATGCTAGCCAGATTATGATTTATCATAAGGTTTTTACTTAATTTTAAGTTTCCATAAGGCCTAGCCAAACCATGAACAGTGAAATTCAGACTCCTGTCAAACCCAACCTGCGTAACCCCGTACACCTTTTAGCCTTCGGCCTAGGGTCAGGCTGCGCTCCTAAAGCACCGGGAACCTTCGGCACTCTCGCCGCAATTCCTTTTTGGTGGTTGCTTTTACAAGACGTTCCGCTAATCCCTTACCTTTGCGTATTAATCTCAGGCTTCGCCTTTGGGGTTTACCTCTGTGAGCAAACGTCTAAAGATTTGGGTGTACACGATCATGGTGGCATCGTATGGGACGAATGGATTGGATTGTGGATAACTTTCCTCGCCCTGCCTGCGGGAATTGAATGGGTCTTTATAGGGTTTGCCTTATTCCGCTTCTTCGACATTCTCAAACCTTGGCCGATTAAATGGCTGGATGAGAAGGTACACGGTGGCTTTGGGATTATGATTGATGATGTTTTAGCAGGAGTTTTTGCCTTGGTTTGTGTACAAGCAATGCATTGGTTCTTTGTTTAATGCATGGCAGAAATTACGACGTATTGTTATCACATGACCATTGATACATTGGATTTATCCTTTTTCACTGCTATTTTTAGAGTGTGATCGATACATTATCCCAATTACGTCAGCAGGAATTCAAATGCGCCATTCAGCTAGTTTAAACCTCTTACTTCTGATTGGCCTATTAGGGTTTACGACTCAACCACTAGCGGCTGATAGCATCGTTTTTTACCTTGAAGACGAACCTATTTATACATCAAGCAACCTTCAATCCCCAGGCTTCTTATTAGAACTCAGTACCGCATTAATGAATCTTATTGGAATTAAACCTGAAATAAAATTTCTTCCTTGGAAACGGGCACAGCTCACGACAACTAAAACACCGAATGCCGTCATATTTCCACTAACCCGAACGAGTTCACGAGAAGCTCATTATCAGTGGGTTTGTAAAGTATTTGATGTTCCTGTGATGTTTATAAATAAAACAGGAGACCCCGTTATTAATTCCATTAAAGACGCCAAAGGAATACGAGGAATTGGGGTCATTTCTGGTACACCACAAGAGGAGTACCTCAAACAGGAAGGACTATCTTACATCAGCGTTAGTGGTGGTAAATTGTATAAAAAACTCGCCCAAGGAGAATTTAATGCCATTTATACCGCCAAACCAGAAGCGTTATTAGCTTGGAAACAAGGAAATTATAACAACAAATTACAGTTCGGTGAGCCACTACAAACGCTGCCTCTGTGGATTGCAGCAAATAAAACCTCTCCTTTAGTTGATCGGAAACAGTGGGAGAGCGCGCTACAGGCAACAAAAAATAATGGCATTTTTGATAGGCTAAAATCTAAATATTTCGCTACGGAACCTTAAGAACCTTGACCGATTAAATGGCTGATTGAAAAAATACACAGCGTTTTATGTATTATGATTGATGATGTTTTAACAAGGTTACTTGCCTTGGCTGTATGCAGGGTTTTGCTTACTGATTTTTAGGAATATAGTCTTTAGCCTAACGATTAAACGGCTCTAGTAGAACCGTTTAATCGGTTTGTTTAAAGGGATTATGACAACTGTTTTTATATATTATTAGTAATATCATCACTAGTAATAATGATGATTATTAACTTCATGCGAGATAACTATTAGCTAAATCGCGGATAACTTACCTAGGTTGACACATCCTGCTAAGGAAGTTACGACTAAACAATCCTTACCTTCTAATTTAAACTGAAGTAAATATGTATCCTCATCCAATAGTTTTTCACTATTAACATCACCGTCAGGAATATCATTTCCATCTATTTTCTTAAACGTTACCTCAATATTAAGACGTTGCGTGAATTGTGTTGGCGAGATTATTTCAACAGGCTCTCCACTGACTCGCTCAACTAAGCTATTCGCAATATCCTCCGGAAGATCAATATTATTATAATTAATAGTTAAAACATCAGCATTTCTTTGTATATCAGATTCACATTCTTCGCAGGCAATTAGAGTCAGTTCATTGTATTTTAGTTCAAGAGAACTAGAAGGTACTGAAGCCCGTTGAATTTCATTCTCTGCGGTGGTTAGATATGAAATACCGAAGCTCATCTCTAACTCAGAGCCTTTTTCCAGCTGTGTATAAGCAGCTTCGTGATTATAAGTAGCATTTGCATAACTGTCTGCCAAAGTACTTCCAAGCGAACCTGAAACTACAATGGGCCCACCATCCAACTTATCTGTCGTTGTTATTAACGTTTTTGTTACTGTTAGAAGTTCGGACCCATTCGGATCGGAAACATTTACATTAACAATCAAGCCTCCAGATTTAAGCTCTAGATCTATATTAACTGTGGCAATTTGGTTTTCTGTAACGCTTCCTAGTCCAATCCCTTCCGCAACAAGTGTATCTCCATCAAAAATTTCAACAGCAATAGTATATTCACCAATAACTAAATTAGAGAACTCTACTAAAGCGCTATAATCAGTGTGTGTAGTTTCAATTGTTTGGGTAAATTCACCTTTTGTGATTGTGACAATAATTTTGTCCGCAGCGAGTCCCACACTTTGTAATTTTGAAAGGTCTAAGTTCATGCCTAGTTGCTTATTAGCGAGAGTTTCCGTTACTGAACTTTGATTTCCGTCTACTGAAGTGTCTGATGCAGAAGGGTCAGCACCTCCACAACCACTTAATAAAATAGGGAATGAGATGGCAAGAGGTAACAATGCTTTTAACATAAAGCTTTCCTTAGCAAGTATTTGTTATTTTTAGTACTAAGGTTTCATATTATAGAGAATATAACTAACAACCAACACACCAGTTAAAAAATAAGCCACCTGAATTAGAGATGGTGTTTTATCAACCAATACACTGAATAGCACTAACTATCCCAAATAAACAACTTCTCAACCCCCCACCAAATTCCCATAAAGAAATACCCAAGTGGTCCATAGGTCTTTTGTTTTTCTCCCGTTAACTCAATCGAAGCGTAATCTACTTGGCCTTTAAGATATTTCATGCGGCCTTCTAAGCGATCAATTTCACTTTGAGTGCGGTTAAGCTCACGTTCGATTTTCAATATATCTTCAATGCGATCAGCTCGATTTAATAACAACTGAATCCGATTTCGCAGCCTATACAAGTTATCTAAACGAGCTTGGTTATCAATGAATTCGGTAGTGACATCTTGCACGTTCTCATTTTCGGAGATAATTTCTCCAACCGAGCGTAGCTGCTGCAACGTAGGCAAATAGTTTTCTTGTGGAACACGAATAGACAAGTTGAATGATTTACCCTGCTCATCTTGGGTATTTTGGATATAACCGTTTTGCTGCTCGACAATTTTTTTGGCCGCTTGTTCAGAAGCCTCTAAATCTTTCACCCCTATGGTTAACCAGCTGCGTTTTATCAGCTTACGCTCTTGTTGAGCTACATCATTGTTCATTTTGCTCAGTGGAGGCTGTGATTGCATTCTACTAACAGACCGCATCGGAGCAGCTTCCATGGCAAAACTTTGGCCACCATAGGTCCCATCATCATGACTATGAGTGGCAGCACAGCCACTCAAAATACTGATGAAAACCGAAGCCACCAGCCATAATCCAGCTTTTAAATAACTTTTCATAATCACCTTTTATTTTCCAGTATGAAACCGTTAGCGCCTTAGATAACGCAACCAGCGCCATACATTTAATAAGCTGGCTAACGAGCCCGCCACATAGGTTAAGGCCGCCGCTAATAGAATCTGGCGCGCACCCTTCATATCTTCTTCATTAAGATACTCGCCTTGTTTCAATATAGGCAAGGCTTTACCAAAACTCGCATCCCATTCAACGGGCAAGGTGATCAAATGAACTAGGGTGCTCGCCAAGACAGAAAAAATAGCAACAACTAAACTAACTCGGCTCGCCGCGGGATTCATCGCCGCTAATAATGGGCTCAACCAAAAGGCGACAGGAGCTATTCGCTCTGCAACCATGGCAAATTTAGCCGCTTGAATGCGTGCATTAAACGTTTTTTCCTTGTTATGATCTTGGATAGCATGGCCAACTTCATGAGCCGCCACAACAATCGCTGTTAGCGAGCGTCCTTGAATCTTATCAGGGGTAAGACGCACGACCTTATCCATGGGGTCATAATGATCTCCCATGCCTTTTTCTGCACTAGCCTCTTCAACTTTAACCCCTTCTAGGCCCTGAACCTTAATCAAATGTTCCGCTAACTCACCACCCGAACCTGGGAAATCATTCCTCTCCTCCCCATGGCGCTTAAGTACATGACCTACCCACCATTGCGGCAAGGTAAATAAGGCTAATAACAATAAAAAGACAATAATCCACATACTCAAACCTAATCGAAAATAATAAGCTGCCTATCATCATAACAAGGTTGAATTAACATTACTGCGCCCCCAAATTAGTCAGCAGCCGCTAATCTTGTTAAAATGCGCGCCAAATTTATTAAGTCACCGTTAATTGCCTGCTTGTAAGCCGCTATTTCACGGCTATTGAATTCAAGCACCCGAGGTTTCCCCTTTGAGCATTAAATACATCGCTTCCTCTAAATTGCCGACACCTTTTGGTGTTTTTACCATGCATGGCTTCGAAGACGAATCCACAGGGAAAGAGCATGTAGCATTATCTATGGGTGATATTGACTCCGGTGAGCCTGTTTTGGCTCGCGCTCATTCAGAGTGTTTAACCGGTGATGCACTATTCAGCATGCGCTGTGACTGTGGCTATCAATTAGAAGAAGCCCTAAGCTCCGTAGCAAAAGCGGGCCGTGGTGTCGTGTTATACCTACGCCAAGAAGGTCGCGGCATTGGCTTATTAAATAAAATCAAGGCCTACAACCTACAAGACCAAGGCGCTGATACCGTAGAAGCTAACGAACAATTAGGCTTTGGCGCCGATATGCGTAAGTACGATATGTGCCAGCCTATGCTAGAGCATTTAGGCATTCAGACTATTCGTTTGATGACTAATAACCCCCGTAAAGTGAAAGCGCTATCGGAAGCAGGTGTTAACGTATTAGAGCGTGTTGCTATTGAAGTGGGCCGTAACCCACATAATGACGGATACCTAAATACTAAGGCGAATAAGCTAGGGCATTACCTTAAAGCCAGTGCAAAAGCAGATATTAGCCACCAAGATGATGAAGCTTAATTTAGTTCTCAATCATTCAAGAAAGGCTAAATAGCTTCACCGGCTGACTTAATCCTTTTAATTCAGCCGCAGCAATAAACTCAGCATGTTCAATATGCTGAGCTACATCTTCGGTAAACATAATGGCTGGATTAGGCGCCTTGCATTGTCCTTCAACTCGCGCTGCCATATTCACCGTATTCCCCATCACCGTAAACTCTAAGCGCTCTTCACTGCCAATATACCCCGCAACCACTTCGCCAAAATGAATCCCTATGCCATTGTGCAATTCAGCATCGCCGGCACTTGTTAACCTTTTATTATATTGAACTAGCCGCTCTTGCATTTCTTCGGCAGCTGCAACAGCTTGTCGGCAGATAGTCGCTTCGTCTGATTCTTCCCCCAGACCAAATACCGCCATAACCGCATCACCAATAAACTTGTCGACCATGCCGCCATTATTCTGAATGGCGGTCACCATTTCGCTAAAATATCCGTTCAATAATAGAACAAGTTTTTCCGGTTCCATATTCTCAGCGAAAGGTGTAAAACCTCGAATATCGCTCATTAATACCGCGACGTTTTTCCGCTGCCCCTGCTGACATAAATTCTTTTGATCTTGGCCAGAAAATTCGCGGATCACGTTTTCAGCAATAGCAGGATTTACAAAACGCCCAAACAACTCTCGAATTCGCTCACGTAGTGCTAATCCTTGCGCCATATCGTTGATGCCTTCGGCAACTTGGCCTAATTCATCATGGCGAGAGGTATCCAGCATCACATCAAATTTACCGGATGAAATTGTCTTTAGTGCTTTCGAGATATCACGAGTATCTCTTTTCAATGCTCGCCCATATTGCTGCGTCACTAATAATGCGACGAGAAAAAATACCAAGGCTAAAAAACCCACTTCATACGCAACACCAGGGTGCGCATACCCTTCATAAACAAAACGAAACGCCATCACCGTCATCACGAGCCCAGGCACTAAAGTAAACACAGCAATCAGTCTCATCAGACGCTGAGAGATTCGCTCTACTCGCTCCCCTAAGCCACGTATACCTTGCTTACGATAATACTTCTCAACGGCCACATGATCGATTTGCGATAAGATTCCTGCCCCCAGTGCCCAATAGCCTGTAAGCAATTTTAAATGGCTCTCGATAGGAAAGTTAGGGTAAACCAGCACGTGATACATCGATGCCAAAATGCCCGCAATGAACCACGAAAGTAGAGAAGCTTTTTGCATGTTCCAAACCGGAGCTTCTGCCCCCTGAGATCCGCGGGAAAAAAATCGTAGCAATAGTTCGCGCAGAATAATCTGAATGATCGCAATCAGTAATAAACCAGATACAAGCTGTGCCAAATCTAATGTAGCGATAAAAGGGCAGACGGCCTGACCATAAATAGTGAGGAATATAACGGCAATCAGGGGGATGAAATGAAGTTTGTAGCGAGCAGAAAAAGGCATCATTGAATCTCATGGCCGAATATAAGAAAAGATTAGACCATGAGATTTAGTAACGATTCAAATCACGCTAATTTATTTATTAGCAGATTTAGAGGAGACTTAAAATTAACTGTTGAATAGCCGCAGAATCGATACCGATATCGGCAAATTGTTCTGCCGGAGAAGCATGTTCAATATAGCGATCAGGAATACCCATTAGCTGACAAGGAGTTTGAATGCCTTGCTCAGCTAGATACTCTAATACGGCAGAGCCAGCACCACCGATAATCGCATTTTCTTCAATGCAGATTAACTGCTCATGTGACTGAGCAAGCTCAGCAATCAGAGCCTCATCAATTGGTTTCACAAAGCGCATATCCGCAATGCTGATATCAATATTTTGCTGTGCTAATTCTTCAGCGGCGGCTAAGGCAAAGTTCACGCAAGAACCAAAAGCTAATACCGCAATCGATTTACCTGCTGTGTCCTGCTGTGTCGACCGCTGACGACGCATAATGCCTTTACCGATAGGTAACAGCTGCATCTGAGCTTGAGGCTCTACACCAATGCCAGCACCACGAGGATAACGTACCGCCGTAGGACCTTGGTATTGATACCCTGTGTATAACATTTGACGGCATTCATCTTCATTCGAGGGTGCCATGATAACCATATTCGGAATCGGGCGTAAAAAGCTGTAATCGTAAGCGCCATGATGGGTCGGGCCATCTTCACCCACCAGCCCTGCACGATCAATGGCAAACATGACATCGAGATTTTGCAACGCCACATCGTGGATTAATTGATCGTAGCCACGCTGCAAGAAGGTCGAATAAATCGCAACGATAGGTTTGGCACCTTCACACGCCATACCCGCAGCTAATGTCACCGCATGCTGTTCTGCAATAGCGACATCAAAATAACGCTTAGGGTAAGTCTCGGAGAAACGAATCATATCCGAACCTTCCCGCATTGCTGGAGTAATCCCCATCAAGCGCTCATCCACCTCGGCCATATCACACAACCAATTACCAAATATATTGGAATAGGTGGGTTTAGCAACCGCCGGTGATGAGTTGGTATTTTGTTTCTTTAACGCGTGATATTTTATCTGCTCGGCTTCTGCTGGGGCAAAACCTTTACCTTTTTTAGTCACGATATGCAGAAACTTCGGCCCAGGCAATTTTTTCAAATTCGCTAAAGTATGTACTAACTCTTCCGTATCATGGCCGTCAATTGGGCCATAATAATTGAAACCTAATTCTTCAAATAAAATGCCCGGCGCGACCATGGCTTTCATGTGCTCTTCGGTCTTACGCATGAATTCCCAAGCCGTTGTACTTTTTTGCAGAATCTTTTTACTGCCTTCACGCAGTGAAGAATAGGTTGGGCTAGACCATAAGCGAGTGAAGTACTTATTTAACGCACCGACGTTATCCGAAATCGCCATGTCGTTATCATTTAAGATCACCAACATATCGGCTTTTTCATGACCTGCATGGTTCAAGGCTTCAAACGCCATTCCTGCGGTCATCGCGCCATCACCAATAATGGCAACCGCTTGATTATCTTTACCCATCGCGCGCATGCCTAAGCTCATGCCCATAGCCGCGCTAATAGACGTACTAGAATGACCCACACCAAAGGTATCGTATTCACTTTCACTGCGTAATGGGAATGCAGCTGGGCCTTCTTTACTGCGAATCATCGTCATCTGATCACGACGACCGGTAATAATTTTATGTGGATAAGCTTGATGACCTACATCCCAGACGAGCTTGTCGTTGGGTGTATCGAAGACGTAGTGCAAAGCAGTGGTGAGTTCAACCACTCCTAAACCAGCGCCAAAGTGCCCGCCCGATTGGCCCACACTGTAGATAAGGTATTCACGCAGCTCGTGATTAAATTGCTCAAGTTGATCTAAAGCCAATAAGCGCAGGTCTGCCGCATTGGTCACGGAGTCCAATAGAGGCGTTATCGGTCTTTCACTTGGTATTTCAGTAAACATGCACGTCACGATTTTTTTGCTGGCATTGAAAAGGCGCTATTCTACCTGCCTAGCTCAGCAAGTAGAACTAATAATGCGTGTATTGTGGGATTAATGATCACGAGTGATGATGTAATCAGCTAATTGAGCCAGCGCAGAGGTGTCCCCAGACAGTTCTTCTAGCGCTAATAGCGCCTGCTGATGAAGCTGCTGCGCTTTCTCTTTCGCACCTGTTAAGCCCAATAGCGCCGGGTAAGTCGGCTTATTGAGCGCCAAATCTGCACCTTGCTGCTTGCCGAGTGTCGCGGTATCACTTTCAATATCCAAAATATCGTCTTGCACCTGAAAGGCCAAGCCGATGGCATTAGCATATGTCGTCAGGTGTTTTAGTGTTTCTGCATCAGGCTCACCACAATGCGCCCCCATCAAGACACTGATTCGAATTAAAGCGCCCGTTTTATAGCCATGCATACGCTCTAAGTGCGCAAGATCAATCTCTTTGCCAACTTCCTTACCTACAGACGCTAAATCAATCGCCTGACCCGCTACCATGCCAGAAGCTCCGGAGCCCTGGCTTAATAGGCGAATTAACTGCAAACGTTGCTTAATTGAGAAGTCGGCTGGCATATCCGCTAAAATTTCAAAAGCACCGGTTAATAACGCATCGCCGGCTAGAATCGCGGTGGCTTCATTAAACTTGATATGACAAGTCGGCTGACCACGTCGCAGATCATCATCGTCCATGGCTGGTAAGTCGTCATGTACTAAGGAATAACTGTGCACCATTTCGATCGCAGCCATCGCAATATCGACCCTCGCATCATTGATGCCTAACGCCTGTGCGGTCGCTTGTACTAAGAAGGGACGTACTCGTTTACCGCCATTAAAAAGACTATAAGCCATAGCGTCGGCAAGGTATTCGTCACTGATATTTAGTTGCTTTAAGGCGGTATTTAGAGCCTCTTCGCAACGTTGCTGACTGCCCTGAAGTTGTTGCTTAAAAGACATGAGGTTTATTCTTCACCATCTACAAGAGAGTTAAACGGCTGCGCTTCCATCTGGCCATTTTTCTGTAATAACAGCTGAACTTTCTGCTCTGCCTTAGTTAATGCGTTCTGGCAATCACGGGTATATTTAATCCCTTGCTCAAATGCTTTTAAAGAATCTTCAAGACTCATTTCACCAGATTCCATGCGTTCAACTAGGCTTTCTAGTTCGGCTAGGGATTGTTCAAAATGGAAGGTTGTTTTGGCCACAGATCACCTTTATTTGCTGCTACTCGCGATTGATAAGTCGCGCCACACTAACCGAGGCGCACGCCGTAATCAAGTTCAGAACTCAAGTGAAAATTTTGCCCTGGTTTTACGGCAGAATAAAATTTCTTGTCTACACTTTTATATATAACAACTTTCACACTTCAATTCTGATGATATAGCTAAAGGAGTAGCAGTGGATCTCGCATCTCTGGTAGGAATATTAGGCGCCTTTGGCCTAGTGGTCATGGCAATGGTTCTGGGTGGCGACATTATGATGTTCGTCAACGTCCCCTCTTTACTCATCGTGGTCGGCGGTAGTTTATTTGTCGTTTTAATGAAGTTCGAAATTGGTACCTTTTTTGGTTCTTTCGCCATCATGGCTAAAGCCTTTATGTTTAAAGTCAGCAAGCCTGAAGAAATCATTGAAGAAGCGGTTGAGCTTGCCGGTCTTGCTCGTAAAGGCGGCCTGTTATCGCTAGAGGGCAAAGAAGTCAGTAACGACTTCCTTGCCAAAGGCATCCAGCTATTAGTCGATGGTCATGATCCCGAAGTTGTAAAAGCCTTGCTCGGTAAAGATATGAAGCTGGCACAAGAACGCCACAAATACGGCGCAACGTTCTTTACCCACATGGGCGATGTAGGCCCAGCGATGGGAATGATTGGTACCTTAATTGGCTTAGTTGCCATGCTCGCCAATATGGATGATCCCAAATCCATTGGCCCTGCAATGGCAGTTGCTCTACTGACAACGCTTTATGGCGCCATGATGGCGACCATGATTATGATTCCGATGGCCGACAAACTTATGCTTCGTGCTGAACAAGAAGGCTTGATTCAAAAGATGATCGTTGATGCCCTAATCGCCATTCAAGGTGGTCAAAATCCCCGTGTAATTGAAGCTATGCTGCAGAATTATGTTAAAGAGAAACAACGTGCGGTAGCGGAGTAATCAAGGATGAGTGATGAGGAAGAAGAAGTCTGTGAATGCCCCGCGGGGATTCCAGCGTGGGTAATGACGTTTGCGGATTTAATGTCGCTACTAATGTGCTTCTTCGTTTTATTATTATCATTCGCCGAAATGGACGCGTTAAAATTTAAGCGTTTAGCCGGTGAGCTACGCCAAGCCTTTGGTGTGCAAACCGAAATTAAAGCCGATGACCCTCCTAAGGGAACCAGTGTTATTGCGAAGCACTTCAGCCCCGCAATACCTGAACCGACCCCAATTAATGAAGTTAGGCAGAAAACCAGCGACCTGTCCCAAAGCAGCCTCGAAGTTTTATGTCAGGACGAAATTACTCAACAGCAAGAGCGCCAAGGAGATGAAGGGCAGAAGACGCGTGAAGTCGCTGTACCTAAAGATTCTGCTGACGAAAAGAAAGCCGAAGAGACCGCGGTTGAGATTGCTGCTGAATTAGAAGCGGAAGTTTCTAGCGGTAAAATAGAAGTCGAAACTCAAGGTAAAAAAATCATCATTCGCATCCGAGAAAATGGCGCTTTCCGCTCTGGCTCTGATTATATTCATGATCGCTTCTTACCAGTAATTGATAAAATACGTGAAGTTTTGGTCACCATTCCAGGCCGAATATCCGTCGAAGGTCATACCGATAATATTCCAACTCAAGGTGGTCGCTTCCGTTCCAATTGGGCGCTGTCTTCTGCTCGCGCAGCCGCGTTTGCACAAGAGTTATTTATTGCCCCAGAGATGGGCCAAGAAAGATTTCAAGTCGTGGGTCATGGTGATGTGCGTCCGTTGGTTGAAAATGTTGATGCCGAATCACGGGCTAAGAATCGTCGCGTAGAAATCATTATTTTACAAACTTCAGATAATGATGATGACGATAAGCCACTAATCGAAAACCCTGACAAAGATATTGATGATGCGCTGAATGCAAGACCCGAAGATTTTGAACTCGATTCCAATGAAATTTTTTAATCACTGGACTTAAATAATAAGGAATACTATGTCTGACGAGCGCCGCCGGTTTTTTCGCATTGATGATGAAGCAGAAATCAGTTTCAAAACCATTAGTGATTCTGAGTATCAGGCATGGGGAGAAGGCCAAAGAGATGAAGAAAGTGAATCATTGGCAAAATTAGAAACTGAACTTTCTTTGACAATGGCCAACTTAAAAAGCCAGCAGCCACAATTAGCGAAGATATGTGAGCTGCTTAATCAAAAGATCAACTTGGCCATGAGTCATAATTCAAAGGCTCAAGGCTTTGTTGATGACGGCCAATTGAAACCGATTAATCTCAGTGCTTGTGGTGTTGCCTTTCATACCGACGAAGACATTCAGCAAGATGAAAATATTTTACTGCAGTTAAAATTAAAACCCTCCAATGTGTCTATTGTAACTACAGGCAAAGTGATTAGCAGTGGTTCAACCAATAACAAAAACATTATTCGTGTCGACTTTCAAAATATTGGTGATAGCAATCAGGATTTATTGATGCAGCATTTATTTCAAGTACAAAGTCGCGAGTTGAAAAAACAACGTGATAATGAAAGTTAATGATAAGAAATACCCAGCAACTTAGTACATTTGCACCAAAAAATAGATTGGAAATCAAACTGTATTATCCAATTCGTGACATTTCTGCGCCTATTTGAGCCAAGTTATTTTTAATCATTGCAAAGCGTTTTTTGAATCCGTAATCTAGCAAAATAAGATTAGCCATACTAATTTCGTAATTAGTGGGAGCTAACAAGAAGATATAACAATAAAAACACCTCAAATGAGCAGTCAACATGATGAATAAAACACTCGCAATGACGTTAGGCGCTGGCCTAATGTTAGGCAGCCTTGAATCTCAAGCGTTCACCCAACCGACTCACAAACGTATCGTAGAAGATGCCGTTGCTTATATGGCCGCACATCCTGAATCGACCAATTTCGCTAAACTGTCTGCAACCGCTCAAGCTGCTGGTTATACCATCGAACAGTTTGCCGATGCACTAGGTCAAGGCGCTCGTGATGTAGACGATTTCTCTGATACTTATATCTGTGGTGCTGTTACAGGTGACTGTGTTCAAGCCCCGGTATTTGGTGTTGGTAGCTTCGTAGCAACTTACACTGCTTGGTGGCACTTTCAGAATCATTCCCGTGGTGGCGATGTTCATGGTAATGACCTTGCTGGCTACAATTACAGCCAAATCCCAGTTAAAGGCACCGAAGATACTCTATTAGGTACTTGGTTAGTCGGTGATCACCTTGACGATGGTAAAGGTGGCATGACAGGTTGGTGTTTCTGGCGCTGGTGTAGTGAAGATTCAGAATACAACTCTTATGGTATTACCGCTAAAAATTACAGCGTGGGTAGCTACAATAGCAAGTCACACTATGATGATTTTGAAGATGCAGCTTTCCAGCCGATCGATAACCTAGGTCAATACTGGTACAACGAGTTTATTAAAACACCTACGGTTCAAACTCTAGGCTTTGCTCTACATACAACGGACTTATTACAGCCGCACCATACTTGGACAACGTCAGCGAACAACCACGGTGGTTGGGAGTCTTGGGTTGAAGATAACTATGATGCCAAAGATATGAATAACGATGCTGCAGTGACGGAAGCTATGAATAGCTTCACGCCAATCGCATCGGGCCAAAATGATATTCGTCCTTTATTGACTGAAGGTGGCGCAATCTCTTATAGCCAAGGTGGTATTGTATTAAGTAGTACCAGTGATGCGGACCGCTCAGAAGTTGCGGCAACCGTTATCCCACATGCCATTGCAATGGTTGTGCACGTTCTTAATCATGCTGCGGAACGTTTTTAACTGCAAATTTTAAACGGGTGAGCATTCGCTCACCCTTTATTCCCTAGGTTCCACCCGCTTACAGCAATCACTTCTTGTTTGCTCACGGCACCCTTGTATCGGTTCGATACAGAAAACGTCAAAACATAAAAACTAATAATTAAAAAACAATAGTTAAAAAACTAAGGACAATCATGAATAAATTGTTACCCCTAGTCACGTCTGTAGGAATTGCACTGACTGCAATGCAAGCAGAAGCTTTTACCCAACCAACCCATAAGCGCATCGTGCAAGACGCCGTGGCCTATATGGCCGCCAACCCTGAAACAACTCGCTACAATACGCTAGTCAGTGTGGCCCAAGCTGCAGGCTATAGCATCACTGATTTCGCTAACGCTGTTGGCCAAGGGGCCTATGATGTCGATGATTTTGCCGATACCTTCATCTGTGGTGCAGTTTCAGGTGATTGTGTAGAAGCCCCTGTTTGGGGATTAGGTGCATCGATCGCAAAATATACTTCCTACTGGCACTTCCAAAACCATACCCGTGGTAGCGATGCTCATGGCAATGATTTAGGGGGTTACAACTACGACCTATTAACCGTCTGGGGCGAGATTGATAGTGCCGCTGCTAGCTGGATGTACGGTGACCACCTCGATGATGGTGCAGGCGGTATGCGTGGTTGGTGGGGTCGTGAAGACAGTGAATTCAACAGCTATGGCATCACGGAAGCGAATTACCGCCAAGGTAGTTATTCTTCAAAATCCATGTACGATGATTTCGAAGAGATTCCTTTTCAACCGATCGATAACCTAGGTCAACACTGGTATAACGAATTCTTAGCCGCGCCTACTGCACAAGCTTTAGGCTTTGTTTTACATACTACCGATTTGTTACAGCCGCACCATACTTGGACAACGTCTGATAAAAACCATGCCGGTTGGGAATCTTGGGTTGAAGATAATTACACCGCTCAAGCGTTAAATGCAGACCAAAAAGTCACGGCGGCGATGTCGAGCTATACCGCTTTACCTGCGGGTCAGACTGACATTCGCCCACTATTAACGGAAGGCGGTTCTATTTCTTATAGCCAAGGCGGTATCGTATTAAGTAGCACCAGTGAAACTGATCGCATTAACGTGGCGAATGTTGTTATTCCTCATGCGATTGCCATGACAGTCCACGTATTAAATCACGCTGCGGATCGTTTCTAGAAACCACATGTGATACAACTAGATCATCCAATACTCTTATTGGATGATCTTACTGATAAAAATAAATGATGATGTTTATGAAAATTCTAATTGCTCTATTAATCACCTTTGCGACTTCTATTTCACAGGCAAAAGTTGAATACGATATTACTGACCCTAACATTGCAGCCACCATGGGCGAGCTGACGTTAAGCGCCGATACCGTTGAAATGTTTTGGCATTCTTATAATCATCCGAGCCGCCCTATTACTCCGCCACAAGCGATGCAAAGAATTATTGATGATGCTTTATTAGCAAGCCATGCCCGTCAATCCCTCGATAAAGACGTCTTAAATAGCGAGAATGAAGTCGGGTTCGCCAACGATGTTATGTTGGAAGATCGCGCCACTGCACTCATTCGTAAAACCTACGAAAAAGATTTAGTCACCAAAATTAAAGCGTTGCCTAATGGCCTAGAAAGTCTTTTCACTTTTAATGAAGACGTGACCGAGAAAAAACTTGCCGAACTAATGACGCTAAAAGCCGCGTTAATGATCAAAGCAAATCCTAAGCAAGAGGCCGCGGCTAAGAAAACGGTTATCGCGCAAGTGGATTTTTCGCCAGCGCAATTAACCTCGAACACAAACCAAATTACCTTGTGGGATATCTATCGACGCCAGAATGTTCAAGGCCGTCTAGCGATACATAAAGCAGATATCGACTTTTTAAAAGGACAGTTGAAACAACGTATTGGCTCTTTGGTGGTCTTAGCCTGGGCTGAAGAAAATCTCAAACCACACGACTATCGTGCGATTAAACAAGTCCTTCTGAATGAACAGCAAAAAACGCGTTTATTAGAAAACATGGGACTACATGCCGACGTGCATGATGATAATCCGGCATTGCGTGAACGTGCTAAAAATATCAGCGAGGAAAAAATCAAACAGTTTTATAACGAGAATAAAGACGAGTTCGAAGTCGTTGAACGAGTTAAGGCTCGCCATATTCGTGTTGCTAGCCAGGAACTCGCCGATCAAGTGGTCGCCGAAATTAAAGCCGGGCTCGATTTCTCTAGTGCTATAAAAAAATATTCAATTGCCGCGGATAAGAATGATTCAATTCCTGGCAGCTTAGGCTGGTTAAATCGTAGCGATAAAAAACGCAGCTGGCTGCATGCCATCGCCTTCGTTCAACAAGCAGGGAAGGTATCAGCGCCCTTTAGAAGCCCACAAAACCAAGGTGAGATTGTATACGAAATCATTTTTGCCGATGAACGTATTGATGGCCACTTACCTTATACCGACCCTACCGTTCGTTATGAAGCCAGTCGAGATATTGCGCTGAAAGAATTACGTGATGAGTTTACGGCTTTGCAATCAAAGCTGCGTAATAACGCGGATATTCATTTGAATAAAGCGGCGTTAAAATAGCTAACGACAGAATAATTACACTGAAAGCAGCGGCAACTAAAACGTTGCGGGGAAGTTAACCCGCAACGAATCTTTTAATACTTGATTGAGTTCTCTTATGCGTTACCTTCTTGCAATCTCCTTGTTGAGCATCTTAGTACTTATCATCGCATGGCAGCCGAATACTGAGCTGTCATTTTGGCAAGACAGTCTCTCAAGTACTGACAAGCATCAAGCAGATCGACAAAACGACCCCGCATTGACTAAATTCAGTAACGAGACTCTCGTTAGCGATAAACCACACGACTCTGATGATGAGTATCGAGAGGATGTTAGCGAAGACTTTATTCCTGATCCTGAAGCCATTAAGTCCATGCAACAAGCACGACTTAAAGGCGATCCTAGAGCACCTAAATTAGCAAAGCACCATGAACGTGAAGTGCCAACCGAAGAAGAACTCGGTGATCATGAGCAATACTTAGAATATGAACGACGCCAGCAAAAACGGGTTTATCGAGCCTATGTCGACGCCAGCAAAATCAAAACAGCACAATTACGCAGTATGATTGAGCAAGGCAAAGCCGAAGGTATTAGTGCAGAAGAGATTGCATTTGCCGAAGACAAGATAAAAGGCATCGAAGAAATGGCGGCCAAACTACAGCAAGATTACCCCGATATCATGGAAGACAGCTATCAGCCACCCGCGGATTGGTTGATCGAAAACTTAGGAAAAGATGACGATTCGGTTAAATCAGAAGAATCGGAAGCCAATATTGAACAATAATTAGCCTTTTAATAGGCTTCTAGCTCCTTCTGGATATCCCTATTTAAGCCAATAGAGGTATACTAGCCGTTATGAATATTAAACTATGCCAGGAGCATAACGCCTAGTGAGCAAACCCCGTAATAAAAAACCTAAAGATCCACATGCAGCACGCGAAGCTCAAAACTATGAAAATCCGGTACCTAGCCGTGAGTTCATTCTTGAGACTTTGATAGAACTAGCCATCCCTTCAACTTATGAAGAAGTGTGTGCTGCGTTGCATGTTGATGACGAAGATCGTACCGAAGGGGTACGCCGTCGGTTAATTGCTATGGCCCGTGATGCTCAAATCGACAGCAACCGCGGTCGCCAAACCTACTTCCCACTGGATCCTAAAAAAATTGCCACCGGTATTTTGCAAGGCCATAAAGATGGCTATGGCTTTTTGATTCGCGAAGAAGGTGATGATGTTTACATCTCGAATAATCAAATGCGCAAAGCATTTCATGGTGACAAAGCCATGGTGCGGATTACCGGCACCGATCGCCGTGGTCGTTTAGAAGGCCAAATCGCCAAAGTTCTCGAACATAATACCACCCACATTGTCGGTCGTTATTTCGAACAAGCCGGAGTCGGTGTTGTTCGACCGGATAGCAAGCGTATCAGCCACGAAATTGTGATTGCTGCCGAAGATAGAAACGGTGCTCAGCACGACCAATTCGTTAATGTTGAAATACTGCAGCAGCCACGTCCGGGGCAAATGATCACAGGTCGTATCGCTGAAGTTTTAGGCAACAACCTAGCCCCAGGCATGGAAATCGAAGTCGCCATTCGCAGCCACGATATTCCCAATACTTGGGCACCCGAATTATTGGAAGAGCTGAAAGCGATTCCAGAAGAAGTGACCGAGAAAGATAAGAAAAAACGTGTTGATTTACGCGACCTACCGTTTGTCACCATTGATGGTGAAGACGCTCGTGACTTCGATGACGCTGTGTATGTGGAGCGTAATAAGCGCACCAATGGCTGGCGCTTGTTCATCGCCATTGCCGATGTTTCTCATTATGTACAAGTGGGCAGTGAACTGGATAAGGAAGCGACCAAGCGCGCGACCTCGGTTTACTTCCCAGAAAACGTTGTACCCATGCTGCCCGAAGCCATTTCTAATGGTTTGTGCTCACTGAATCCTGAAGTCGACCGTTTAGTAATGGTTTGCGAAGTG
>CAJVZR010000036.1 GCA_913019965.1 uncultured Oleispira sp.
GCTGGCGGTGAAGTGATTGGGGTGACGGTGAAAGCTCTGCACGATAAAGAGATCTTTCATAATGGCTTAACCCAACTGCACATCACGGCCAACATGCACGAGCGTAAATCTATGATGGCCGAGCTTGCCGATGGTTTTATTACCTTTCCTGGGGGCATAGGCACGTTTGAGGAGTTCTTTGAGGTGTATACCTGGAAGAAACTCGGCTTTCATAACAAGCCGTGTGCACTACTGAATGTGAATAACTACTTTGGCCCTATGATTCAGATGCTGAATAACGCGGAAGAGGAAGGTTTTTTACAGGCAGAAGATAAAGCCTTGTTAGTTCAAGGCAATAATGTGGTTGAGCTGTTGGATCAGATGCTAATTAATTAAGCGCTGATCAAACGGACAATGCCTAACCGAATCAATCTGTATTTTATCCGCGTCAGAATGGCGCGGGTTAAATAAATAGTTATAGCTCTCAGGAATAATAGCACTAGGCACTTTTAATAATACGCTGCTCGCCGACATTAACCATTCATCGCCAATTGCCCGAGTATACTCTTGATTACTCTGCCAATCAGTCATTAAGGCATCCTGACTTAGCTGGGCAATAGCAATATTTTCTTCTGCAGTGACCGCTAATAGCTGGAAGCTGTCAGGCACTTCATCCGGAGACAATTCAAAATGCACCAAGGTTTCCAGCATCGCCAAGGCGACACTTTCCCCTAGATAAACGATTGGAATACCACGATTATGCCAACGTCCAGCAGCCTTTAAACCACCAGCACCAGTTAAATCGGCATAATTACTAATACGCCATAATTTCACGCAAAATAACCCGAATCAAGCTGCAATAACTGCTCTTCAACTAAGCGCGCTCCAGCTTCTGTTTTCATCACCTCGATGGCATTCATGCCTTCAAAGCTCTGACGAGTTTTATGCAACCACTTCATGGCTTTTTCTTGATTGGAAAAAACGGTTTGCGCTAAAGAATAAATACTGGCAACACGTAATAAGCGCCCAGATTCATCAGCAGTTAATTTATCATTCTTACTCTTGCGGTGTGATAACGTACGAGGAGCGACAACCCAATCGAGTTCGCCTTTATCAAAGCCAAAGGCATAAAGCACAGAGACAAGTTCTGGCTGAACCCCATCGCGACTGATACGAGCAATATCCGCGTTGGTATAAATTTCGGTACCTAGCTGCTTACCCATTACTTCAAAAGCACGGAGCTGTAAGCCGCGGTGTTTTGAGCTTTCTTGAATTTCTAACTTGGGGCGATATTCAATGAAGTTATCTTGCATGATTCCTGCTCGAGTAATTTAGCAATATGCCAATTATAGCTGGCATATTGCTAATCATGCAACTTTAGCCATGATTCACGGGATATTCGACAGGGACTTACTGGGCTAAAAAGTGCTCACGGTAATACTTCATTTCTGCAATGGATTCTAAAATATCGTCCAATGCTTTATGCGATCCACTCTTCTTAAAGCCGGGTAAGATCGAAGGCTTCCAACGCTTAGCCAGCTCTTTTAAGGTGCTGACATCAATATTGCGATAATGCATATATTCTTCTAAAAGTGGCATTTGCTTCACTAAAAAGCGGCGATCTTGGTGAATGCTGTTGCCACATAATGGTGAGTGACCTTTTTTTACATGCTGCTCAACAAATTCTAGCGTCTGTTTTTCAGCCTCCGCCATGCTCACTGTGCTGGTTTTTACTCGCTCTACTAAGCCAGAATTGCCATGAGTTTTGACGTTCCAAGCATCCATCTTTGCCAGCTCAGAATCTGGCTGATGCACAGCAATGACGGGGCCTTCAGCGACGATATTCAACTGATCATCGGTGATAATAGTCGCGATTTCTATAATCACGTTATCTTCAGGATCCAGTCCTGTCATCTCTAGGTCCATCCAGACCAAGGTATCGGTTCGACTCATTTTTGCTGCAACTCCTAATCAATGGATGTAGTTTAGCAACTTGCGTCCGCCGCGGCCAACACGGACAATAGCGCCTATGGCCAAAAGAAAATTAAATAAACGTCAGAAATGGCGTATCGAAAAGATTCAACAAGAACGTACCGACCGTGCGTCACGTAAAGAATCAGACATTACTGAGCAGCTAACCGGCAATGATTTAGGACCTGAATTACAGGGCATGATCATCGCGCACTTTGGCACGCAAGTAGAAGTCGAATCCTTAGAGAGCATAGAAAAGGGCATCTTTGATGATACTCGCCGCTGCTATATGCGTGCGAACCTAGGTTCTCTGGTGACGGGTGACAAGGTTATCTATCGCATGGACAAGGATGAGCTCGGTGTTGTAGTCGCAACCCTACCTCGTGAAAGCGAGCTATCACGGCCGAACCCTTATAACGAGATTAAACCCGTTGCCGCCAATATCGACTTTATTGTCTTGGTGGTTGCCTGTGAACCCGTGGTCCATTCCAATCTTATCGATCGCTATTTAGTCGCTGCAGAGAACTGCAACATCGAGCCGATTATCCTGCTCAATAAAACCGATTTACTCGACGAAAAAACCGGACCTTACATGCATAGCATGATGGCGGATTATGAAAAGCTGGGTTATCAAACGATGACCTTGTCGATCAAGCAAGAAGATGGCTTAGAAGAACTGAAACAGAAACTGAATGATCGCATCAGTGTTTTTGTTGGTCAGTCGGGGGTAGGTAAATCTAGCCTGATTCAAGTACTGCTGCCCGAGCAAGAGTTAAAAGTGGGCGCACTTTCTCATGCCAGTAAAAAAGGTCGTCATACCACTACCACGGCGCGTTTATATCACTTCCCTGCGGGGGGCGATTTAATCGATTCCCCAGGAATTCGTGAGTTTGGTTTATGGCACATGGAGCCGGATGATGTACTGTATGGCTTTAAAGAATTACGCGATATGATTGGTCACTGTAAATTCCGCGACTGTCAGCATGAGTTAGAACCTAAGTGTGCGATTCGTGAAAGCTTGGAAGAAGGTAAGATCAGCCAATCTCGTTTTGATAGTTATAAACGTATTTTGGCAACGCTTGGGGAATTTGATAAAGGCTTTTAAATAAGCATAAAAAAGGCTTCGAATGAGAAGCCTTTTTTAATTTCTATTCTAATAAACCGTTACTACCAAAAGCTCTCTTGTTGGTTCGGTGGTGTATCGTAGCTGTTATCTAAACGCTCACGCTCTTCTTTTATTCTATTGATTAATGAGCCCGAGGTATTAATCACAGGTTTGCGGGCATCTTGATTCTGGCCCTCTTCGTTAATGAATTTTGGTCCATTACCTCCACTGCGTGATTCAATGCCCTCTTGAGCTTGCTTATTTAATAACACAATTGCTATACGACGGTTAATATCACTCTCAGGATTATTAATATCGAGAGGGGCGGTATCGCCCATTCCTAAAATTTGTGCGATTTGTGATTTCTCGATTCCCGCTTCCATCAAAGCACGGCGAGCAGCATTTGCACGCTTAGCTGATAACTCCCAATTCACATCGTCCTCTGGATTATTTTGATAATAAGCATCCGCATCGGTATGGCCCGTGATCGATAACTTATTTTCTACTGTCATCAACATAGGGGCCAGTTCATACAGAATATCTTCGCTGTAATACTTCAATACCGCACTACCCGCGTTAAACATGGGGCGTTTTGTTTGATCAACAATTTGAATGCGCAAACCTTCTGTCGTGATATCGATGGTCATTTGATTTTTAAATGGGCTCAACGTAGGGCTGGCTTCAATCTTCGCTTCAATCTCTGCTTTTAATTGCTCCAAACGTTTTCTTTCAATCGCTTCGGCTAAGCTCTCGATTTCTTCTGCTTGCAGAATCTTTTCAGGATCAAGGGTTTCAGATACAGCCGTTTCATCGGCGGTCGTTGGCGTTCCCCCTAGATCAATCACATAGGGACTCGGAATTCGTTTACCATCTTCCCAAGCTTGTGGATCTTGGAAATAACCCGCGATGGCTTCACGCTCTTGCTCATTGGATGAATTTGTTAACCAAAGCACAATAAAAAGCGCCATCATAGCAATGGCAAAATCGGCCATGGCGACTTTCCAGGCGCCACCATGCTCTTCATGGCGACCCTTTTTAACCCGACGAACAATGATATTACGCTGGCCTAGGTTCTCCATTCATAGCTCTCCATTAGCGGCCACGTACCTTGCTATCCACTTCATCAAACGTAGGACGACCATGGGTGAATAAAGATTTACGACCAAATTCAATCGCTAATTGGGGAGCTAAACCGTTCATTGAAGCGATGATAGAAGCCTTGGCGGCATCGTATAATTTTATTTCATCCTCTGCGATGTGTTTCATGCGAGTACTGATCGGTCCAACAAGACCATAAGCAAACAATACCCCCATAAATGTCCCAACTAATGCCGCTGCAACGTGCTTACCAATGACTGCGGGGTCTCCGCCAATCGATGCCATGGTAATAACAATCCCTAATACCGCAGCCACAATACCAAACCCCGGCAAAGCATCTGCAACCTTACCTAGCGCCGAACCGGGTTGTTCGAGTTCGTGAAGGCGGGCATCAATTTCTTGATCCATCAAGGCTTCTAATTCGTGGGAGGCTAAATTACCTGAGGAAATAATTCGGAAATAATCGGCGATAAATCTCGCTAATGCTTCATTCATTAAGATCGCGGGATAGCGAGCAAAAATAGCACTGGAGTGTGGATTTTCCACATCCGACTCAATAGCCATCATACCTTCGCGCCGAGACTTATTTAAAATGTCATAAATTAAACCTAATACATCCAGACACATGGCCTTATTAACTTTTGAACCGAGTACCACTTGTGGCATTAACTTCAAAGTATCAATGATTAAGTGAAAAGGGTTTGATATTAAATAAGCACCACCAGCAGCGCCCATAATAATCATGACTTCAAATGGCTGCCATAGCGCGGCTAGCTGGCCATGAGACAAAACAAAGCCCCAACCAACACTACCAAATACAACGATTATTCCAATTATAAACAGCATGTGAACCGTTCCAGGTTGTTCAACTAACGTCCTTAAACTTAAATATGATGGTAAAAGTCATGAAGGAAAATAAGCAGCTTCGGTGAAACTGACTATAGTAAGTAAAGGTTATATTTAGAGTTTTCTCAAATTTACAGATGACATTAAATACAAGTAAGTCACTTTCATTGCCAAACGCTGAAGATTGGCAATCGGTGCAAAGTTTTCACAAGTTTCCAATTCTGCCCAGTACGCGCTCGGCTTTCCAACAGCTTATGCGTAAGGCAAGCTTGAGCTTTGATGGGTTAGCTAAAATAGCAGAGCAAGATCCGGCGATTTGTTTGCAGATGCTATTACGCATTAAAAAGCGCAATCCCGCTAGTCTTGATCAAGTTAGTAGTGCGGCAGGGTGTATTTCACTTTTGGGGATGGAAGAAGTCGTTCGCTTAGTGAAACAGCTTCCGGTTCTAGAAGCGATACCCCATAAGCGCTCAGAACGTAATTATATGGCATCCCTACATAGCGCTGTATTGGCTGGCCAATTAGCGGCCTCTTGGTGTAAACATAAACCTGGGCTTAACCCACATCAGGCTCAATGGGCCGCAATGCTGACAACCGCTCCGTTTTGGTCGTGGCAATTGCGACAGGTTAGCAACAGTCAAAGCATGCTCAATGAACTGAGTTTTGGGAGTGATATCATACCCGCTTTAGAAGCTAATTTTGGCAGTCTAACCAAAGGTCGCTTAGCTCAATGGCGTAAGCTATCACATACTTTAGCACTGCCGGCTATTTGCCAGTCCTTATGGCATCAAGAGCGTTGGCCAAAAGCAAAAGAATGGCAGGCATTATTCCTATCGCCTCTTAGCAAGATCGATGGTCACCGTGCACTGAAGCATCAATGCCAGCAACCTGAGTTACTGATCTTTTTTGCGAATATCTTAGCCAGCCAATACCGTATCGGCGCCTATCGACCTAAGAGTCATCGCTGGTTACGCCTGAGTGCTCATTTTTTAAATAAAGAACCTCAGATCATTCACCAAGAAGTTATTCAGCAGAGTATTACCTTGGCCAAGCATGGGCGCATGCTAACAACGGTGAATAGTTTACTGGCCCCTCGATGTGACTCCCTTCCGATTAGCCCTGTTTATCATTGTGAAAAGGCGGTGGCTGAAATGAAGATGGAGAGAGAAGGCCCTAAAGCGGTAACGAATACGGTAAAAAAAGCGCGCCAAGTTAATCAAAAGCTCCTCAAGAACCTAATGACTCAGCTAAATGAAATGCCTGAAAGTTTTGGTGATCTGCATTATTTAATGCGCTCTGTGCTGAAAGGGGTGACCGAAGGGATTGGTTTAAAGCACGCCTATATCATGGTTCAGAATAAAATCGGCACCGCGGCTAAAGTTTATTATCAACAGGGATTAGCTGAAACAGATCCGCTTTGTCATTTTAGTATTGAGCTCGATAGCGCCAGTATTTTCAAAAAGATGTTAGAAAAACCAGCCAGTTTGATGATTACCGATCAGAACCGGGAAAAGATGCTTAGGGGAATAACTCCTGCTCAGCTTAACGTATTACCCGAGCAATTTATGATGATGTCACTCTTCTCTAACAAGAGGCCTATCGGAATTGTTTTTGCAGATTTGGGCAGCGCTCCTTATAACCCGCCGATGCAACCTTCTGAATATATGGCATTCAAAACCCTATGCGCGGCCGCAAGCCAAAGCTTAGGAAAGCTGGCACTAGCGACTCAAAGAAAAAACAAAGCGAATAAAGCCTTAGTAAATAAAAACCGGGCCTGACAGCAGTCATTTGCCAGAGTACAATGCGGTAAGTTTATTGAATTTTTTGACGGATAAAATGATGTCTGCCTACCCATTATTACTTGAACCTGAAGAGCTACTTCCCCATCTGGGTGATGAGAATCTATTAATCATCGATCAAAGCAAGATAGAAACCTACTTGAATGCTCATATACCCAACGCGATTCATTTAGATTTTAAAGATTTGCAACTCGGCCAAAAGCCAACTCCCGGTGCGCTACCAAGTCTTGAGCAACTCAGTGTTGTTTTTTCTAATCTCGGATTGACCCTAGATAAGCACGTCATTGTTTATGATGATGAAGGCGGTGGTTGGGCTGGTCGTTTAATCTGGGCATTGGACATGATTGGCCATAGCCGTTATTCCTACCTAAATGGTGGTATTCATGCTTGGTTACAAGCGGGCCTAGTAACTGAGCAAGGAATGCTGCCTATTGAACCCAGTGACTATACCGTCGCAGAACTTAATGATGATTTTCAACTCACAAAAGAGCAAATCCTTAGTCGCTTAGGACAAGATGATTTTGCAGTTTGGGATGCTCGCTCAGAAAAAGAGTATAGCGGTGAGAAGATCATCTCTATTCGTGGTGGCCACATTCCTGGTGCCGTTAATTATGAATGGACCAAGGGAATGGATACCGATCGTGGCTTGCGCATTAACAATTTAGAAGCCTTTGATACTCTTTTGAATTCTATGGGTTTAACAAAAGACAAAGAAATTGCGACTCATTGCCAAACTCATCATAGATCTGGATTCACCTATTTAGTCGGCAAAATATTAGGCCGAAATATGAAGGCTTATGCCGGCTCTTGGGCTGAGTGGGGTAATGATACCGCTACGCCAATCAATGCAGGTAATAAACCTTAAGATTCAAATTTAGCAATCGTTTTTATACATTAAAATTACAGGATTTATATTTTGGCTACTTCAATTAAAGATAAGTTATTTATCGCATTTCAATATGCAGTTCCTCAGCATTTATTATCACATTTGGTCGGTTGGTTTGCAGAAACCCGCATTGAATGGATAAAAAATCTATTCATTAGTAAATTCATCAAACAGTTTAATGTAAATATGGAAGAGGCCGAGCGCCAGACCCCTGATGCATTTGAAAACTTTAATGATTTTTTCACCCGTGAATTAAAACCTGGCATGCGCATCATTGATGAGAATAGCAATGCCATTGTTTCTCCTGCTGATGGTGCTGTCAGCCAACTTGGCCCCATCGAAAATGGTCGAGTATTTCAAGCTAAGGGCCAGGATTATTCTTTAATCGAATTATTAGGCGGCAATAGCACAACCGCTGATGAATTTATGGGCGGACAATTTGCAACGGTTTATTTGTCACCAAAAGATTACCATCGTCTTCATATGCCGGTAACGGGTACCTTGCGTGAAATGATTTATGTACCAGGAGACCTATTCTCGGTTAACCAAACGACCGCGCAAAATGTGCCACGTTTATTCTCTCGTAACGAGCGAGTCGTCGCGATTTTTGATACTGAGCTTGGACCTATGGCACTGGTATTGGTTGGCGCAATGATTGTTGCAGGGATTGAAACCACATGGGCTGGTCGTATTACGCCGTTTGACCGCAATGTTCGTTCAATTAGCTATCCGACTACCGGAGAGAGCCAGCAACCGCTAACGATAGAGAAAGGTGAAGAGATGGGGCGTTTCTTCCTAGGTTCGACCATCGTCGTCTGCTTCGCTAAAGACAAAATGCATTGGCTAGAAGAAATGCAAGCTGAGCGTCCATTACGTCTAGGCGAAAGCATGGGTCTTACTTTGGAATAAGTAAAGATTGAGTACAGCTTAACTCTACGTCTTGTAAGCCTACTAAAGTAGGCTTACATTATTTATGTTTAATATAATTAAAACCAACCTTTATCACCACAACGTCTAGACTATTAAAAACCAATAATTATTAGGTAAATAATATTCATGGGAAATGTCTGTCAGCTGTATTCATTTCTAAAGGCTCTATCTTTAAGTTTCTTAATCTCTTTACCCCAACTATGCCTGTCGCAAGAGATAAAAGCAGGGACCACCTCTTTTCCTCCGTTTTATGTTGTTAATGACGATCAATCAGCTTCCGGTATTTATTTGGATATAATGGAGCAAAGTCTAAAACATGCAGGACTAAGCTATTGTTTAGATATCTACCCAACCAAACGCTTATATCGAAACCTAGGCATAGGAGAAACACACTTATTTTTAGGTATAAAAGGTTCTCCAGAATACGATAATAATGTGCTTTATAGCAAAACCGCTATCTCTCAAATACAGATGCGCATTTATGCCAAAGGAAGTACTCCACTCCCTCATAAAAAAGAAGATATCAATAATCGAAGCATCATCACTATGCGTGGTTATGGCTATGGCGGATTAGTGAGCTACTTTGCCGATCCAAAGAATAATATTGAAGTAACCACAACCACAAAGCACCGTGCGTCCTTTTTAATGCTGAAGAATAACCGCGCCGATTATGTTATTAATTATAAGCACCCATCGGAAACAGCATTAGCTGGGCTTAAAATTTCAGGTTTAAAATATACGAATTTTTATGATGCTAAGGTCTACTTCATTGTTTCAAAAGAAACTCCTAATGCTGAAGTCGTTATGAAAAAGCTTGAGCAAGCTTACTTAGATCTCGTTAAACTTGGCCAGCTAGAATATATACACAATGATAATTAACTGAAGATAAAATAGTGTCTACCTGAATCTTCTATTCGTCGCGCTGATACATTAAATACTTGGCTAATTAAACGCTCCGTCATCACGTCTGATGCAGGCCCTTGAGCAACCAACTTCCCTTTCTCTAATAGCCACACTTCATCCGCCAAACTAAACGCCTGATTCAAGTCATGCAATACAATAACGACGCAATGCCCTTCACTGGCTGCCTGTAAACAAATTTTCTGTAGTTGCTGCTGATGCTCTAAATCTAAGCTACTGGCAGGCTCGTCTAATAACCAAATGCCTTGGCCTTTTCCACTGTTGACCATATTCGATAGCTGTAAATATGTGCGGGCAATTTGGCAACGCTGCTGTTCCCCTCCAGATAGTTGGCGAAAATCCTTGTCTGCTAATGCTTCGATTCCCCACTCTCTGATCACCTGCTTAACTTGCTGTCGCTGCTGTAATTTCGTTAAAGAAAAGGGCAGAGTTGCGAGTGAAAGAACCTCTTCAACTTCAAGCGGGAATTGCAGTTGGCTGTGCTGAGGTAAATAGGCTAGATGCTGGGCGAGCTGCAACGCCGAAAAATCAGCGAGGTCTTTTTCTTGTAGTTTAATGCGACCATCATGCTCTAATAACCGAGCCATCGATTGTATTAAAGTCGATTTACCTGCACCGTTTGGCCCTAGTAAGGCAATGATTTTACCCGCCTTTAGTTCGCCGGAAATATTGTCTAAAACCTGCTTACCATTGCGATTCAGACTAACCCCTGCTAATGACATTACCATTGTAGTCGCCTCCCTTCCCGTAATAATAACCAGATGAACACAGGGGCTCCTAATAATGCGGTGACAATACCAATGGGCAGTTCTGCAGGAGCGATAATGCTACGGGCAATACTGTCTGCAATCACCAATAGCGTCCCCCCGAGAAAAAATGATAACGGTAATAAATAACGATGACTTGCGCCAACCAACATACGTCCAATGTGCGGTGTGACCAGCCCAATAAATCCGATAATGCCACACGCCGAGACGGCCAAGGCGGCCAGTAACGCCACCAGCACGATACTTTGTATTTGCAAGCGCTTCACATCGACGCCCATGGTATTCGCTTCTGCTTGCCCGAGTAATATGGCATCCAACTTACGATGCTGCTTAGGTAGCCAAAGACATACAATCAGCAGGGCTAATGAGCATAACGTTAACCAGAAATAGTTTGCACTGGCCAAGCTCCCTAACGACCAGAATGTGATATGCCGTAGTGCACTATCCGTCGCCAGATAGGTCAATAATCCAATCAAAGACGCCGCGACGACGTTGATGGCGATACCGGCCAAAATTAATAGCGCCATGCCTCCGGGTAGGTCATTGCGGCCTAGTTTGAGTACAGCAACAGTGGCCAATACCCCTCCAATGAAAGCCGCGATAGGAATATAGTATTGAACTTGAATATCAACAAAGTCGGCTAGTACGATCATCAAAGCGGCTCCTAGCGCTGCGCCCGCAGATACTCCGATTAAACTTGGATCCGCTAAAGGGTTGCGCACATTGCTTTGAATCAATACCCCTGCCAAAGACAAACTTGCTCCAATAACAAAAGCGAGTAAGACTCTAGGAATACGAATATCCCACAGGATTTTGCTTCCTATTTCACTGTACATAAGGGTTTGCCAATCAATCGAGCCGAGAAATAAGGCGCCGATACAAATGCCAAAGCTCAAAAAAATGCCCAGCAGCCAGCCGAGTGGCGATATTAAAAGTTTTTTAATCATGAGTGAACAAGGCTAAACTAGCGCCTCTCATTACCTATAATCAGGTCAAAGTAAGGTTGAACTATGCCCATTCTATGCCATAGCGACGAAATAGCTGAAGGAAAAAGTAAAGGTTTTCAAATTGGTGAGCATTTTCTTTTCGCAATTAAGAAGCATGATCAGATTTATATCTATGAAAATTCCTGCCCCCATCTAGGTATTCAATTGGAATGGCAGCCTGATGAGTTCTTAGATATCGATGCAAGTATGATTCAATGCAGCAGTCACGGTGCATTATTTAGAATAGCGGATGGCGAGTGCCTATTAGGCCCCTGCCAAGGCCAATCATTAAATGCTATAGATTTCAGCATAGAGAATGGCCAAATAAAGGTGTCACTATAAAATAAAGCGATACGGATTTCGTACCGCTGTGACCTCATTGATTTTACAGTTCTTCGGCGACATCTTTTAGCTTGTCGGCAATACCATCAACGGTATCTTTAAATTTATCTTTTGCAGCATCCGTTGCATCTTCTATTTTATCTTCGACAAAGTCGGTGCCACGGCTTTCCATTTTCTCAAGTACTGATTGCTCTTTAAAGGGATTAGCGAACAGATCATTCCCATGATAAATATTGGCACCAACCCAACCAGCAATAACGAGTACAGGTAACGAAAAAACACTGGGTAAAATTCTCATGTAAATATTCCTTATTTTTCAAAAATAACGTTAAATAACAACATCAATTGCATTATTCAATAACATTCCCTGCGGCTGAAATTCAACCTGATAGGCTAGAACTTCAACCCCATAGACCAGAGCTTCTCGCAACTTCGAGGCATATGCTGGATCAACGTGCTCTGCAACTTTTACCTGTTTAATGCCTTCGTGAGGAACGCAAAAGAATAAGATACTACGCTGCCCTTCGGCTTTCAAACGCATTAAGACTTCCAAATGCTTCAAACCTCTACTGGTCACTGCATCAGGAAAATAGCCAACATTTCCTTCTGTTTTCTCACTCTCCTTATTACCCAGTAAAGTAACATTTTTCACTTCGATATAGGTTAATGAAGCATCTTGTTCTGCGGAGACTAAAAAATCCAACCGACCTTCATCGACTTTGGGTTCTGCTTTCAGGCATTCTGCAGACCTAACTTCAATCTCTTCAATGCGATTTTCCAAAAGCGCTTCTTTCACTAATTGGTTTGCCCTCGCGGTATTAATACAGGCTTTATATTGTCCTTCGACTTCAACCCACTCCCAACTCAAAGGCAACTTACGTTTGGGATTTTGGCTATCGAATAACCACACCTTTGCGCCTTCATCTTTGCAGTTGGTCATCGAGCCAGTATTCGCACAATGAGCCGTGATTATTTCCCCCGCTCTCTCTACCGGCGTTACCAGTTCAATATCCGCAAGGAAACGTTTATAGCGTTGAATTAATTTTCCGGTTAATAGCGGACGTTCGTATTCCATTATGAAGTGACCTCGCGCATTGCCAGCCAGTTTTTTATGCGGCTAACCGCCTGCTGTAAGCGATTAATGTTGGTGGTATAAGCAAAACGCACATAGAGGTTGGCATTTTGTTCGCCAAAATCAAAGCCTGGAGTTAAGGCGACACCGGTATCTTGCAATAACTGCTGGCAGAATTCCTGAGTATCCTGGGTTAAGCCACTGGCATCGGCATAAATATAAAACGCGCCGTCAGGCACCACAGGGATTTTAAAACCTAACTTAGGAAGCTCTACTAACAAATAGTCCCGACGCTGCTGCAGCTCCAAGCGACGTTGCTCCATAATACCCAGAGACTCATCACTAAACGCCGCCAAAGCGCCGTATTGAGCTGGGGTAGGTGGTGCTAAAAATAGATTCTGAGCTAGCCGTTCTAGGACTGGCACATAATGCTCAGGTACAACCATCCAACCTAATCGCCAGCCCGTCATGCCAAAGTATTTAGAAAAAGAATTTATAACCACGACATCCTCCCCTAGAGCCAAGGCCGTTTGTGGGCGCTTACCTTCTGACTGTTCATCCTCTAGATCGTGGTAGGTTAGGCCGTGATAAATTTCATCGACCCAAAGCTCTCCTCCTAAAGATCGAGTTTGAGCAGCAATCTTCTCTAATTGTTCGTGAGGTATCATGGCTCCCGTTGGATTGGCAGGACTCGCCATCAGAACCGCCTTGCTGGAATTAGCTTGCCAGTGATACTTAATCTGCTCTGCCGTTAATTGGAATCCATGCTCTGGTTGGGTTGCAATCAATCTTCCGTGGGCTTCAAATACTCGAGCAAAATGGCGATTGCAGGGATAACCGGGATCAGCCAATAATAGCTCGTCCCCCGCTTCCAGGCGTGCAGCCATTAATAACAATAATGCGCCCGATGCGCCTGGTGTTATGGCAATGCGATTAGCAGCCACCTCAACACCATAACGAGACTGATAAAAATCAGTAATCTGCTGGCGTAATTCAGGTAAACCTAAAGCGGGGGTATAATGTGTTTTGCCTGCATTTAACGCCGCGATGGCTGCTTGAGTAATCGGCTCCGGTGTTGTGAAGTCAGGTTCTCCTACCTCGAGATGAATGACATCCACTCCGGCCTTAGCAAGGGCTTGGGCTTGCTCTAAAATCGCCATAACTTGGAACGGTGCGATCTCTTCTGTACGTGAGGCAAATCCAGTCACACGATCCCCTTAAAAACGTTAAAAACATGAATATTCGTCATATTGTGCCAGAAATGACCTCTATCACCACTAAAGTGTTAATATAATTGAAGAAATTTGTTTAAGTATATAGTCAGGAAGGCTTTTATCTGATAGCTTGCCTGCGTTAAAAAATAAAGCGTTCAGACTCCGGACGAACGTATGGAATAATGCTCGGGTCGAGACACGTTCGATCCCCGTAGCGATATGAGGCTGCTGCAATTATGCCAGAAGATAATAAAGCTTTTGCTATTACTACCTTTACCCCTTATGAAGAGAAGGTCGGTGAAGAGTACATGAACATCGAACAACGTAAACACTTCAGCATGATCCTTGCGAGTTGGAAGCAAGAATTGATGGAAGAAGTTGATCGTACTAAAGAACATATGCAATCTGAAGCGAATAACGCGGCAGATCCAAACGATCGTGCGAGCCAAGAAGAAGAGTTTAGTCTTGAACTTCGCGCCCGTGATCGTGAGCGTAAGTTAATCAAGAAGATCAATAAGACGCTTGAGTTGATTGAAAAAGATGAATATGGGTTTTGTGATGAGTGTGGTGTTGAAGTCGGCATCCGCCGCTTAGAAGCCCGCCCAACAGCAAACCTATGCATCGACTGTAAAACATTAGCCGAGATTAAAGAACGCCAACTTGGTGTTTAGCGGCCCAGTGCTTAGACGTCAGTTGATCAATCACTAAATGCTGAACCGTTCGACTGACTCTACGGCCAATATTCCTTATATTGGCCGTTTTGCTCCCTCCCCTACTGGGCCATTACATTTTGGCTCATTATTAGCCGCACTCGCCAGTTATTTTGATGCCCGCCATCATAGTGGTAAATGGTTAATTCGCATTGAAGACCTAGACCCTCCGCGAGAAATGTTAACGGCTAAAGAACAAATTTTAGAAGCCCTCGATGTTTATCAACTTTATAGTGATGAGCCCATCGTTTTCCAGAGCCAACGTTATGATCTTTACCAGCAATCGTTAAAGCAGTTGGTGAGTCACCAGGCTGTTTTTCCCTGCACCTGCTCACGTAAACAACTGGCCAACTCTAATGGCATTCATTTTGGCAACTGCAAGTCTCAGAGCGAGCAGTCATCCGATCTATTTGCATGGCGCTTTGATTGCCAATATGGAGCGCATTCAGACTTAGCGGCCTTTAAGGATACTTTGCAAAAAGACTTCAGTCAGTCCCTACAACTCGACATCGGGGATTTTGTGGTTAAACGCAAAGACCAATTATGGGCTTATCAGTTAGCCATGGTAGTGGATGATTACCTGCAAGGAATTACCCATGTCGTTCGAGGAATCGATTTGATTGATTCTACACTTCGACAAAACATGCTACAGCGCGCTTTAGACTACCCTATTCCGCATTACGCTCACATTCCAGTGGCGTGTGGCGATAACGGCCAAAAGCTCAGTAAGCAAAATCTAGCTCCCGCTTTGGATTTAGATGACCCTCAAAGCAACATTTGGCGCGCTTTGTCTTGGCTTAGGCAAAACCCGCCAGATAGTTTACGCCGAGCGAGTGTCAAAGAAATGTTAGCGTGGGGAATCGAGCATTGGAATATTACAGCGCTATCAGACATTAAGAGCCAAGCCGCTATCTAATACCCCTTAAAGCCCACGTTATGTTACCCTCAGTAACACTATTATTAACATCAATATAGCGAAGAATAAGAGCCTGTTATGTATGACTATCGCGTCGCACTGCTATTGGTAGTCGGCTTATATATTTTTTCACCGGTCATTATCGATTGGTGGCTTGCGCCCAATGGTGCTTGGTATCACCCCTTTGCTTTTTGGTTTTTATTAATCGCTGTTTATATCTGGGTTGAAAGTAAACGAGGCCCTGATGAGTTTTAGTCTTATTCAGTTGAGCTTCGTCGTTTTTGGCTATCTCTTCTTCTTATTTGCTGCGGCATACATCGTGGAACAAGGCTGGATCCCTAAGCGCTGGGTACATCACCCAGCCGTTTATGTCCTTTCTTTGGGGGTATATGCCAGTGCTTGGGCTTTCTATGGATCGGTCTCGATGGCTGATCAATACGGTTACGGGTTCTTAGCCTATTACATGGGGATAAGTGGCGCCTTTATCCTCTCTCCCATATTGCTGAAACCCATTTTACATATTACTCGGACTTATCAACTTAGCTCCCTCGCAGATCTTTTTGCTTTCCGTTACCGTAGCCGTTTGGCTGGGGTCATGGTCACGCTATTTACTTTGGCTGTGGCATTACCCCTACTAACCTTACAGATAGCTGCCGTCGCCGAGAGTATGTACTTACTCAATGCCGATTTACCTACGACGACTTTAGCTTTTGGCTTCTGTATAACCATGGTGATTTTTGCCATCTTGTTTGGTGCTCGCCATGTTTCGCCACGAGAGAAGCACGAAGGCTTAGTATTCGCGTTAGCCTTTGAGTCTCTGTTTAAGCTAATCGCGATTACAATTTTAGGCATCACCGCCTTATTTTTTGTCTTTGATGGCTCTGGTGATATGGAATCTTGGCTTGCCACCAATCAAGAGCAACTCATTAGTCGCCATACTAATTTACAAGAAGGCCCTTGGCGTACTCTGCTATTAGTTTTCTTCGCTGCGGCGGTCGTCGCCCCCCACATGTTTCACGTCACCTTTACAGAAAACATCAATCCCAAAGCGCTACGCCCCGCCAGCTGGGGTTTACCACTATTTCTATTGCTAATGAGCCTTTCCGTGCCCCCGATCCTCTGGGCTGGAGTCTATCTAGAGCTTGAAGTCCCCCCTGAGTTTTACGCTCTCGGTATAGGTATGGCCCTCGAATCAGAACTATTGGTTATTATGGCTTTTGCTGGCGGTCTCGCCGCAGCATCTGGGGTGATTATTGTAACGACACTCGCCACCGCAGCCATGTTTTTAAATCACATTGTATTACCGAGCTACAAGCCAGGCCCTAAACAAGATTTTTATCAGTGGCTATTATGGGTTCGACGCTTCCTTATTGGCGCCATACTGTTAGGCGCGTATGTTTTTTATCGCTTAATCGGTGCTGATTTAGAAATTACCCTATTGGGCATTCTAGCCTTCGTTGCCGCCATGCAGTTTTTGCCTGGGGTATTAGGAGTGCTTTATTGGCCTACCGCTAATCGCTGGGGGCTTATTACAGGTTTGAGTATCGGTATTATAGTTTGGCTATATACTCTGCTACTCCCCTTATCACAGCTAACCTTAGGTTGGGATTATTCAATCCCGCTACCTGCGACTGATATGGATAACTGGCACATCGCCGCCATGGGCAGCTTTGCCGTCAATCTCGGCTTATTCGTCATTGTCAGCTTAACTACAACGCAAAAAGACTCTGAGAAAACCGCCGCTGAAGCTTGCTCTGTCGATACCATGTCACGCCCTAGCCGCAAGCCGCTCATTGCTAGTAACTCCAATGATGTGATTGTTTCCCTCAGCAAACCCCTAGGACGGTATGTTGCCGAACGAGAAGTTCATCAAGCCCTAGCCGATTTGAATCTGCCTTCTTATGAAGATAGACCCTATGCGTTACGTCGCTTACGTACACGCTTAGAAGCAAACCTTTCCGGCTTAATGGGACCAACCGTGGCCCATGATATTATTACCCGCAACCTTCCCTTTCAGGCGAATGCTGAACTTAGTGAAGATATATATCAAATCGAACAGCGCATTGAAGGTTTTCACGATCGCTTAAGTGGCCTTGCTGGTGAGCTGGATAACCTTCGACGCTACCATCGACAAACCTTAGAACGCTTACCCATTGGAGTTTGCTCACTATCTGATGATGGCGAAGTGCTGATGTGGAATACCGCAATGGAAGAGCTCACGGCGATTACCCCTGGTGACGTAACCGGCTCACGCTTAACCGCCGCAGCCGAGCCTTGGGGAAGTATGCTGAATGATTTTCTACTAGATAATGCGACTCACCAACATAAAAAACGTATTGAGCAGCAAGGGCGTCCTCACTGGTACAACCTACACAAGTCGATTATTAAGGCCAGTGGCGGCCAGCCCGGCGGCATTGTGATCTTGGTTGAAGACCAAACTGAAACTCAGATGCTTGAAGAGGAGCTGATGCACAGTGAGCGCCTCGCCTCTATTGGTCGTTTAGCGGCGGGGGTCGCCCATGAAATTGGTAACCCTATTACAGGTATCGATTGTCTAGCTCAAAGCATGCGCTATGAAACCGATAACCCTGAAATTTTAGAGATGGCGGATCAAATTCAAGAGCAGACCAAGCGTGTTACTCGTATCGTACAGTCGTTAATGAACTTCTCTCATTCTGGCCACCAAACGACAGAACATTTACCAGTTAATATCACGACCTGCATCGACGAGGCGATTGGCCTGTTACGCTTAAGTAGCCAAGGTCGAGATATTGAATATGTGAATGACTGCGACTCGCAATGGCAGGTAGTCGGTGACTCTCAACGTTTGGTTCAAGTATTTATTAACTTATTGGGTAATGCCCGCGATGCCAGCCCCGATTTTAGTACTATCCGTATTACAGGCAGTGTCGATCCTTACCAAGCTACCGTTCATGTGGTTGACCAAGGCAGCGGTATCCCTGAAGATAAGCTAGATCACATATTCGATCCTTTCTTTACCACCAAAGAAGTAGGCAAAGGCACCGGCCTAGGTCTCGCATTGGTTTACAGCATAATCGAAGAGCACTATGGCCATATTAGTATTGAAAGCCCAGTGCCAGCCCACATATTAGAAGATCAACAGCAAGACACCTCATTGCCAAGTAATGAAAGTGTTGGAACCTGTGTCACCCTGCGCTTACCTAAGGTTCAGGACAAATTGCTTGAGGACAAATCCGAATGAGCCGTATTTTAGTCGTTGAAGACGAAAAGATTATCCGCCAAGCGGTTAAGCGTTTATTAGAGCGCCAAGGTCATGAAATTTTTGAAGCGGATTCCTTACATGTCGCTAAAGAGCTGAACTTCGCCGATTACGACATGATCATCAGTGATTTGCGCCTACCAGGTGGTAACGGAACTGAACTGATTGAACTTGCTGGTGAAACGCCCGTATTGATCATGACCAGTTACGCCAGTTTAAAATCTGCCGTTGACGCGATGAAACTCGGGGCAGTCGATTATATTGCTAAGCCCTTTGACCATGAAGAAATGTCATTAACGGTTGAGCGCATCCTTAAGCAGCGCAACCTTAGTCGTAGCAATGAAGTACTGCAAAACGAAATTGAAAAAGAATACCCCGTCACCGGGATAATTGGCAGTTGTCAGCCGATGCAAAATTTATTTACCAAGATCAGTAAAGTCGCTCCCACCGATGCGACGGTATTAATTCAAGGTGAATCCGGCACCGGTAAAGAACTGGTCGCCCGTGCATTACATACCCAAAGCCGCCGCAAAGATGCGCCAATGATCTCGGTAAACTGCGCCGCCATTCCTGAAACCCTAATTGAATCCGAATTATTTGGTCACGAAAAAGGGGCCTTCACTGGCGCAGCGACCTTACGCTTAGGCCTAGTCGAAGCTGCTGATGGTGGCACATTGTTTTTAGATGAAATTGGCGAGCTGCCTTTAGAGGCTCAAGCCCGCCTTTTACGAGTATTACAGGAAGGTGAGATTCGCCGAGTTGGCTCAGTTCAAAGTAAAAAAGTCGACGTTCGTCTCATCGCTGCTACCCATAGAAACCTAAAAGAATTAGCCTCTAAAGCCGAGTTCCGTGAAGATCTCTATTATCGCCTCAACGTTTTAGAGCTTCACCTGCCCCCTCTTAGAGAACGAGGCCAAGATGTTATTGAGCTGGCTGAGTTCATGCTCGAACGTAGCTGCGAAAAAATGAACAAGGGTGCGATGCAGTTAACAGATATCTCACGCCAAGCTGTTTTACAGTATCAGTGGCCGGGTAATGTACGCGAACTGGAAAATGCCATTGAACGTGCAGTTATTCTTGCCGATGGTGATGAAATCACCCCAGAGAATATGGCCATTGATGTATCACCAGATCAATTCGTCCCACAAGCATTAAAAGAAAACTTATTAGAGCCAGAAGCAGCCAATAATGCGGAAACGAACCAAGGAGATTTATCTCTAGATGATTATTTCATGCATTTCGTCTTAGAGAATGAAGATGGTATGAATGAAACCGACCTTGCCCGTAAACTGGGGGTTTCTCGAAAATGCTTATGGGAACGTCGTCAGCGCTTAGGCATTCCGCGCAAAAAAGCGACTAAGTCCAATTAAGACTGAGACTTTGGCCACAAGTATTTCGGTCATAAGTCGCCAACAAAGTAGCAATCCGTTCTCAAATTCTGCATAAAAGGTAACAAATCATCGCGCCAATTTGTTACCACCCCTCCAAGTTATTTTGTAAGTCGTTGATTTCACTCGGTTTTTAAGAGTTGGCACGGCACCTGCTATATCTAAAGTATTAATAACAACAATGTTGCTCAGATAATAAAAATAAAATTAGAGCAACATACTGTAGATCGGCAGTAATAAAAATAATAACGCTGATCAAGAGCTTAAAATAATAATAAAACCCCGGGCTCACTAAGCATCAATTGCTTTGCACTCCAACTAGAAGTGTAAAGCAATTGGTCCTTCATTTATCTCTCTTGTCTCATCCTTCTTCGATTTAAAAAAACAGATTTAAAATACTTTCCATTTATTTAGACCTACTTAAATTTTGAACTTGTTTGCGGCGCTTTGCTTTGAACAAAGAGCAAAAGATGTTTTACCACGGAGAACACAGAGCCGCTTCGCTACACGGAGAAGGGCAAAGAAAAGATCAACCCTGATATAGACAAAAAAGAATGCCCCACTATTTATAGCAACTAGCTCATAACTCTCTTTAGTCTCTACTTACTCTTCAATTACCTTTCTTCGCTTTTCCTCCGTGCAGCGCAGCGGCTCCGTGACCTCCGTGATGCATTGCTTTTTCAGCGCCAAGATTAAGTCCTTAACAACCATTCAGCTTAAAGCCCCCAACGTAATCCAACTTTTGGCCTCAATTTGAATGAGCAAACCGTCAACAATCCCACCACCAGACAGCTACCTGACTTTAATGTCTTTGCTCGCTTACTACCAAAATCGTCAATCATGGTCAAAACTGGCGCACTTTAGGTAACAAATTACATTGTGTTACCTAATCGTTACCTTTGTTACGAGTGAACATTACTTCAGGTAACACATTTGCCGTAACAAATTGCTGAAAACAAAGTAACAGTACTGCTAAATCATTGATTTTAAAGGGTTTGAAAAAGTTGGCACGGGTTTAGCTATATATTAATTATATAGCGTTAAGCACTAATAAAAATAACAAAGCTAAAACGCAGGATTGACGATAAACGCAAAAATAAAAATAAAAATCGCGTTTCCTGAGATCAAAAACACCCATTAAGAGGTGGCCTCATAATAAAAATAATAACGAGGCGTAGCAAAATTGGTTGTTTTGAGTGCGAAGTGAGTACTACTTACCGCACACATAATAAGAATAATAATGGAGCTTTAAGTTCCTGCGTATTCAAAACAGCTAATTTAACTTAACCGGGTTCGACACCAATAAGAATAATAATCGTCGAACCTAGGTTTACTCCTTCTTTTCTCTTTGATTTATCCCCCTGTATGCTACTAATCCCGTGAGAAGCTTTGAAAGCACTAAGCCATCAGGTAAACTCGCATACCTCAATATTGAACATTAATCGCTAATATTCAGGCAACCCTAGAATGTCCATAGTTAATACTGTAGCGCGCTTCTTTAATCGAAATACTAAAAAGACCGAAGAAGAGTGCAAACCCGAGATTTTACAGCGCAAGCAACATGGTATTAGCCGCCGCCAATTGAGTGAAAATGCTCTAAAAGTTCTCTATCGATTAAATAAAGAAGGCTATCAAGCTTATTTAGTCGGAGGCTGTGTTCGTGATTCAATGCTCGGGGCACATCCAAAAGACTTCGATGTCGCCACCAATGCAACCCCAGAACAAGTAAACCAGCTATTCCGTAATTCACGTTTAATTGGCCGTCGCTTTAAATTGGTTCATGTATTATTCGGCCGAGAAGTGATTGAAGTCGCAACCTTCCGTACTTCACCGAAAGAAGAACATAATAGCCAGCAAGCCAAGACTGGTGATAGTGGCATGATTTTACGTGATAACGTATATGGCAGTATCGATGATGATGCTATGCGTCGTGATTTCACCATTAATGCTATGTATTACGCAGTTAATGATTTTACTGTTCATTCCTACGCCAACGGTTATCAAGACGCCCAAGATAAGTTGATTCGATTAATGGGTGATCCAGAAACTCGTTATCGCGAAGACCCTGTCCGTATGCTGCGCGCCATTCGATTCGCGGCTAAGCTCGACTTTGAAATCGAACATGAAACCAAAGCGCCGATAAAAATGATGGCGCCGCTGATGGAACAAATTCCAGCGCCACGTTTATTCGAAGAAGTCTTGAAACTATTCTTATCGGGCAATGCGTTAGTCACTTATCGTTTATTGCGTGAATATAAGTTATTTGGCGAGCTATTCCCGTTAACAGAGCAATGTGTGGCAAATGATGAATTCGCCGCACGTTTTGTTGAACAAACCATGATTAATACCGATACTCGTATTCAATCAGGTAAATCCGTTACCCCTTATTATTTCTTTGCTGCTTTACTTTGGCCTTCGTTACAACGCGTTCAAGCTGAGTTCTTAGAGCAAGGCTTACCGCCTCAACCAGCCTTACATAAAGCGGCGAACCGAGTCATTGAACAGCAGCTTAAACGCACTTCTATTCCTAAACGCTTTACTATTCCGATGAAAGAAATCTGGGATATGCAGGCGCGTTTAGAGAAAAAGAAAGGCAAAAAAGCCGCTGAAGCTGCTGAAAGCAACCGCTTCCGCGCCGCTTATGATTTCGTTTTATTACGTGAGCAATGTGGTGAAAACCTAAGAGGCTTAGGTAAGTGGTGGACCGGCTATCAAGAGAGCGAAGAATATAAAGAGATTGCCGCTAATCGTAAGCCCGATGAGCGCCATACAAAAAAACGTCGTCCACGTCGAACCAATCGTGGCTCAGCCAATGATCGCCAGCGTTCGCGTCGTCCTGAAGCATAGTCTTTAGCAGGCGGATATTATGGCTTTAGCATACATAGGACTTGGGGCGAATCTTGATCAACCCCAACAGCAATTAAAACAAGCTCTTAGAGAGCTTGCTCACTTGCCTGAATCTAGCTTGGTTGCCCAGTCGTCTCTTTATCATAGCAAGCCTGTGGGGCCGCAAGATCAACCTGATTATGTTAATGCCGTTGCATTAATTGAGACTGAGCTAGAACCTTTAGCGCTGCTCGATGCTTTGCAACAACTTGAACAAGACCACGGCCGCATTCGCAAGCGCCACTGGGGGGAGCGCACTCTAGATTTAGACATCATTTTAATCGATGACCAAATCATTGATAGTGAGCGCTTACAAGTACCCCACCCATTCGCCCAACAACGTAGTTTCGTACTTTTTCCCTTGTCTGAAATCAATCCACAGCTGACCTTCCCTAACGGCATGTCATTAGAGCAATTGCTCACTGAGCTGGATAATGATTTAATCCGCATCCGCGCATAATCTTAGCGCCAAGTTCCACTTCAAGTTATGAGATTTCATCATAATAAAGAAAACCTGAGGCACAGCATGAAGAATGTCAGTATCCGCACCCTTAGTGATTGTAAAAGCAAGGGCGAGAAATTCAGCGTATTGACCGCATACGACGCAACCTTTAGCCATCTAGCGAGCAGCGCTGGCATAGAAGTATTATTGGTAGGCGACTCTTTAGGCATGGTTTGCCAAGGTAAAGACAGTACCTTGCCCGTTACCATGACTGAAATGGAATACCATACTCGTTGTGTGGCTCAGGGAAATCAAGGCTCACTTATCATGGCCGACATGCCATTTATGAGTTACAGCACGTTAGAACAAGGCCAAGCGAACGCCGCATTATTGATGCAAGCTGGCGCTCACATGGTCAAGGTTGAAGGGGACGACTGGCTGGTACCGCTAGTTGAGAATCTTGCTCGCCAAGGCGTACCTGTGTGTGCCCACCTAGGTTTAACCCCGCAGTCAGTCAATAAGCTGGGAGGATATCGCGTTCAAGGGCGTGATGAAGCCAAGGCTAATGCCATGATTGAACATTCAAAAGCACTCGCCGCTGCGGGTGCTGACTGTATTCTATTAGAGTGCGTCCCGAGTAGTTTAGGCAAAGCCATTACTGAAGCCGTCGATGTCCCTGTAATCGGTATTGGTGCCGGCCGTGATACCGACGCCCAAGTCCTAGTGGTCTATGACATGCTAGGACTGAACGCAGGTCACACCCCTAAATTTGTTAAAAACTTCATGATTGATGGCCGCACGCCGCAGCAAGCCATAGCCGCCTATGGTGAAGAAGTGAAAGCAGGAACCTTTCCGGGTTCCGAGCATGAATTCGCTTAATCAGAAAGAATATTAAGATAGGTTGTTCGATGAGTTTGTTAACTGTTTCTAGCGTCGCTGAATTACGTGAATTTGTTCACCAGGCCAAATTTAAAGGCCTGAGCGTAGGCTTTGTACCCACTATGGGCAACTTGCATGCGGGCCACATGAGCCTGGTTAAGCACGCCAACAAGCAATGTGATGTGGTGATTGCCAGCATTTTCGTTAACCCACTGCAGTTTAACGATCTAAGCGACTTAACCAATTACCCTCGCACGCTAGAGCAAGATCAGGCGTTATTAGAAGAGAATGGCTGTAGCCTGCTATTCGCCCCGACTGTGGATGAGATGTATCCCAATGGTCAAGGAAGCCAGTCAATTGTATCGGTTCCTGATGTCTCTATGGGCTTGTGCGGCGGCGCTCGTCCAGGGCACTTTGATGGCGTAGCGACCGTTGTCACTAAGCTGTTTAACATGGTACAAGCGGATAAAGCCTTCTTTGGTGAGAAGGATTTCCAACAATTGGCCGTGATACGCAAGATGGTGGCTGACTTATGTATCCCTGTCGACGTAGTCGGTGTTCCTACTGAACGTAATAATGAAGGCTTGGCTTTAAGTTCTCGCAATGGCTACTTGTCGGCCAATGAATTAGCCCTAGCACCTGCTATCTTTAAAGCCTTGCAGGATGTGGTCAACGCCATTCAGCAAGGTAACGACTTTGACTCGACATTAGAGCAAACCCAGCAAAGATTGAATCAACAGGGTTTCAAAGTTGACTATTTGGCGTTATGTCGCGAAAGTGATCTAAAGCCCGCCACTGCTGAGGATGATCAGCTTGTGGTCTTAGTGGCTGCCTTTTTAGGCAGTGCGCGCCTTATTGATAATTTGCCATTTCCGTTGAATCGTACTACCGATTAGGGCATACTTCGCACCGCCTTCGATAAGGCTATAAATTAACCAATGAAAACAGAGACTTTTTAGGTCTGCTGATTCATTGAGACGTAACCGGATTAAAGGTTTTTTCTATGCAGTCCACTATGCTGAAAGCCAAGATACATCAGGCTCGAGTCACACAGGCCGTATTGAATTATGAAGGCTCCTGCGCTATCGACGGAAAGTTGTTAGAATTGACAGGCATGCGCGAATTTGAACAAATTCAAATCTACAACATGGAAAATGGTGCTCGTTTCACCACTTATGTTATCCGTGGTGAAGATGATTCAGGTATTATTTCCGTAAATGGCGCGGCAGCACGTTTAGCTCAGGTGGGTGACCGCTTGATCATTTGTGCTTACGGCACTTACGATGAAAAAGAGCTAGAAGAGTTTAAGCCTAAAATGGTTTATACCAACGCTGACAATACCGTAAGCCATACCAGCTTCGACATTCCCGTTCAGGTTGCTTAGTCGAGACTCCCACGATTAAGATAATTTGACGCCCAATACGCCACACTTGCTGTGGCGTTTTTGTTTCCGCAAGATTTCCATCTTCATTAATCTCGGCAAATGCACTCATTGCACCCTGTCCCAAGGCTGCACAAAGGCTTATACTGCGAATAATACTGATATCCGACTCATATAAGGATTGTTATGAGCACGCCTCTACAACGTCTCGACATCTGGCAGCAGCTACAACAACATTTTGGTGACATCCACCAGCAGCACATGCTGGATTTGTTTAAGCAAGATAATCAACGTTTTGACCGTTTTAATATTGAAGCCGCCGGTCTGACGTTAGACTATTCAAAAAATCGCATTTCTCGCGAGACGATGGAACTGCTAACAATCTTGGCGAAAAAACGCGACCTGCCGCTGCAAATTAAAGCGTTGTTTGAAGGCGAGTTGGTTAACCGCAGCGAAAACCGCCCGGCTCTACATACGGCTTTGCGTAACTTCAGTGACCGCCCTATCATGGTTGATGGCATTGATGTTATGCCAGAAGTGCGCGATACCATGAACCGCATGGAAGAGTTTTGCTGGAAAGTTCGCCGTAAACACTGGCGCGGTTACTCCAACAAGCCTTTTACCGATGTCGTATCCATTGGTATCGGTGGTTCGTTCTTAGGGCCAAAACTCGCTTCCAGTGCGCTAAAACCGTATAACGATAATCAAATCAATGTGCATTATCTTGCCAATATCGATGGCTCGCACATAACTGAAATTCTAAAACACCTGAATCCTGAAAGTACTCTATTCATCGTTCAGTCTAAATCTTTTGGTACTCAAGAAACGCTTAAAAATGCCCTCGCTTGTCGTCAGTGGTTTTTAACTAATGGTGGCACGGTTGATGACTTACCAAAACACTTCGCTGCCGTTTCTGCCAACGTAGAAAAAGCAGTTGAGTTTGGTATTGCAGAAGAAAATATCTTTCCAATGTGGGACTGGGTGGGGGGGCGTTATTCTTTATGGTCGGCCATTGGCTTACCATTAGCCCTGGCGATTGGCATCGATAATTTCCGTGAGATGTTACGCGGCGCCCATGAAATGGATGAGCATTTTCGCACCGCTCCGATGGAAAAAAATATGCCGGTGATCATGGCCTTATTAGGGGTTTGGTATGTCAATTTCTTTGGCATTAACTCACAGGCAATTTTACCATACGATCATTATTTACGTGGTTTACCCGCTCACCTACAGCAACTGGATATGGAAAGTAATGGTAAGTCCATCGGCATTGATGGCCGTAAAGTGGATTATCATACCGGGCCAATTATTTGGGGTGGTGTTGGTTCAAATGGTCAGCATGCTTACCACCAACTTTTGCACCAAGGTAGCCACTTCTCTCCCAGTGATTTTATCGTGCCCATGCGCAGCCATAACCCCATCGATAATTTCCATGCCATGCTCGTTTCTAACGCCTTGTCTCAAAGCCAAGCATTATTAACCGGTAAGACAGAACAGCAAGCGATTGATGAATGTTTGCAAGCGGGTATGAGTGAAGGTGAAGCGATTGTATTAGCCGCACAAAAAGTTATTCCAGGAAATCGTCCAAGTAATACGATTTATTTTCCTAAGTCCACACCTCATTCTGTCGGTGCATTAATCGCACTGTATGAACATAAAGTTGCAGCCCAAGGCATGATTTGGGGCGTTAACTCATTTGATCAATGGGGTGTCGAACTGGGTAAAGATATGGGTAATAACGTATTAGCCGCGCTTGAAGGGCAAGTAAGCAGCGCTCATTTCGATAGCTCGACTAGCGGTCTAGTTCAGGCCTATAAAAAAATGCAGGATCTTTTGTAAAAGGAAATGATAGGCGGCACTTTTTATTACTTTTATGCCATTTCAAAAGTGTCGCAATTTTCAACCCCTCCATAGTCAACATGAGCCAAGTCCATACTTTTTCACTAGCCAACTAGAACATTTGTTTTTAGATATAAAATTCCTTAGAGCATTTTGCTTTTTCCCTTGTCCTTGCCTGCTTCTTGAACTAATTATTAATAACCTTACAAGCAAGTAAAACCTTATTTATCGCAAGGAATAGCAATGAAGTTTATTCTCAGCCTCTCCATCAGATACAAGATAATGGCTATCGCCTTAATCGGAATTTTAGGCCTTTCTGTCTATTTATTTTTCTCAATAAAAGCGCAACAAGGAACGGAAGTTCAATTAAACAAAATTGAACAAATCATTTTTCCTACGATTGAGCGTGTCGATCGAAGTGGAGCCTTATTATTTAAGCTACGTAACCAATTAGGTACTGCTTTGAGCGAGGAAGATCTTGACCTTGTATCTGATGCTGAGGTATCAGCCAATAATTTAGATTTATTACTCAACGAAATTATTGAAATTAATAACAAAGACCGCTTAAAGAGTGCTACTCAACTACAAAAAAGTTACCGAGCATATAAACAGCCCTCAATTGGCTTAGCTCGTGGAATGCTTGAGGGGACAATTGATTTTACTCAATTAGCAAGTGAAGCTGAAAAAGTTAATAAATCCTATGATGATTTTAGTGCCGAGCTTTCTAGATTTCGTGAACAAAGTTATACAACATTTGAGCAGACGATAAAAAGCACCAACGAACAAAATAAAAAGACAGGTTTATTTGGATTAATTATTGCTCTTATTGTTATTTTTACTTTAATTTTATCTGCATGGTCAATTGCTAATATTATTACAAAAACAATTAATCGCATCGTGCATTCACTCGCAGATATGTCCACTGGTAAAGGCGATTTGACAATACGTTTACAGACACGCGCTCAAGATGAAGTGGGTGATCTTGTCGAGAACTTCAATGGTTTTATTACTCACTTACAATTATTAATAAAGGTAATGGCTAATTTAAGTGAAGGGGTTTCTAGTGGCGCTGATAAGGTCAAAAGTATTGCCGGTAAAACCCAGCAAGGCATTCATCACCAACAAGATGAAATTAATTTAGTCGCTACTGCCGTTAACGAAATGGCTGCAACCGCCCAAGAAGTTTCTCGAAACGCAGAAGAAGCTGCCAGTGCAACTCAACAAGCCCAAGAAGGAACACACCAGTCTCAAACAATCATGACAGAGAATATTACATCCATTTCCGCTCTCGTTGCTGATGTAGAACACGCTCGCGAAGTTATCCAAAATTTAGCCAAAGAAAGTGCATTAATTGGCAATGCTTCTCAGGTTATTCAAGGCATTGCTGAGCAAACCAACCTATTAGCTTTAAATGCTGCAATTGAAGCAGCCCGAGCTGGAGAGCAAGGCCGAGGATTTGCTGTCGTTGCTGATGAAGTACGCTCTTTAGCGGGTAGAACAGAAGAATCGACTACGGAGATTCAATCCATCATAGAACGCCTGCAAATGGGAACAGAGAAAGCCGTAAATGCCATGGAAAGTAGCCGTGAAAAAGCGGTCAAAGTAGTTGACCAATCTCAAGCAACTGAAAGCTCACTCATCCATATAATGACAAATGTAGATACCATTAATAACATGAATGGCCAGGTTGCTAGCGCCGCGGTCGAACAAAGTACGGTTTCAGAAGAAGTAAGCGCTAATATTGTGAAAATTAATGAAGTGTCTGAAGATACTGTTGAAGAAGCCGCGAATACTTCTAGAGCTTCTTCAGAGCTGGCTGAACAAGCACAAAATCTTCGCAAAATAGTGAACGAGTTTAAAGTGTGATCCAATAAATATACCGCTACAATATGCCCTAAAATTCAACCTTCATCGTTAGGGCATAATTGATAGTGGATAATTCAGATAACGCTTTCCAACAAGACTCACGACAAAAAGACTCTCTTGTAACAAATACGGTTCAAGCGATTCGCTGGCATGAAGATAAGCTAGAACTGCTAGATCAACGAATCCTTCCTCACCAAATCGAATATATTTTATTAACCAATGCCAAAGATACCGCCCGAGCAATTACCGACATGGTAGTACGCGGTGCCCCTGCTATTGGCATTACGGCAGCTTATGGTGTCGCAATCGCCGCGCGCAATAATGAGGACCTAGAGATCGCCTATCAACAACTGGCCGAATCTCGCCCCACTGCGGTCAATTTATTCTGGGCATTAGAACGTATGCGCAAGGTTTCATCACAGACCTACCCTGATTTAATCGCAGAAGCGATAGCCATTCACCAAGAAGATATTCAAGCCAATATAAAAATGGGCCAGCTCGGTGCCGGCTTAATTGCAGACAATAGTCAGATTTACACCCATTGCAATGCCGGTGCATTAGCAACCGGAGGCTACGGAACCGCATTAGGGGTTATTAGAGCCGCTTTCGGTGATAACAAGCTTACACAAGTCTATGCCGGTGAAACCCGCCCTTGGCTACAAGGAGCCCGTTTAACGGCTTGGGAATTGATGGCAGATAGCATTCCCGTAAAGCTATGTGCTGAAGGCGCCGCGGCGCAATTATTTCGCCAAGGTCAAATCGATTGGCTCGTCGTCGGAGCAGATCGAATTGCCGCCAATGGTGATGTGGCCAATAAAGTGGGCACTTATGGTTTAGCTCTGCTTGCCAAGCATCATGGGATTAAAGTGATGATTGCTGCTCCAACCAGTACCATTGATATGCAAACAGCTTCGGGTGAAGACATCGATATTGAACAACGCCATAGTTCAGAGTTAACCCATCATAAAGGCCAAGCCATTGCACCCGAAGGCTGTGAAGCAATTAATCCTGCTTTTGATATTACCCCTGCAGACTTGATTGATGTTATCGCTACTGAAAAAGGGTTAATCCTGCAGCCTAGTCATGAAACTGTCGCTATGTTGATGTCACGCTGATCCCGCTTTGGTGAGTTGTTAAACCTATTGAGTAGCCTATTTGAGCACCTAACTTTGAGCAAGATGCTGCCCCAAAGGGTATAATGCGCCAAACCACTCATTCTTTATCATGACCTAATTATCTAAATTCTGGAGTTCATCATGACAGATGTCGTTATTGTTGCCGCTACTCGTACCGCAATCGGTACCTTTGGTGGATCACTTGCTAGCCTTCCTGCAACCGAGCTAGGCGCTACTGTAATCCGCGCGTTAATCGCCAAAACAGGGATTGCCGTGGATGCCATCGATGAAGTGCTAATGGGCCAAGTATTAACCGCGGGCTGTGGACAAAACCCCGCACGCCAAGCCGCAATTAAAGCCGGTATTCCAGCAACCGCATCCGCCATGACCATCAACAAGGTCTGTGGTTCCGGTCTTAAAGCGCTTCATTTAGCCGCACAAGCGATTAAAGCAGGTGATGCCGATGTCATCATCGCCGGTGGCCAAGAATCTATGTCTAACTCCGCTCACGTACTGCCAAATTCTCGTAATGGTCAGCGTATGGGGAATTGGAATATGGTCGATACCATGATCACTGATGGTCTTTGGGATGCTTTCAATGACTATCACATGGGCATTACCGCAGAGAATATTGCGGAACAATTTGAAATTCCTCGCTGCGACCAAGATGAGTTTGCCGCACAATCTCAAGCGAAAGCCATCGCTGCCATTGAAGCGGGTAAATTTAAAGATGAAATTACTGCTGTCTCCATTCCACAACGCCGTGGTGATGACATTGTTTTTGATACCGACGAAGGCCCACGTAGCGTAACGGCAGAAAAGCTATCCGGCATGCGCGCTGCTTTCAAGAAAGAGGGTACTGTCACCGCAGGTAACGCTTCATCATTAAACGATGGTGCCGCGGCCGTAATGCTAGCCAGTCGTGAAAAAGCAGAAGAATTAGGTTTGCCAATTTTGGCAACTATTTCTGGTTATGCCAGCGCTGGCGTTGATCCAACCATTATGGGGACAGGGCCGATTCCTGCGGTTAAGAAATGCTTAGCAAAAGCAGGTTGGGATATTAACGACCTTGATCTTGTGGAAGCGAATGAAGCGTTTGCAGTACAAGCACTATCGGTAAATCAAGGCCTAGAATGGGATACTAATAAAGTTAACGTCAACGGTGGGGCTATTGCTCTAGGTCATCCAATCGGTGCTTCCGGTTGCCGTGTTTTAGTTACGCTATTACACGAAATGATTCGCCAAGATGCTAACAAGGGTCTTGCTACTCTATGTATTGGCGGCGGTATGGGTGTTGCGCTATCGGTTGAGCGCTAGACACCGCACGAGTATTACTTTGCCCTATGGCTGGTAAAGTAATACTCTCTTTAACAAATATTAAAAATAATAATTAAGAGAACATAAAATGAGCCAAGCTTCCGATAAACAAAGATTTACTTCTTTTGCCGAGTTTTATCCCTTCTATCTGAGTGAGCACAGTCACCCAATGTGCCGAGCTTTGCACTATATAGGAAGTATTGGGGTATTAGCCATTATCTCTTATGCGATAGCAACGGGAGATTATATGGCGCTATGGTTTACACCATTGATGGGATATGGATTTGCTTGGGTCGCGCACTTTTTTATTGAACACAATCGCCCTGCCACCTTTAAATATCCGCTATACAGCTTTATCGGTGACTGGGTTATGTTAAAAGACTTCTTTCTAGGTCGCTTTCGTAAGTAACCGTTACGCTTTTTCTATCACTAGCTCGGTTGAATAATTATGCACGCCAAAGGCTTCTTTGGCCTGCGCTTTACGAATTAGTCCCCAAACGATCAGTCCTGCAACTAAATTGCCGATGGATGCGCCGAGTAACAAACCTTCAAAACCATAATACTGGCCACCGATCCACGCGAGGGGAACATAAAAGGCTGAAAGTCTTACTAGGTTCAATAACATTGAAACCCCAGTATGTTGCAATGCATTCAATGCCGCATTGGCACAAAGCACAATCCCCATTCCCGCATAACCAATCGGCATCAACATCAAATAATGACCCACCTTCTCAATTACCACAGGGTCTTGAGAAAAGATCATGGCGATTAACGGCGAAACTAACCACAGTAGTAGCCATACCGCCAATTGCCAAATTAAAATAAATTTCACCGAAATCGACAGTGCCTGCCAGATTCGCTCATGCTGACCTGCCGCAAAATTTTGACCAACAAATACTGGAATCGTCGAGGTTAACGCCAAAATCACAACAATCGCGAAAGGCTCTATTCTCGCCCCAACCCCAAACGCGGCAACCGCTTGCTCTCCCATCGGAGCAATCATGGCTAACAAAATACCACTGGCGATGGGCACTAAAACATTCGTCACTATCGCAGGAATACCAATTACCGTTAACCGCTGCCATATACTAATAAGTTCTTTAAGCGTGAGCTGAGCCCAATGTAAGAGATCTATTTTCGCCAGTGAATAAACCATGACGACCACAACGATTGCCCAACAAATAGTACTCGCCAAAGCAGCTCCAGCAATGCCCATGCCTTCTATCGGGCCGACCCCAAAAATAAGAATAGGATCTAAAATCGCGTTCAATACCGCCGAACCTAACATCATCATACTCGGTAACTTAGTATTACCGACCGCGCGCATGCTGCTATTGATCACAATCATAAACATCATCATCCAAGCACCAGGCCACCAAAATTGCATGAACTGCCAAATAACCGGTAATAGTGTCGGCTCTGCGCCTAATAAAAGAAATAATTTATCATTAAAACTTAACCCTAGCACTAGCATGATACTGGCAATGATTGTGGTTAATAATAAACTGGCAACGACATAATGCTGAGCCCTTTTCTGCTCATTCGCGCCAATCGCTCGAGCGATTAATGCTGATGAGGCGATCCCTAGACCAATTGCTAGATTCATGACCAGCATCGCAATCGGCATAGTAAAACTCACTGCCGCAAGGCTGGTCGTTCCCAATAAGCCGATAAAGAACATATCAACGAGATTGAAGAAAAATACCGCAATGATACCGATCACCATCGGCATAGTTAACTTGTATAGGACACCACTTACGGGCGCAGAAACGATTTCATCTCTCACGGATTAACCACCAATGGAACGACTTTATATGTAATTATCCACTGATAATAACAGATCAAAAAATAAACTGTTCGAACTGATTGTTCCAACAATAAGCCTATTGCCGGTTAAATTTAGATACTCTCTAAGTTAAATGCTGTAAAAACTCTGACTCTCGACTGTATAAATGATCGTAATTCATCTAAATTAACAGTCATATCTATGCTTAATTCAACTATCGATAACGCGGAGTTTATAATGAACAAAGTAGCACTCTCCTCATGCTTACTCACCAGCTTGCTTTCTATCGCTGCAACAGGCCAAACCGCTGAAACCAATACGACATCTGATACTCAAGCGCCAGCAGTACCACCACAAGCACAATGGTCTGGTAGCTCTGAACTGGGTTTCATTCAGACCAGCGGTAATAGTGATACCCAAAGCTTTAACGGTAAATTCAATATTGTCCGAGACTTACAGCCATTAAAAACGGCATTCAAAGTAGAAGCCCTCACCAGTGAAGAAAGTGGTGATCCATCAAAAGAAAAATATCTATCAGAATTTAAGCTCGATTATTCATTAGGTGAATTCGACTATTTTACTTCACTATTATCCTATGAAGACGATCGCTTTAGTGGTTATCAATACCAAAGTACTGTATCACTGGGTTATGGTTATCGTGCTTGGAATGATGAACAAGGAAAGCTTGATCTAGAAGTCGGTCCAGGTTATCGACGTAACGCTTTAGAAACTCGTAATGAACATGATGAAAAAATTGAAGAAGAAGCTGTTGGCCGCTTCAGCCTAAACCTCGAAGTTAAAATTGGCGAAGGCGCAAAATTCACCGAGGTGATTACCATTGAAGGTGGCGATTCAAACGTCGTATATAAGTCGGATATGGGCTTACAAAGTACTCTTGTTGGTACTCTAGCAATGAAGATTAACTATCAAGTGAAGCATACTGACGAAGTTCCTGAAGGTACAAAAAATACCGATTCACTCGTTGGCGTAACATTAGTTTATAGCTTCTAACTTTTTATCGGTATCTATAAGAGCTCATGGAACTTATTGGCTTATTCTTCTCAGCATTGATTGCCGCCACATTATTTCCAATGGGCTCAGAAATTGTTTTATTAGCGCTCTTAGACCAAGGCCATAATGCAATCGCTCTTTGGCTTGTGGCGACACTGGGCAATAGCCTAGGCAGCTGCATAAATTATGCGCTCGGGTATGGCGCTAGCCGCTATATCGAACAAAAATATCAAGATACTCGTTCATGGGCACAAGCCCAAAGCCTTTACAATCGTTATGGTTACTGGAGTTTGTTATTAGCTTGGATGCCGATTATCGGCGACCCCATAACGTTAGTGGCCGGCTTAGCGAAAACACGTTTCAGTTTATTTATACTGCTGGTCATAATAGGGAAAGGAGGGCGCTATGCTCTTTTGATAGCGCTGGCCCAAGCGGCAGGATGATCAAGCAACTATGATTGCCCGATAACTTTATGCTAGAGATTGAATGCGGTTTTGCTTAATGATCTGCCATCGAGCAAGTTGATCTCGAGACAGTAACGCAGGCATCATTTGATCAAGTTGATCGAATAACTGTTGGCGGTCACTTGCACTAGGAATATCCCACTGCATTAATTGATTTTTAATCGGTGTTAATTTTTTAACCAGCGCTTGCTGTAAATTAATATTCTGCTCCGCTGTTAACGATAACTTCTTGGTTAAGCGATCCAGTTTTTTCGCCATTCGCTTTTCCATCTTCTCTATCAACAAATTACCCGCTTTAAGATTTTGTTCTTCAGTTAAAACCGTTTGTAACTTAACAACCAGAGTTTCGCGTAGGACCGAATATTGCTGAGACTTTTCAGCTTTATTAAAAGGAGATTTTCTGACTAATTGGAACTGATCCCTATAATCATCGCGAATAGTTTGAACCAATTCTTCTTGATTGTCCGTTAAGTTAAGCTGATCCCAATCAACGATTTGGCCATGCTGGCCTTGCGTCGCCATAACGACCGATGTGATACCGATGGCCAGCATTAAAGTAATAATTATATTTTTCATCATCCAACTTCTTATTGTTATTTAGTTGTTCTATATGGATAGACAACCAATATAGACTTTCGTTGATATAAATACGTCATAAAAAAGTAAAGAAGAGTCAGTATTAACGAGCCCGTGTGCAAGATGTTATACTAATACGCTTATGTACATCGCAAGATATTAGTAGCAGACAGTTATGACAGACGATGATGACTTCTTCCTGCAAGAAATGCAGGGAGTAAAAAAGATCCAGCAAGCTAAAAAAGCTGACCTTGCTAAACCGCATAAAGCGACAGAAGCGCATAAGCTACGCCAGCAAGCGGCGACTCGCGAGCAGATTAGCGCAGACCCTAATCACCTGCAACATTATGAAGTTGAGCGCGTGCAGCCACATGACGTACTTGGTTTTAAATGCCATGGTATTCAAGATGGTGTCTTTCGCAAATTACGCCAAGGTAAATACCCGATTGATGCTCGTTTAGACCTCCATCGCATGACCATTGAGAAAGCCCGCGAAATGGTTTTCAGCTTTATCAGCGATTGCATGAAATACGATTTACGCACCGTACTCATTTTACCGGGTAAAGGCGATCGTAATGTTGAAGACCCCGCGTTATTAAAGAGCTACCTTATCCACTGGCTTCCCCAGCTAGAAGATGTGATGGCCTACCATACTGCTCAGCCTAAGGATGGCGGCGCGGGTGCTATGTACGTTTTATTACGTAAAAGTGAACGTAAAAAGCAGCAAGCACGAGAACAGTTCAGCAAAGGGCGTTATTAGCGCCCTTATTATTAGATTGTAAAATTCCATCAAAATCTCTCCTCTAAACCAGTAACGACTGGCTTCATTTTCGCATTAATCATATTATTCCGCCTTTAACCTTAACCCGTTGGCGATACTATGCTTAAAGCAATCCTAATTCTTTCCCTAGCCTTAACCACCATGGCGTGTGCAAATAAAAGCATACCTAAAGACATGCTCAATAAAGACTTATTAAAGGAAGCTCAGCCTCTATATAAAATGTGCTTAGCCGATTACAAAAAAACTATGTCTGACGATGAAGCCAAGAAAGCCTGCACAGAAAAGCTTAAAAACAGTTACGAAAAAGTTACGAAAAGTTAATTAGCACAGCAAAAAAATACAAAGTGCTGACTATACTGGTGGGTAGGAGGATCCTTTATGCCCTTACCCTACCAGGCTCTTTTTTTTGATCTCAGCGGTGTATTATTTGAAGGCCAGCAAGTAATCTCTGGTGCCAGTGACATTGTTCAATACGCAAGAGATACGGGGCTTACATTAAGATTCGTCACCAATACTGCCTCTAAGTGCCAGCAACAAGTTATCGACCAGCTTGCAGGATTCAACATCCCAATCGACCCAAGTGAACTGTTCAGTGCTCCTCAAGCCGCGAAATCCTACATTCAAGCACGTAACTTACGGCCTTACTGTATTATCAATGATGCATTAGCGACAGATTTCTCCGACATAGCACAAGATAATCCGAATTGTGTACTTATAGGTGAAAGCAAAGATAAATTAAACTTTGCCAACCTCAACAAAGCCTTTTTACTTTGCCGGCAAGGATTACCACTCATCGCCATAGGGAAGAATAAATATTACAAATCAGCAGAGGGATTGTGCTTAGAAGCGGGTGCCTTTATCCATGGTTTAGAATGGGCCAGCGGCCAGCCCGCAATCATCATGGGCAAACCTTCTACCGAGTTTTTTAAGCAGGTAGTCGCTTCAACTCCCTTTAAAGCTGAGCAGTGCTTAATGATAGGGGATGATATTCAAGGTGATGTCATTGCCGCGACGCAAGCAGGGCTAAATGCCTGCTTAGTGAAAACGGGGAAATTTCAAACAAGCGATGTCGAACAATTACCGGAACATGCCTTATTAATCGACTCCATCGCCGATCTCTACTGACAGCTTCTGTCATAACTTATCCATACACTGGCCTAACATTCATTTTATAAAGGCCAAAAAATTGAAATTAACTAGCTTATTCACAACCCTATTCTTCTCGCTTTTAATAATTGCATTTTCACTTAATGCAAAGGCAGGCTCTAGCAGTCAAACAACGATCGCGACTGAAGTTGTTATTTTCGAAGCACGCGATACTGTTACCAATGATACGCTTTTAGCTGCCGCAAAAGCTATGGAGAAAACAATTCAATCATGGGACGGGTTTATTAATCGTGAACTGGTTGAAATAGGTAACGGCAAGTGGATTGATATTGTTCATTGGCAAGACATGGCTTCGGCACAAGCGGCTCAAGAAAAAGCCATGCACAGTGAAATTTGTTTCACTTTCTTTTCGTTAATCAAAGAAGACAATATGCAGATGTTTCATGGGGATCAAAAGTTGATGCAGTTGCAGAAAGGTAGCTTATTAGGAAATATTCAGTAAAGATATATCTACTTCGCTTTAAGGACAAAATAAGAAGGGTTACCCTGCTGTTTTTGTCCTTTTATCAGCAGTTACTCATCAAATATTAGGTTCTCATATTCTTGTTTAAGCTGCATTAATTCAGCCTTAGCATTTTCTGTAAATGGATTATCTTCCAGGTTTATTTCTGCTGATTTATCCTTAATCGCTCTTATACCGACAGGCACAGATTTTAGTTTATTATAATTTAGATCAAGAGAAGTCAGGTTTTTGTTATTAGAGACATCGATAAATTCGATTTCGTTACCCCACAGACTTAAATTTGTTAATTTTTTATTATTAATTATAGAAAGTGATTTAAGTGGAGAAGACAACATCACAATCCATTCAAGATTCATGTTATTTGAAACATCAAGACTCTCTATCTTGCTATAAGAAGAAATTATAGCTTTCAAATTTGGTAATCTAGAAAGATCAATTGACTCTAATTTAAATGACATAAACCCAATAATTTCGAGTTTAGCTAAAGAATTTAATTTTATATTTTCAAGATTAAGCGAAAAAATAGCTAACGTTTTTAAATTAACAAATTCACTAACATCAATAGTTTTTTCTTCATAACCCGATATAGTCAGGTTTGTTAATTCATTTAATCCTGAGATATCAATATTGGCAACTTCAATATCAAGCTCTTCCAGTAGTACATTCTTAGTTAAATCAATATTGTTCAACTTAGATCCATCATCATTCGAATAGCCATTTCCTGTACTTAGCTCTAGCTTTTTCAAAAAAACAAATTCTTCAATTCCATCTGCGTTATCTAAATCTTCGAGTAAACAATCAGAGTTAGAACTAGAAAAAGTAGTTTCGTCAGACATAAACTCGAGCTCTAAACCACCATCACACAATCGAGAGAAATCATAAACATACCTACAATCCAGCTCAACGACCTCATCAACCCAACTTGATCCTTGCTCTTCTATACATGCGCGTAAGAAACCATTAGTAACTGAGTTCAATGCTAATTGCGTAGCTGTGCGAGTAATACATGAGATAGCAATCGACTCTATCTTAACGGTTCCATCGTGTACTGGACTCGAGACTATACACAGTTCATCCGCTAGATTTGATTCAGCCAATAAGGTAAATTTTTCTCCATAGGCAATATCAAATAGAAACTCTTGATCGCTGCTTAGCATAACCTGCTGATCATTTAATATTAACGTGATATCACCACGCACATTTTTAATGTCTCCAGCAATGCG
>CAJVZR010000037.1 GCA_913019965.1 uncultured Oleispira sp.
TATCGCCCCGGCTGCGGCGATGGGGATGATGATCTTCTACACCAACGCAGGCGCACGCATCATTCACCTGATCCTGTCCAAGGGCGTCCTGCGCCGCACCCAGGCATGGCGGGCACGCTAGGTGATAAATCGTTGTTAATGAGTACCCCGCCAATGACCTTGGCGGGTTTTTTTTATGCCTGAAGGCCGCGGGCACAATCCATGAAGGATCGTATGACTTTGACGTCCCGTCGCTGGGATAGGTGCACCAGCGATTCACTCATGCTGATGTCCAGATCTTTGATCTTTAGCGGTACCAGCCGTTCGTCATTTACGAACTCTGCCTTCGACACAAACCCGATGCCTGCGCCCGAGGCCACGACTTCGCGTACTGCCTCGCGCCCTTCGGCCTCGATTGCCGGGTATAATGAGAATTTCTTTTTCGCTGCGGCCTGAACCAGCTTCTCGCGGGTCTTTGATCCTTGCTCGCGAAAAATCAGCGGCAGTTTCGACAGTTCCTTTACCGTGACCGACGTCTTGCCGGCAGGCAGCAGGTCTTTGCTGGCATAGCCTATAATCTCAGTTGCGCCGAGATCCAGTATGTCCATGTCTTTGCCGGGGGATGGGCTGCCAGCCACGCCAATTTCGGCATTATAGGATCGCAGCTCTTCCAGGATTTCCTCGGTATTGCCAACCCGCAGGCTAAGGGTGACATTGGGATAGCGCTGACGATAGGCACGCAGGATGTCCGTTACATGGTGGGCTGAATCCGCAACAATCCGCAGAATTCCGTGAACCGCAGCGCTGTTTTCTGTCAGGTAGTCGTGAATGTGCTGTTCGATCTCGAAATACTGTTTGGTCCGCAGGAATAGCTGCTCACCAGGTTCGGTCAATGTTACCCGCTTTCGGTCACGGCTGAACAGCAACACATCGTGTTCTTGTTCCAGCTTTCGCACCTGTTCTGAAATCGCCGGTTGCGTCAAATGCAGGGCTTCTGCAGCGCGCGAAAAGCCCCCGAGCATGGCCACATGGTGAAAGGCTTTTAACTGACTGTGGCGCATTGGGTGTCCTCTGGTTTTGGTATAGGCTCAGCTTATCGACTGATCGTTATTTGCAATTTTACATATAGATTGAAATCCCGCAATGCTTGCTTTGAAACGAGTGTCCGGAGACGATCATGACGAACCATGACAGCGCACTTCCTGCCCCCCGGCTGGGTGAGCCATATTTGTTGACACCGGGGCCGCTTACGACCTCATACCCGGTAAAATCTGCGATGCTGCGCGATTGGGGCAGCTGGGACGGTGACTTCCGTGCCATGACTGTTGAGATGCGGACCAGACTACTGGCGATGCTGGGGCAGGGCGCAGATGACTTTGACTGTGTGCCGATGCAGGGCAGCGGTACTTTTTCTGTAGAGGCGATGCTGGGTAGTTTTATCCCTCGCGATGGTAAGGCGCTGGTACTGGCCAATGGCGCTTATGGTCAGCGCATTGCTGAAATCGCTGAATATTTAAATATTGCCGTAGTCACTTTAGTGGTTGCTGAACACGAGTGGGTTTCGACGGTCGCACTCACTGAGATGCTAGCCCGTGATACAGATATTACTCATGTAGCGATGGTGCATTGCGAAACAACGTCGGGCATTTTAAACCCCATTGAAGACTACGCCCCTATTGTGAAAGAGGCCGGCAAAGTGCTGCTGGTTGATGCAATGAGTTCTTTTGCCGGCATTGATATTAAGGTGGCTGATTTAGGTATCGACTTTCTTATTAGTAGCGCCAACAAATGCATTCAAGGCGTACCGGGCATGGGCTTTGTAATTGCTAAGCAGAGCGAGCTTTTATTATGTGAGGGGCGTGCGCGTTCATTAAGTTTGGATTTATTTTCTCAATGGAAAACCATGGAAGACAATCATGGCAAATGGCGCTTCACCTCACCAACCCATGTTGTGCGTGCTTTCCAGCAAGCGTTGGCCGAGCTGAATAGTGAAGGTGGTATTGCGGCGCGAGCAAAACGTTACGCTGCTAATCATCAGACCTTGATCAAGGGGATGAAGGCTCAAGGTTTTCAGTGTGTGGTAGATGATGACAAGCAATCGCCGTTTATTTCGACCTTTGTTTACCCAGACTCGAATCTGTTTGATTTCAACAAATTGTATGAATGTCTAAAAGAAGAAGGCTTTGTGATTTATCCCGGCAAGGTCACTGCGACTCCATGCTTCCGCATTGGTCATATTGGCGAGGTGTATCCAGAAGATATGCAGCGTTTGCTGGTTGCTTTAGCGAATAACAAATTCTGGGAGCAAGAAGATGCGCTTGAGAACGTTAGCGCGTAAGTCGGTCGATGCGGTATTAGCACCTTTTCATCAGTGGGGGCATTTGCCCTTAGGAGAGGAGGTGAGTCAGCTTGAACATGCGCTGCAGTGTGCTTGGTTTGCTCAACAAGATAATGCACCCGAGCACATTATTGCCGCGGCTTTACTGCATGATATTGGCCATTTAGTAACGTATAGCGAAACAGCGAGTCACCCTGAAGAGGATGATCAAAACGGTTATCACGAGAAAGTTGGGGCGAGTTTTCTAGCCCAGCACTTTGATGATGAGATCGTTAAACCTGTGCGTTTACATGTTGCGGCGAAGCGTTATCAGGTATCGACTCAAGAAGATTATCGACAAGGTTTGTCTCAAGCTTCTTACCACAGCTTTTTATTACAGGGTGGTTTGATGGATGCCAGTACTTGCCACGCTTTTGAGTCGAGCCCTTGGTTTGCTGATGCTTTGTTATTGCGCAAATACGATGAGTTAGGCAAGCAAGTTGAGAGAAAAGACGCTGATTATTCTCAGCTGACCTTAGACGATTTTTACGAATTATTAATTGAACACACGCGTGTTGTGAAAGAGAGAAATAGTTATGCTTAAGACAAAAGTTTTTTGTGCAGGCCCTGTAGAGGCGTTGATTTTAGATTGGGCAGGAACCACTATCGATTTTGGTTCGTTAGCCCCTGTGTATGCTTTTATGGAGTTGTTCAAGCAAGAAGGCATTGAAGTGAGCCAGGCAGAAGCTCGCGAACCAATGGGCACTGAAAAGAGTGAGCACATTCGCCGTATGTTGGCGAACCCACGCATTGCGGATGCTTGGTTAGCGCTTAAAGGACAAGTATCGACAGAAGACGATATCAAGCGCTTATACGATTTATTCGCGCCCTTGCAAACTCGTATTGTTGCTGAGCGTAGCCAACTGATTCCAGGTTGGAAAGCGATGTTTGATCAGTTGATTGCTAAAGGCATTAAGGTCGGCGGAAATACAGGTTATGGTCCTGGTATGATGGAGCCGGCTTTGATTGCGGCAAAAGACCAAGGTTATACACCGGCTTCAACCGTTTTCGCGACGGACGTTGTTCGTGGACGTCCTTTCCCGGATATGGCCTTAAAAGTTGCGATGGAATTAGAAGTGGGTCATGTGAATGCGTGTATCAAGGTTGATGATACCTTACCGGGCATTACCGAAGGCTTGCGCGCAGGGATGTGGACGGTTGGGGTAAGTTGTTCGGGTAACGAAGTTGGCTTAGATCGTTCTGCCTGGGAAGTATTATCGAGTGAAGAGCAACAGGTCTATCGTGAGAAAGCGGAGCAGCGTTTATTCAACGTGGGCGCGCACTATGTGATTGATTCAGTGGCTGATTTAGAAGGCGTGATTGCTGATGTGAATCGCCGCTTGGCGAATGGTGAGAAGCCTTAGGGATTAGTTCTAAGCAATAAAAAAAGGCCGAGTGGTCTGCTCTTTAATAGAGCACCCCATTCGGCCTTTTCGCAAATGCTTATTTAATAGCGTTCGCGATTACTTGTTTTCGTTCTGAGAGAACAAGCTACCAGCAGCTGGAGCTGTTGGCTTAACTTCAGCGGCTACTGGAGCAACTGAAGCTGGCTTAGATTCTGCTGCAGAGTGGATAGCACCTGCAAGAGATTGAGCTGGCTTAGCAGCAGGAGCAGTAACAGGCTTAGCAGCTGCTACAGGAGCAGGTTTCGCAACTGGCTTCGCTTCTACTTTAGCTGGCTTGGCAACAGGAGCTTTTTTAGCAACAACTTTCTTAGCGGCTTTTTTAGCTGGTTTAGCAGCTACTTTTTTCTCTGCTTTAGCAGGTTTAGCAGCGGCTTTCTTAGCAACTACTTTTTTAGCAGGCTTAGCAGCCGTTTTCTTGGCAGCTACTTTTTTAGCAGGTTTAGCAGCAGTTTTCTTAGCAGCTACTTTTTTAGCAGGCTTAGCAGCAGTTTTCTTAGCAACTACTTTTTTAGCAGGCTTAGCGGCAGCTTTCTTAGCAGCTGGCTTCTTAGCGGCTTTTTTAGCTTTAGCAGCTTCTTTCTTAGCAGCAGCGGCTTCTTTCTTTTTAGCGGCAGCAGCGGCTTTTTTAGCTTTAGTGGCGGCTTTTTTCGCAGCAGCAGCTTCTTTTTGCTTAGCAGCTGTTGCAGCTTTCTTAGCTTTAGCAGCTTCTTTCTTAGCAGCAGCGGCTTCTTTCTTCTTAGCAGCAGCAGCGGCTTTCTTATCAGCAGCAGCTTGCTTCTTAGCGGCAGCAGCAGCAGCTTTCTGTTGATCTTTTTCTACAGCAGCAGTTGCTTTAGCAATCGTAGCGGCGGCATCAGCTTCTGCTTTAGCCGTTGTTGCTGTTGCTTTAGCAGCAGCGAATACTTCTTTAGCTGCTGAAACAGACTGCTTAGCCGTTTCAACTTTCGCTTTAGCGGCTTCAAGCGCTTTAACGGTTGCTGCAGACTTTTTAGCTTTAGCTTTATCAGCCGCTTTCTTCTTAGCAGCGTTTGCTTTAGATAATGCAGCAGCCGCTTTAGTTTGTGCAGTTTTAGCTTTTGCTAATGCTTTATCAGCATCAGTGCTCATCTTCTGGCGCGCTTTTTCCAATTTCACTTCTAATGCAGCAATTTCTTTTTGCAATAATTCAACTGGATTCAATACAACTTTTTTAGCTGGAGCTTTCTTAGCAGCAACTTTCTTAGCTGGAGCTTTTTTAGCTACGGTTTTCTTTGCAGCAACTTTTTTTACTGCAGGCTTTTTAGCTGTGGTTTTGCGAGCGGCCATGGGATTTCCTCGAGGACTGACATAATAGACTGCGTAATTATACTTAGAAGCAAATTACTATCCATTAATTTTAGGTGAGAAATAGAATATAAATTAGTTTTTTGCGAAAAAACTTTTTATTTTTTGAGTTTTAAACTGATTTGCTGCTCAATCCACTCTAACATCGGTTGCCATTCCAGTTTGTCTTTGGCATCTCGTTGTTCAAAATCTGCTAATCCAAGACCATGTTCCGAAGCTCGAACGTAATGTTGTGTATCTCTAAACGAGGTTATAAAAGGAATATTTAGGCTATTTAAAAAGCGTTCTAGTTTTTGGTAGATGAGAGTATTTTTCTTCACGCGATTGGCGACAACGGCAATTGGTTTCTTATTCGCACGATAAGCACGGCTTAATAAAACATCGCGAATAAAGCCGGTTGCGGCACGGATATCGATGGCCGACGGAATAACAGGGATGACGATAAAGTCGGAAGCTTGAATCATGTCAGATAAAATGTGGCCGGTAAGACCTGCAGGAGTATCTAACACAATACGAGAAGTGGTAGGTGGAACTCTTAAACTGTAGCTTCGAGTCGAGTTTGGATTTTGATTTTTATACGCAGCAACACCGGTAATTTGAGCAAGGTGAGGATCACGAGCAGATAACCAGTCCATACTGGAGCCTTGAGGGTCATAATCAACAATTGCTGTTTCTTCCCCTTGAGTGGCAAAATAACTGGCAATATTGGTGGCCATGGTTGTTTTACCACAGCCTCCTTTTGCATTTGCAATAAGAATTCGGGTCGGCTGAGTCTGACTGATTACCCGGGCATTGGGGCGGTGGATAAACTTTGTCTCTTCTGTCACGCCGCTTTCTTCCATCACTGTATTTGAAAATCCCTGTATCTTATTTCTATTAAGCATAGGCTATAATGGCTGTAGTTTGAATATAGATGAAGGATACACGGATGAAACGCCCTATTTTTATTATGATTGTTTTGGTTGCCATTGCATTTGCAGGACCCATGCTAATGAAAAAACCTGATGGAACAGCTTTTATGGAGGCGCCTTGGGAGTCATCTGATAGCGCTAAAAGTAATAGCGCTGTAAATACCAGCCAGTCCTTCTATAAATGGCAGGACGAGGATGGCACTTGGCATTATTCAGATCAACCTCAAGTTGGCCAAACTATGGAAACGGTCACAGTAAATACCAATACCAACTTGATTCAAGGTTTGCGTATGGAGAAAAAAGAAGAAAAAGAACAGATCGTCAAGAAAGAGGCAGTTAAAGAAAAAGCCCCCGCAATACCACTACCTATGACTGTACCATTAGAAAAAGTCTCTAAAATGTTAGAAGATGCGACTAATATGCAACAAGTGATGGACGATAGAAAACAGACAATAGATCAAGCGACTCGAGGCCGCTAAGGGTTTAATTGAGGTTGGATCTTTCACGCTTTATTTCAAATGAAAAATGCGACCGTTTGATCCACTTGCCACATAACCTTGTTTCGAGAAAGAAACGTCCTCGACTAGCACATTATTGCTGACCCATTTATTTCTAGGTACGGCCTGCCAAGTATTTTTTAACTTGGCAGTTTGGCTTTGCCAAAGTTGAACTTTACCCGCACTGCTGCCCGTTAATATCTGCGAACTGTCTTTATTAAAGCGAATACTATTATAGAAACCGCTATTGATTGGAAACTCTGCAATCACTTTGCCTGACTTGGTATTCCATAGACGGCCAGGATCACCGAGAGCCGAGGTAAAAACAAAACGTCCATCTGGAGAGATTTCAGCACTGCGCACTTGGTTATTATGCTCTAGGCGATGAAGTTGTTTGCCATTGGTTAAGTCCCAAATCCTCGCACTGGAATCATCACTGGCACTGGCTGCCAGTTTTCCTTGTTGGTCGAGGCTAACATCATAAACAACTCCATCATGGCGTAATGTTCGTTTGATACCGCCGTTTTTGATATCAAACAGAGTTGCTGTGTAATCGGCCATGGCTAATAAGGCATATTGCCCATTGGCACTGAGTGCAATGTTATGAATATCTCCTGGGGCATTCCATAACCAAATCGCTTCACCTGTTTTACTATTCCAAAGGGCAATAGTGCGGTTATCTGTGGTGGCGACAAAATTACCTTCCGGTGAGAAATCACAGCTGACGATACTGCTATTTTTGTCGGCTTGATGATTCCAGTTAAATAAACGGTCAAAAGGCTTTAAGCGCCATAGGCTGCCCCCATGATGAATGGAACCGACAAAAGCAAAACTAGCATCTTGATTAAGGCACAGAGAGTGCGCGCCTTGGCTAGTGAGTTCATCAAAAGAATGAGGTTGTTTACCCGAATCGCAGGCGGTTAAGAATAAGCTGCTGAGTAATATGGAAGGTATTAATAATTTTATGAGTGCTGACTTCATAGTCATCCCTGAAAAAAGGTCGAGTATGAAGTCAGTTTAGTAGAAATTTAGTTAGAGACTAATTTTCTACTCGGCTAATTAACTAGCGACAAGATCACGATGTACGTTGTGCAGTTTTTCTATTAGCTGATCTTCTAGTTCAAAGCGCTCGCTAAGCATTTCACCAAGCTCTGAAAGGTCTTTGCTTAGATCAGCGATCTTTTCTAAACAATGCTCGGCGGTATCGTATTTATCATTGAAGTCGACACATTGTTGGGTCATTTCTTCTAATACTGGGTAAGCACGATTAGCGAGTTCAGTACCACCATCATCGTATTGCTTCGCTTCGTCCAATAATTGCTGGTAGATCTCAAAATGACCTGCCGAGCAATAATCCATTAGGATTTGGCAGAAAGCTTGAATTTTTATCGATACCGGAGTTTCTCGAGGAGAAAAAGGTTTTAAGGTATTGATACCGCAGAATAATACGATAACGTCTTGGCGTTCATTCAACCAACCGTCAATCAGCTTATGTACTCCGCCCCAACGCTCTTGTGCTGTTTTGCAACCTTCTAACATGCCCCAATTCCTTGTTCTTCTTGGATCTGATTTACCCCCAATATAGTCAGGCTAGACACCTAGTTGCAAGCAAGTTTTTTCACTTTTTTTGCTTGCAAAGTGACATATCTATGCTTGATGGGGTTCTAGGCGTGTTAGGTATGCTAAGTGGCTAAGGCAATGTCCTGAGCCGCTATGACAAATTATTATTTACGGGCTTTCCAAGCAGTGAAAAGACCATAAGCAGAAGCGATTGCAAAACCGATAAAGAAGACTAATAACCAGCCTGGCATGGATAACCCCGCAAAGCTCCAAGAAACTTCAGCGCAATTGCCATTTCCACGCAGTAATACCGTGATGACTTCCATTATCGGGAAGGCATCTAGCATGTATTCAAGACTCGGCCCACAGGAAGGCACTTGGTCTGCGGGTAAGTTCTGTAGCCAGTTATGATGATGGGCTAAATAAATACCAAAGAAGGAAGATAATAATGTCCAGCCAGAAGCAAGCAATAAGCCGATGGGGCGTTCAACTAGGAAGAATCCTGCTAGGCAACCTAGAGCAACCATGAGGGTCGCGACTCTTTGCATGATGCACAGCGGGCAAGGCTCCATCTCTAAAGCAAACTGAAAATAATAAGCACTGGCTAATAAAGTAATACAGGTGATGAACCCCGTAAGGCAGAGCATTTTTAGGTTAAGACGCATTCTTTGTCCTTTCTTCTTTCTGATTATTGATACTGTTCTATTCTATAGATATCTATTTTGAATCTATTCAGACTTGGGAGTATTGATAATGTTCAAGTTTCTTCTGCCTTTGGCAGGATTAATCTTATTTTCTTTCGCTAACCTTAGCCAAGCCGCTGGCGCGAGCGAGACTAAGTATATCCATTTAACCCCAGCTTTTGTGGTTAATTATGGCAATACAGGGCGGATGAAATATCTACGTACTGAGGTCGCGTTGAAAGTTACCGGTGCTTCGGCGGCAACAGCGGTTTCGACGCATCGTCCTTATATACGGAATAATCTAGTATTCCTATTAACTGCACAAGACAGTGATATCGTGAATTCTACTTCGGGGCGAGAAACTTTACGTAAAGTTGCACTCGATGAGGTACGAGCGTTAATGACAGAGCTTGAAGGCATGCCTTTTGTTGATGACTTGTACTTTGAAAACTTCGTCGTACAAAATTAAGTGTTCGACGAAGCTTTGAGTAATCGCTAACGTGCGAGATATTGTTTTAAGAAGCTAGGGAAGTCTATTTGATCTCCCGCTTCTATTTCTGCTTGCTGCATTAAGCTCTGCTGAGCTTGTAATTGCATCTCTTGATTTAGCGTATCATCGAGTGGTTGATTAAATTCTTCCGCTCGTTGCTTTGCTAGCTTTAACGTTAGTTGAGCAAACTCTAAATTTTCTTCCTGCATTTGTGCTAAATATTGCGCAGAAGGTGTGAGTGAGTCATCGTCCAGCTTGGCTTGTTGCTGAGCTAATGCAGAGCTGTATTGTTGATTGCCTGCGGCTTCATCCATGGATAGGGCTAAGGTCGATAACTCGGCTAAAAGCTCGTTCCCCCATTGACGTAAACCAATAGATTTCCCATTTTTTCTCAGCTCTAGTTCTGGATTTCGACCTTGCATTACCGAGTCGTGTTGGTTTGCTTTAATCTCACGATATTCGTCATTATTAATTTCTGGGCTATCAGAAAACAAACAATGGGTTAAAAACAGGTCTAAGAAATGGATGTGTGTTTCATCCATGCCCAGCGTCAAAAATGGATTGATATCGGTACAACGTACTTCAATGTATTCCACGCCATGATTGGCTAATGCTTGCAGTGGTTTTTCGTCGCCATTGCCGATGCGCTTGGGGCGAATATCGCTGTAATACTCATTTTCAATTTGCAGCAAGCTGGTATTCAGCTGTTTGAACTGTCCGTCTTCACCTTGCAAGCCAATTTCTTCATAGGCAGCAACCGGTTTTGTAACCGCTTCTGATAATGTGGAAACGTAGTTATCAACACTGTTATAACAAACGATTAATTCCGCTTGGGCATTATTTTGATAGCCCAGATCACTCATGCGTAATGAGGTGGCATAAGGTAAATAAAGCGTATGATCTTTAAAAGTATCGAGTTCATGTGCCTGACCTTCTAAAAAAGAAGAGCAAACTGCAGGAGAGGCACCGAATAAGTAACTTAAGATCCAAGAGTTACGGCGGAAGTTGCGAATTAGGCCAAAGTACTTTTGTGAAATAAAGTCTTTTAACTGCTCTGCATCCGGCTGTGTTTGATATTGCTCTTTATATAGCACTGGCCAAATTTCTTCTGGCATGGAGAAGTTATAATGGATACCCGCGATCGCTTGCATCGTGCGGCCATAGCGGTGCCACAAGCCGTGACGATAAGCGTGTTTTAGTTGGCCTAAATTTGAGTAGCCATATTGGGCAATCGGGATGCTTTTTTCGCCGTTGATAATACACGGCATGGAAGCGGGCCAGATTAGTTCATCACCCATGTTGTTGTAGCTGTATTGATGCAGGTTGTGCATAAACTGCAGAGTATCTTTGGCGTTATCAAAGACGGGGGTAATAAATTCTAATAAAGCTTCGGAATAATCCGTGGTAATGCTGGGGTGAGTCAAAGCAGAACCGAGGGCTTGCGGGTGAGGCGTTTGGCTTAAGCGACCATTTGGCTCGCAGCGTAACCCTTCTTTTTCTATCCCGCGCTGAATACGACCGAGAAGGGATAGTTGCTTCTGTTCACCTAAAGACGATAATAGGTGTGTATAAGTTGGATTAGCCAATGGATGCCTCAATGTTCGAGCCGTAAAAGTGTCTGCATTATAGGGCAATGGTTCGAGAGAGGTAAGTGCGGTGTGTGGTAATCACTGTGCCATGAATAAGATAATCCATGCACAGTGATGATTTAGCCGTGACGATTTGCCTGTGGCTGTTTACTTTTTCTTCTTAAAGGCCGCGGCGAGTGCGTTTGCCATGGCGCCCTGAGCCTGGCCTTGATTACTACCTTTATTATTTCCATTTGAGCTGCCTGGACCAAAGCTGGTTTTAGCCGTTTGATTTCCGCGACCATTACCACGGCGGTTATTGCGCTCACCGGGAGTCTTTTCGTTAGCCTGCTCATTGGCATCGTCAGACATACGCATAGAGAGAGCGATACGCTTGCGGGGGGCATCGACTTCCATCACTTTCACTTTAACAATATCCCCGGCCTTCACGACCTCGCGAGGATCTTTAATGAAGGTATCGGACATCGCGGAGATGTGCACAAGACCATCTTGGTGAACACCGACATCAACGAAAGCTCCGAAGTTGGTGACGTTAGTAATAACACCTTCTAGTACCATGTTCAGACGCAGATCTTTTATTTCTTCAACGCCGTCTAAGAAGGTGGCGAATTTAAACTCAGGGCGAGGATCACGGCCTGGTTTTTCGAGCTCTTTTAGAATATCTTTTACCGTAATTTCACCTACCGCCTCGGTTGAATATTGGGCTGCATTGACGGCTTTTAAGAAAGATCCATCGCCGATTAAACTCTTTATATCACGGCTAGACTGCTTGGCGATTTCTTTGACAACACCATAGGCCTCAGGGTGAACCGAGCTAGAATCTAATGGGTTTTCGGCATTGTGAATACGTAAGAATCCTGCGGCTTGTTCAAAGGTTTTCTCGCCTAAGCGTGGGACTTTTTTCAGTTCTTTGCGAGAGGTAAATGCGCCGTTCTCATCGCGATAATTTACGATGTTATTGGCGATGGTGGTATTTAAGCCGGAAACTCGGGTAAGTAATGGCACAGAGGCCATATTTAAATCCACGCCGACGGAGTTCACACAGTCTTCTACAGTAGCATCCAAAGCACGGGCTAATTGTGTCTGGTTTACATCGTGCTGGTACTGGCCTACGCCAATGGATTTAGGTTCGATCTTAACTAATTCGGCCAATGGGTCTTGTAGGCGGCGAGCAATTGAGACCGCTCCACGAATGGTCACATCTAAATTTGGGAATTCTTTTGCGGCTAATTCAGATGCCGAATAGATAGAGGCGCCAGCCTCGTTCACCATGATTTTTTGCACTTGCTTCAATGCAGGGTTGGCTTTGATCATGTCGCCAACGAACTTGTCCGTTTCTCGGCTGCCTGTACCATTACCAATCGAGATAAGCTCGACGTTGTGCTTAAGAATTAAGGCGGTAATGACTTTGGCGGAATCCGCTAAACGATTCTGTGGTGGGGTAGGATAAATCGTATCGTGATCGATAACTTTACCGGTGGCATCCACCACCGCGACTTTCACCCCAGTACGCAAACCTGGATCTAAGCCAATGGTGGCTTTAGCGCCGGCAGGCGCGGCTAAAATCAGGTCTTTCAGGTTTTGGCCAAATACTTTTATAGCTTCTTCTTCAGCGGCTTCACGTACATTGGTCATTAGCTCAGTTTCTAAATGAGTTAATAACTTAATACGCCAAGTCCAGCGGACGACTTCATGTAACCAGCGATCGGCAGGGCGACCTTCATTTTTCAAGTTGAAGTGATCTGCAATCATGGCTTCGCAAGGAGAAGGTGTTAGTTTATCCGATGGATCGCCAGTAACGATGCTGAAGCTGATAACCCCTTCATTACGGCCGCGTAAAATGGCTAACGCTCTGTGGCTCGGTACACTTTTAAGTGGCTCATCGTGTTCAAAATAATCGCTGAATTTGGCGCCTTCTTGTTCTTTCCCCGGTACTAATCGAACCGATAAGGTGCCTTCTTGCTTTAAGAACGTACGTACCTTGCTGATTAAGTTTGCGTCTTCTGCAAAGCGTTCCATCAGGATATATTTGGCACCATCTAATGCGGCTTTAGTATCGGCAATGCCTTTGTCAGCACTGATAAAGCTGGTGGCTAAGGTTTCGGGTGTTTGGCTTGGATCTTCTAATAAACTATTGGCCAATGGTTCTAGGCCGGCCTCAATGGCAATGGCACCTTTCGTGCGACGTTTCTGTTTATAAGGCAGGTATAAATCTTCTAAGCGAGTTTTTGTATCAGCATTAAGAATATCGCGTTTAAGCTCGTCGCTTAATTTACCTTGTTCATCAATGCTTTTGATAATGGTGCTGCGACGGTCTTCCATCTCACGTAAGTAGCGCAGGCGTTCTTCGAGATTACGCAACTGGCTATCATCCAGGGCACCAGTGACTTCTTTACGATAGCGAGAGATAAAGGGGACGGTGGCACCTTCATCTAATAGGGCGACAGAGGCTTGTACTTGTTGCGGGCGAATGTTCAGCTCTTCGGCGATACGGGTGAAAATAGTATCCATAAGGTGTCTCTTTAGCTCGGTAATAAGGGTCTATTTTTAGCGATAAACCATTGAAAATTCAATAAATAATGAGCCTGAGTATACTGGGGCTAGAGAATAGATTCGAGTATCTTTTTAATGCCTGATAACGGGGAGGGGTTGAGTTAACAAACAGTGCGACAAAAGCCGCACTGATTGCGCTCAACATTGGATGTTTAGGGTATTAAAGTCCAGCGACTTTCAAGCGATTCGCATGGCTGCGATACAGAGAAAGAGGATCAGTATCAAACAAGGTATGCAGACCCAATACCTGATTAATTAAATCACCATGATTCATCGTATAGTCATCGCGAATAACTTGGCCAAAATGGCTACTACAGCGACCAGTAATACCATCACTATTCTCAGTCGAAAACAGTAAGCCGGTGGTGCCGAATAAGTAATCTAATGGGTCCGTTACGTTTGTGACGGTATCGGTGCCGGCCCAAGAATATAAACTAATGTCGTGACCATTGAGGCTGACACTTGCTGGACCTTCACCACACTCCGATGTTGGCAAACCAGCAGGGTAGCTGGCATTGAACGATGCAATGCCATTTGTCGTGAACTCAGCGGTTAATGCACGTACATCGGAGCCCGAAGCGTCACCGGAAAGCATATCAATTAAAGTCCCGACGGCTGTAGACACGACCTCAAATGAACCACCCAAAAAGGTATCTTCTGGGAAGACATTATTGAGTACGTCGGCAATCGGTGCTCCTTGATGTGGAGAGCCTAACGTCGTTACAGAAGCAACGAGATCTGGGCGTACAGACATCACATAACGTGAGGTTAATCCCCCTTGGCTATGGGCAATCAGGTTGAACTTTTCCACATCAGGCTGAGAAGCCATGATGTTTTCTAGTTCAGCAATCAATTGCTCGCCTCGTGCGACAGAGCTATTGACCGCATTGATATGAGCGGTATAGACAGTGCTGCCTTCGCTTTCGAGCTTGTCTGCTATGCCATACCAATAATCGACCCCTGCGATGGAGTCAAAGGCGAGAATGCCTTGAACCAGCATAATTGGATGCTTGGTTTCAGTGAAGCCCGAAGGTTGTTCTGGCTCCGCGGAAGACATTGCATTGGCTGTCATGGGCAGCCCTAGACTGGCGCTTAGTATTGCCGAAGCAATGACGGTTTTTACCTGTGTTTTCATTTTTACACCTCAGATTATTATATTTATTGTTGAGCGTGCAGAAATATAGAGTGGCGATTAGCGACGTAATAGGGCGGAGCAAGCCAATGAATAGTGATTGAAACGGGCGTGCGTCAAAAAAGTAAAGTGGATTAACCCATCTGAAAGTTGTTGATGTTTTAGGTGTATTTTTAGTTTCATGATTTTGTTAATTCGATCACATTAGTTTCACTTTGGCGCATTCAGCCTAGACACCGTTATATGCTGTACTAGTGTTAACTGAAGATGAGTTATCCAATCACCTGCTGGGTCAATGGCATTACAAATAGGCAATATTATGAGCTTAACCTTCTCTTCAGAAGACATTCCTACGGCTTTAAAGCGCAAGCGCATTTTAATGGTGACGAATACGCCTTCGTTGCGAACCTTACATGCTTCTTTTTTACGCAGTAAAGGGTTTGATTATGTGTTTGAAGCGGCTGACGGTATGCAAGCGGTCGATATGCTGCGGATTCAACCAATTGATTTGATTATTGCGGACTGGCAGCTAGAAGAGTTATCGGGTTCAGACTTGTTGCATACGGTTCGGGGTAGCGTAGCGATGTCGGAGATACCTTTTATGATGCTGACGACTAAGAAGGATTTACCCAGTATTGAAGACAGTCTCATTCTAGGGGATACGGATTATTTAATAAAACCGTTTAAAACAGCGCAGCTCGGTATGAAGATTGTCATGGCTTTGGCCACATCGACTTACAAAGCGCCACAAGTGATTCGTGAAGAGTTACGTATTCGCTCGATGCCGATGATTCCCGTGCTTACGGAGCAGGTGCAATATTTAAAGAGAGCATAATGGGTCTTTAAAGTGGGTTCTTTATAAACAACAAAGCCGCTAGCAACTGAGTTGCTAGCGGCTTTGTTTTAGCTAATCAAAGGTGCTGTTATGGCACCTTATAATTATTTAGTGCTTATTTAGCTTCAGGACCTGCCGCTAGAATCGCGTCAGATACGTCAAACTTAGTGAAGTTGTTGGTGAACTGCTTAGCCAATACTTCAGCTGCTTCAGCCCAATCTGCTTCGTTAGCCCAAGCTTTTGTTGGGTTAAGTAGCTTAGCGTCAACACCGTCAAGGCTCTTAGGAACTTCTAGGCCAAATACTGGAAGCGTTTCAGTTTCCGCATCACGTAGAGCGCCAGTTTGAATGGCACTGATCACTGCACGCGTTGTTGGAATAGAGAAACGTTCGCCGCCTTTACCGTTAGCGCCGCCAGTCCAACCTGTGTTCACAAGGTAAACTTGAGAATCAAATTCAGTCACACGCTTCATCAACAATTCAGCGTATTCACCTGCTGGACGTGGGAAGAATGGAGCACCAAAACAAGTCGAGAAAGTCGACTTAAGACCTGGAGTACCGCCCATTTCAGTAGAACCTACTAGCGCTGTGTAACCACTTAGGAAGTGGTAAGCCGCTTGCTCTTTTGTAAGAACAGAAACTGGAGGAAGCACACCTGTCATATCGCAAGTCAGGAAGATAACCGCTTTTGGCTCGCCGCCTTTGTTTTCTAGTACGCGTTTTTCAACGTGCTCTAGAGGGTATGCGCAACGGCCGTTTTCAGTCAGGCTAGTATCAGCGTAATCAGCTACACGATTCTCATCGTCCATCATTACGTTTTCAACGATCGCGCCGAAACGGATTGCATCCCAAATGATTGGCTCATTCTTTTGCGAAAGATCGATGGTTTTTGCGTAGCAACCCCCTTCGATATTAAATACTGTACCTTTGCCCCAACCGTGCTCGTCGTCACCAATTAGGTAGCGTTCTGGGTCAGCAGACAAGGTAGTTTTACCCGTTCCAGATAGACCGAAGAACAAGCAAGTATCGCCTTCTTCACCAACGTTTGCAGAGCAATGCATTGGTAATACGTCTTTTTCAGGAAGTAGGAAGTTCTGTACAGAGAACATCGCTTTCTTCATTTCGCCTGCGTAACGCATGCCCGCTAGCAATACTTTACGCTGTGCGAAGTTGATGATCACAGCGCCATCAGAATTAGTACCATCACGCTCTGGGTCACATACGAAGCCAGCGCAGTTCAGGATAGTCCACTCTTCTTTATCGCCTTGGTTAAACGTTTCAGGGCGGATAAATAGGTTACGACCGAAAAGGTTCTGCCAAGCTGTTTCAGTTTGAACTTTAACAGGAAGGTAGTGTGCTGCATCAGAACCTACGTGTAGGTTAGAGATGAAGCCGCCAGTTTTAGCAAAGTGTTCTTCAACACGATCCCAAAGGGCGTCGAATTTTGTCGCATCGAAAGGACGGTTAACATTGCCCCAGTCGATGGCTTCTTTCGTGCTAGGTTCTTCAACAATGAAACGATCCATTGGAGAACGGCCAGTACGAACACCAGTAGTTACAACGAATGCGCCGTTGTCTTGAAGACGGCCTTCGCCACGCTCAAGTGCTTTTTCAACTAACAATGGTGCAGATAGATCAGTATAAAATGTGGTCATAATAGTGCCCGAGGGGTCTCGTAATGTCTGTATCGCTTTTGGCCATACACAAATGAATCGTATTTACCGTCCAGATGATGATTGGACGAACCCATATTTTGAGGTTGCGAATTATGCCAGAAAATTTGGCTTAACAAAACCAGAGCGCGGCAAATGGCGGGTATAACTGAGAGTGATAGTTGGCGCTAGATGACAGAATTAGAGGCGTTTTTGTAGTTTTTTTTCAATACCGGTAATTCTAGTGTAAGAAATACCGGTATTAATCATAATAAATCCCTTTATTAGTGATTTTATAGGGGATTCACTGGGGATTATTTAAATTAATGTAGTTTTTTTTCAGGAAATAAATCCCCAACTTGTTCACTATTAAATGAATAATGTTGTAGACAAAATTGGCAGTCGACGGATACTTTTCCTTGTTCCGCAATGACGTCCATTAATTCATCGTACCCGAGATTGGATATCGCATTACTGATGCGCTCTTTAGAGCAAGTGCAGGCAAAAGTTAGCGGTTCTTCATCATAGATTCGAACGGTTTCTTCATGGTAGAGGCGATGGAGAATGGTTTCGTTCGTTAGGCTGAGCAGCTCTTCCGTTTTTAGCGTACTGGCTAAGTGGCTGAGGCGATCCCAAGCATCTTCATCATTACCTTCACTGGCAGGTAATTGCTGCAGCATAAAGCCACTGGCGAGTTTACCGTCACATTCTAACCAGAAACGTGAGCCTAGCTGCTCCGATTGTTGGAAATACTCTTCAAAAGCTTCATTAAGTTGGTTGCTATTTAACGGCACAATACCTTGGTAAGGCTTACCGACAGCAGGTTCTAAAGTGATGACAAGCTGGCCGCCTTGCAGCTCTACGTGGTCAATCTCATCACTTTTGCTTTCGTCATAACGGGCTATTGCACGTAGCTCACCCGTATTGGTTGTTTCTGCTTGAATTAAGGTGACATCACCGGCTAAGCGAACTTGTAAGCATAAACGACCTTCGTATTTTAAGGTGGCACTCATTAGAGCGCTAGCGGCCATCAGCTTTCCTAACTCAGCTTGTAATGCTTCTGGGTAGGTGTGCTTGGAAAGAACGGAATTAAGGCTTTTATGCAGACCTACTAGTTCGCCTCGAACGTCGGTATCGTCGAAGGTAAATCGCTGCATGCTATCAAGATTGCTCATATTTCACTCATACTTCACTTTGGTGCTTAAATTGGTGGATCTGACGGCGCTCTTTCTTATTTGGGCGGTGGTCAGGGGCTGCAGTAGCATGTTTCATTATGCGTCGACGCTGGGTTTCATCCATGCGTGCCTTGATACTGGCGGTTGTTTCTTCGTATAACGCCTGGGCTTCGGGTGCACCACGACGTTGATCGGATAGCGCTTTAATAACGATGATTTTTTCATCAAAACCTTGGCGAATGGTGAGCTTGGCATTGAGATCAACGGTTTTACTGACTTTGCAGCGTTGGCCATCATAGTGCACCTTCCCCCCTTCAATCGCGGCTTTGGCAATGGCGCGGGTTTTATAAAATCGTGCTGCCCAGAGCCATTTATCTAAACGTATTTTTTTGTCGTCGCTATTTTGCTGCTTACTCATTTTTGTAGGTCGTCTTTATTCGCAATGAGTTCATCAAAGTGATGTATACCCGGATGCTCACTCTCAGTATTGGGAGCCTTCTGACTATCTGGATGAAAGATGGTCAATAGGTGCTTAAAGCCCCATGTTTTTGCCGATGTTAATACGGCCTGGCTATCATCGATGAGCAGTGTTGTTTCCAGCTCGAAGGGCTCATCTTGTTGTAGATGTTGCCAAAAGGCCTGACTCTCTTTTGGCTCTTGGTAATCATGGGAACTGATGATGCGGTCAACCAGTTTATCTAAGCCGGTATTCGCCATTTTCAAATTCACGCTATCACGATGAGCATTGGTTACGATGACGGCTCTTTTTCCTTGCTGCTTTAGCATGGACAGGAAATCTTTAACATGTGGGCGGTATTGGATTTTTTCAACGATGTCTTGCTTCAATGCCGCGACAGGCATGTTAAGGCGCTCGCTCCAATAATCGAGGCAATACCAATTCAGGGTGCCTTGGGTTTCTTCAGAGGCTTGTTTTAATATTTGATGTGCTTCTTTATCTTCTATGCCATAGCGCTCTGCGTATTTTATCGGCATGAATTGCAGCCAGAAATAATTATCAAAATGCAGATCGAGAAGGGTGCCATCCATATCGAGTAATACGGTTTTAATCTTTGACCACTGCTCAGGGCTATAGGCTTGGGTATTTAATCCTTGGGCATTAGAGTCGTTTTCTTGGCTGTCTGTCATATTTAGTGTCGGGTATACTGGAAAATTATAGTGCTATTAAAGCTGCTTGAACGGCTAATTCATTGAAGAGCTTGGAATCTGTTTATTATGTCTGAAAAACCAGAAATCTTACACCAGTCAATTGTATCTAGAAGTCGCTTATTCACCGTAGAGGCGGTAGATTTTAGATTCAGTAATGGGGTTGAACGAACGTATGAACGTTTAGTTCCTGGAGGTTCTGGGGCTGTAATGATGGTAGCGATGCTGGATAATGAGCATGTCGCTTTGATTCGTGAATTCGGCGGTGGTATTGAGGAATATACGCTGACGCTACCCAAAGGCGCGGTCGATTTAGGCGAGACCATGGAAGAAGCAGCGAACCGCGAGCTGCAAGAAGAAATTGGTTTTGCCGCGCGCAAGATGACGTTTCTAAAACATATGAGCTTATCACCGAGTTATATGAAAAGTGGTATTGATATTTTATTGGCTGAGGATTTATACCCCTCGGAATTGGAGGGTGACGAGCCAGAGCCATTAGAATTAGTGAAGTGGCCATTAGCCGATTTACATGAACTCGTAATGCGTGATGATTGTACCGAAGGGCGTGCGATTGCAGCCCTCTATTTGGCCAGAGATTATTTGGCTAACTAGTATTGGCTAATCAATACTGCTGAGGATGCTATCCAATTCTTCGATTAAGCGAGCGAGCTTAATCGGTTTGCTAATAAAACCATTCATCCCGGCTTTAATGCAGCGCTCTTTATCTTCCATCATGGCATTAGCGGTTAAGGCCAGAATAGGAACTTGGTTTTTCGGAAAGCTGAGGTCGCGTATTTTCTCTGCCGCGGTGATGCCATCCATAATTGGCATGTTGATATCCATAAGCACGAGATCAAATGTTTTGCTCATGATCTCTTGCAGTGCGAGCTCGCCGTTTTCAACGGTGACGACTTCGATGCCGAGTTTATCCAATATCTTGCCAGCAATTTTTGCGTTAACGGCATTATCTTCAGCGAGCAATACGGTAGCTTGGTAGTTTCTATCTAGACCACTGCGCTTTTGCTTGGTCTCGATCGCTCCCGGTTTTAGCGGCAAATTAAGACTGAATACACTGCCTATGCCGAGTTCGCTTTCAACTTCAATCTTACCTTGCATGGCATTGGCTAAATGCTGGCTAATGGTAAGCCCTAAACCCGTGCCGCCGTATTTTCGGCTAGTACTGGTATCCGCTTGTTGGAAGGCTGAAAATATTTGATCGACTTTTTTCTCGGCAATGCCGATGCCACTGTCTTTAATTTGAATCTTTAAATCAAATTGGTGATCTGCTTGGCGTTCACCTTGAACTCGGATATCGATTCGCCCTTGGTGGGTGAATTTTAATGCGTTGCTAAATAAGTTATTGAGTATTTGACGAATTCTATTGGGATCACCAATCCAAAATTGAGGTAGATCGGCACCGTAAAAATAGAGAATCTGAATGCCTTTTTGTTTGGCGGCGCTTGAAAATAATTGATAGACATCGTTACATAATTGATGCAAGTCGAAATTAATTTGCTCTAATTCAAAGCTGCCAGATTCAATTTTTGATAAATCGAGGATATCGTTAATAATATTTAATAACGCATGAGAGGAGGAGTGAATGATATCAATGTATTGCTTTTGTTCATCATCAATACTTTGATCGAGCATAAGTTCGGTTGCCCCTAAAATACCATTCATTGGGGTGCGAATTTCATGACTCATATTGGCTAAGAAAACGCTTTTACTTTGGTTGGCATCTTCGGCGCTACGTAAAGCTTCGCGAATTTGAATATTGGCTGATTTTAATGCTTGGTTATTGGCTACGGATTCTGTGATATCTAGGCCAGTTAATAAAATTTCTTCAGTATCGTCATTGGGCACCGAGGTAATACGCCAATCTACGGTATATTCCTTCCCAGTATTAGCGACCAGAGGAAACTCTACAGATAACGTATTATTCGCTTCTGGGGTTAGGGTTCGTAGATAATTATAAATTTGATGGTGAGATTTTTTAGGACAAAAGTGGCTGATGGCTTTGTTATAAATTTGTTTTTCGTTACTGCCAATTAAATTGATAAATTGACGGTTCGCTTCAATAATTTTCCCTTGGCGATCGGTAATAACCAATAACGTATGCATCGTATTAAGATAAGTATGCATACGATTACGTTCATGGCGTAATTCGACTTCCATGTGGTGGCGTTTACTTATATCGTCGGCAGCGATAAGAATGAACCCACGTTCGTCTTCTTCAATAGGTTTTGCTCTAATCGCCCAGCGGCTTTCGCTATCCTGAATATCAAACGCTTGGCTGCTTTTATTTTGGCGAACAAAGGTACACTCAAAATCAACGAGGGTTTTACTGGTAATGACTTGGCTTAAATACTGTTCCACCTTTTCACGTTCATCGTGCTTGATCAGGTGGCGAATATTCTGGCGGTGACTGCCTGGAAAAGAATTACGAAAATCATCGTTGGATTCAATAATTTGGAAATTGGCATCGAGTTTAAAGTAGATACCTAGGTTTTGTTTATTTTGGGCAAGGGAGTACTTTTTTTCTTGCCTGATTTTTTTCTGATTAAGGCTCCAAGTTAAAAAAGCCAAGATGGCAAGTAAGCTGGTGATGAATAAGATGATCATTTTATCTTGAGTTGCTGCTATGTACTGTATACGTGTATTTGCTAAGGACAATGAAGCAAGCAGGGTGATGCTGGGATTAACTTGGTATTTAAAAAAAATGGTATCGCTAGGAGAGAGTGTTCGAGGTAAGAAGCCATCTTCTTGCTTGATAGCTTGTAACACTAAATTTTTGGAAAGCTTATTGTCACTTGGAACTAAACTGATCAGCTCGTCTTGGTTGCGTAAAATGCGATAAAGTTGAAAGCCTTGTTGTTGTGCAAGTTGCCTCTGCTGATCTTGGCTGATCTTATGTTCAGCTAAATGTAAGAGTTCAATAAAGTTTTTCAGGGATGCTTGTTGTTGTTGGTAGGCTTGCTGCAGGCCGATATACCAAGTCATGGAGCTGGCAATGACAATTGCGCTTAGAGCTAAAAAACTAACAATTTGGGAGCGCTTGCCCATTATCTCTTATCCTTGAATTGGGGGTATTGGAACTGCGTTCCAACCAAACTATTTTTTATTATAAGCACAGAATAATAGTGCGATCTTGATATCGTAGCTTTGAGTATAGTGTGAATACACTACAGCGTCATTAATTATAGTGCTAGATCAAAGGAGCCAAGGCAGTACGATGGCGTGTAGGCTTGCAGTCAATGTCATGGCCATGGCTGAATAGGCAGCATATTCTTGTCCAAGTTCGATCGCACGGCTGGTGCCAACCGCGTGAGCGCAAACTCCTAGTGCTACCCCCGTTGTTTGTGGGCTATCGAGTTTAAGCCCTTTTAATAATAAGGGAATAATTGCAGCCCCTATTATCCCAGTAATCATGACGAAAGCTGCCGCTAAGGCCGGAATTCCTTGGGTTTGTTCTGTGATGGCTACTGCCACAGGGGTGGTGACGGACTTGCTGGCCATCGTCGTTGTGATGGCATCAATACCAATCCAATAATGCGTCAGTGCAACGGCCACGGCAATGGTTGTGAAGCTACCCAATACGATGGCAGCTAGGATAATAAGGGCTTGTTTTTTCATCTGATGAAAATGATGAAATAGCGGAACTGCGAGACCCACAACGACAGGGCCTAAGAAAAAGCTTAATAATTGTCCACCTTGTTCATAGGTCGAATAAGGGGTTTCGGTAACCCATAAAAGGAAAGTGACGATTAAAAAACCTGATAATACCGGAGGAAGCCATGAAGCTTGATTTAAGCCTTGGTATATTTTTAAGCCCAATAAATAAGCCCCTAAGGTAAGGGTTAGCCAAGTTGTTGGTTGCTGTAATAAATGGGATAGCATTATCTTTTACCGAGCTTAAGGATTAAGGCAGTAACAAGGGCGCCAGGTATAAGGCTGATGGTTAATATGATGAGTAGTTTAAGACCGTATTGCTGAATAATTTCAGCTTGGGTAATTAAGCCGGCACTAATAGGAATAATAAATAGAGGTAATAACGGCGCAAGTTTATTGGCTGCAATTTCAATATTTTTAGGGATTTTATTTTTTAGGATAATAAATATCAGCAAGAGAACCATGCCGATAATAGAGCTTGGGACGGGGATGGCAACCCAAGATTGGGTTGCCTCACCGAGAATAAGAAAAACTAAAAGAGCAAATAGTCCTACTAGCATATTCTCATTCTTTTATTTGGTACGGAAGGAGAGACTTGAACTCTCACACCTTACGGCACTAGAACCTAAATCTAGCGTGTCTACCAATTCCACCACTTCCGCTTAGGCTGCGCATAGTATATAGACTCCCTATGCGTGTCCAGTACTTTTTTCAAAAAAATTAAATCTTTGTTCATTTTTAGTTTGGTTCTCGATGAATATCTCGAATTCTTCAGCACAAATTGCGGGTGAAAGAGTATAGCCTTGAAAGCTATCAACCCCAGATTTAGCAAGGGTTTTAAGCAAGTCAGGGTCGTCAATTCCTTCTGCTATCATAGCGACATTTAGGCTGTGAGCTAGCTCGGAGAATGCGCGTAAAGAATTTGTATCCTTTTCTTTCGAGAGCGTTGCTAATAATGGCTTCTCTAATTTAATCGCACTGAGTTTATATTTCGAAAGTGAATGAACTGAGGTGCTCCCTAGGCCAAAATCATCCATGATGATATCGACACCGGCTTCATTGAGTAATTCAAAGGTCTGGCTTAAGCGTTTGTTATTGGTATTTAATAAGTCCTCGCTGACTTCAAGTGCGAGGGTCTTAGTCGGCATATCCAACTTCTTAGAAGTGCGTTGGATGCATTCTAGTAATTGTTGTGAGCTGAACTGGCAAGTCGATATATTGATCGTCATGAGTGCATCGTGCGCTATTAGTTGCTGTTGTTTCCAAGTAGTCCATTGCTCACACGCTTGCTCGATGATCCATTCACCGACAGGCATGATGAGCCCCGTTTGCTCTAGTAGGGGGATGAAGTCCTTGGGAGGCACCATGCCTACTTTGGGATGAATCCAGCGAAGGAGCACTTCGGCCCCTTGAATTTTTCCACTGGTCGTACAAGCGATGGGTTGGTAATAAAGTTGTAATTGTTTATCACTCAAAGCCTGTTGTAGACCTTCTTGTAATACCAATTTATAACGCGCTTGGGCGGTTAATTCTGCGGTACAGAATTCAAAGCGCTGACGACCTTTGTGTTTTGCACGGTATAAGGCGAGGTCCGCTTTTTCGATGAGGCTGTTAGCATCATCGGCTTCACTGCCAGAAATCGAGATGCCGATACTGCAGCCAATATGAAACTCGTGTTGCTGCCAATGAAAGACTTCCCCTAATGTGGTGAGTAAGTGCTTGGCGATGACGCCTGCATCTCGATGGTCTTTAAGATCTTCAATGACAACGACAAATTCATCACCGCCTAAACGAGCGACGGTATCGACTTCACGCACGGCGGCCTTCATGCGCTGACTGGCTTCACAGAGGATCGCATCGCCGGCAGCGTGGCCCCAGGTATCATTGATAGGCTTGAAATGATCAAGGTCGATATACATTATGGCTAGCTGGCGCTGAAAGCGCTTGCCGCGGGCGAGTGCCATACGCAGCCGGTCCATTAATAGTTGTCGATTTGCTAAGCCTGTTAACGCATCGAATTTGGCCTTCTGGCGCATCGCATTATGGTTGCTAGTACGCTGGGTAACATCACGGCAATTTAAAAGGTAGCGATTACCGACTAATTTACTTGCACAGACTTCTAAATAACGGATTCGGCCTTGATGATTGCGCGCTTCAAAAAGTTGTCCACTGCAAGGCTGGCCTTGTTGACAGAGCTTATTGAGTTGGCGGCGAATGGAATAGTTGGTTTTATCGGTGAGGTCAGGAAAGATGTGGTCGAGTGTTTTGCTTAGCCAATTTTCCATAATGCTGGATAAGCATATAGCGAGGGTTTCATTAATGCTTAATATTTTACCCGTTTCATCGACAATTAATTGCCCTTCAGTAGCAGATGCACTCATCAGGTTGGGCAGGCCGTGACTGCTCAAACCTAGGTGGTTCAAAAGCCAGCGTGATGCATTGGTTCGTGGCAATTGTAGGATGCTTTGTTCGCTAGGTTCATCGGTAAAAAGGAAAATACGTTTGCCGCAGTCAGCAATATCTGGCTGGCGTCCAATACCATCCACTAAAAATAGGGTATCTTCTGTCGTCGGGTAACTCTTGTTACTATGACGACAAACATTGATATTTGCTTGTGATAACGAGGCTTCTAACGGCTGGGCCCACTTGTCATCTTCACTGATGATTATACAGTCCATGGTAGTGCTTCTTATAGTCAGGCTTATAGCAGACTAGGAGTCATTGATGAGTTTGCTAGTAAGTATGAACACAAGATTCGATAAATAGTAATAATGTCGTAGAAATTGACGTTGATTGGCTAATCAATGCTAGCCAGCTTGTAAGGGATATACTCCCTAAAATGAGGAATGGATGTGAACAGTAAAACTCCAGCGGTTAATAATATTTTCGTCACTTTGGCAGCGTTTGTCATTGTGATAGCCGGATTGAAGGCATCAACACAGCTATTGGTGCCTTTTTTATTGGCAGTTTTCATTGCGGTGATTTGCGCTCCTTTGATGATTTGGTTGAAGACAAAAAAGATACCGACAACGGCCGCAGTATTTTTAGTTGTGGCTTTGTTTTTCTTATTAGCGGCGACTTTTGGTACAGTAATTGGAGCGAGTTTATCGGCATTTTATCAAGACCTGCCGGAATATGAGCAAAAGCTGCAGCAGCAAAGCCAATCGTTAATTTCAGCTTTACAGGGATTTGGCTTGGAAGTGGATAGTGTGCTTTTAAGTGATTATTTAGATCCAGGTGCTGCAATGAAGATGGTAGCGCAAGTTTTTAGTGGTCTAGGTGGGGTATTGACCAATACGTTTTTGATTCTATTTTCAGTCGTTTTTATTTTATTTGAAGCAACTGATTTTCCTGACAAGGTCCGTCGAGCGTTTGGTCATAAAACCATGGCATTGGAGCATTTTCAGAGCTTTAGCGATTCCGTTCAGCGCTATTTATTAATTAAAACCTTAGTCAGCTTTGGTACCGGTATATTTGCCGGTATCGCTTTAACGATTATTGGGGTTGATTATGCCATTCTGTGGGGGTTAATTGCTTTTGTTTTAAATTTTATTCCTAATATTGGATCAATTATCGCCGCTATTCCGCCTATGTTGATTGCTATGATTCAGCTAGGGCCGATGAGCTCTTTGCTGGTGGCAGGGCTTTATGTGGTAATTAATACCTTGTTCGGTAATGTGGTTGAGCCTCGTTATCTTGGGCGCTCGCTGGGGTTATCCACCCTGGTTGTTTTTCTATCCCTAGTTTTTTGGGGCTGGGTATTTGGTCCTGTCGGCATGCTGCTTTCAATTCCTTTGACGATGGTGGTCAAAATAGGGCTGGAAAATAGTGAACGCCACCGTTGGTTGGCGGTATTGTTAGGACATTAACGTATTACCTTTATACGGCGCTTATGGCTTAAGAAGTGTCTTTGCTGAGTAAGGAAGGGTAAAAAGCTTACGTTTGTTTTGAGGTAGGCATTACACTGCGGTAAGAGGTGAAAATATGTACCAAATTTTATTGATTGATGATGATTTTGAGCTCGGTGAGCTATTGCAGGAATACCTAGCAATGGAAGGTTACCAGCTGTCTGTTTGTCATGATGGAGAGTCCGGCTTGGCGGCTGCTTTAACCGGCAAGCATGACTTGGTTTTATTAGATGTAATGTTGCCGAAGATGAATGGCTTTGATGTGCTCAAGCAATTACGCACTGAATCCATGCTCCCTGTGATTATGCTGACGGCGCGAGGAGAGAGCGTTGATCGTGTATTGGGTTTAGAGCATGGTGCGGATGACTATATTCCTAAACCTTATCATCACCATGAATTAGTGGCGCGGATTAAGGCATTATTTCGTCGTATTGAAGCGGGTCAGCCGAAGGTTGCTAATACTTGGTTGCAAGTTGATGAACTCAAGCTACATAAAGCCACGCGTTGTGTGAAGTTGCATGACGAAGAAGTTGAATTAACGGGGGCTGAGTTTGGAGTCTTGCTGACATTGTTAGAGAGTGCAGGTGAGGTTGTTGATAAAGAGATGCTTTCACAAAGTGCTTTGGGTCGTCGTTTAAGTGCGTTTGACCGCAGCATTGATATGCACGTAAGTAACCTGCGTAAAAAGCTAGGTGAGCGTCAAGATGGCAAAGCGTATATTAAAACTGTGCGTGGCCAAGGCTACATTCTTGTTCAAGACTAATCGGCTCCTATGTTAAAACAAGGCTCTGCTATGCGCTGGCGTAATTCGTTATTCATTAAAATTTTTCTGTGGTTCTGGCTGGCTGTTGTCGTTTGTATGACGGTCGCAACCTTGTCATTTCAATGGTTGCAGGACGATTATTATCGTCCATTACAGTTACCTGAGCAGCATTTACTGCAACGAATTGCCGAGAATATGCAGCCGATTAAAATCAAGAAGCGTGGCTTGTGGAGTCAGTTAGAGCCCGGCTGGAATATTGTCCGTTTTACCGAATCACAGCTGAATAACATTCCCCATGACATTGCTGAATTTTATGAGCATGCGGTCGCCGAGCAGCAGTCTTTATGGGGTCAAGAAGATGGTTATGTAATGATGGGGCCTATGGTGCATAGAGACCAAATTTACATAGCAGTGAGCCGCTATCACTGGCGCCATTCTTTGGATGAAGGCGAGCGCTGGTTAATCCCTTTTTTAGTCGTCGTTATGGTGTCGTTATTATGTGCGGTACTGGCCTGGCACTTAACCAGTCCGATACGTCGCTTACAAAAAGCGGCAAAAAAGCTTAGTGCGGGTGATTTTGATCTCACGGAATTGCGCTCTAATCTAAATCGAGGTGATGAATTAGGGGATTTATCGATTGAATTTGTTGATATGGCTGATTCATTGCAACGATTATTGCAAAGTCATCGCCAATTATTGCGGGATGTTTCTCACGAGTTACGCTCTCCTTTAACTCGCTTGCAAATCGCTTTGGGTATTGCGCGTAAAAAGGATACGAACTCTGATTTACAGGCTGAACATGACAGAATCGAGCGAGCTTCTTTGCAGGTATCTAACTTGGTGACTCAGATCCTTGATCTGGCGAAACTTCAGCAAGAGGGGGATTTAACTACCGAACGTATGGATCTGGTGAAGTTGTTTAAAATTTGGCTGCAAGATGCTGAATTAGAGCTGGCTCATAAAAAGATTAAGGTTGAGTGGCAATTATCCGATGAAGAGGTTTTTTGTCATATTGATACCGTATTAATGCAGCGAGCATTTGATAACGTGCTGCGTAATGCGATTCGTTTTAGCCCGGAATCCAGTTTATTAACGATCAGTTTGTACAAGCAAGGAGATCAAGTTTCTTTTACCCTCTCAGATCAAGGTCCGGGAGTTGATGAGCATCAGCTTGAAGAAATCTTTGCGCCGTTTACTCAAGTCGATCATGCACGTAATCATGCCAATGGCGGTTATGGTATTGGTTTGGCTATGGTTAAGCGTATTCTCAGTATGCATAAAGGTACAGTTTCAGCGAGCAATAATGCGGATTCCGGGTTGTGTATTAAATGGTCACTACCGACAGGTCGGTAAGGGTCTAATTTGAGCATGAGCTTGTTTCAAATCGATTTGTTTGGTACTTTCGTACAATAATAAAAAGTAACGATAAAACTTCGAGATTTGTTATGAGTCAGAGAATATTTCTATGGGCACTTTTAACCAGTGCCTCATTCACCAGCTGGGCGACCGATCCCTTCACTATCGAATTGTATCAAACGAGCTGTAATATCTGCCATGGGGCTGGTGTTGCGGGAGCTCCGACATCTTTTGAACCCTCAGCTTGGACAGAGCGCCTAGCTAAAGGAAAGGATGTGTTATTACAAAATGCTATCAGTGGCTTTAAAGGCATGCCTCCTTTAGGGATGTGTAGCGATTGTACTCAAGAAGACTTGGTTGATTTGATTGATTATATGTCTACGGAGCAGCCAAAATAATGGATATTAAGAACTTTAAATTAACCCGTCGTCAAACGTTAAAAGCGGCGGGTATCAGTGCTGTTGCGAGCGCGGCGGGAATGACTGGTTGTAGTAGTGCGCCCGAGCAAGTTTCTGGGCCGGTGCCGATTAATGGCATTATGCCGTGGTCAAATTGGTCGGGTAATCAAGTGAGCTACCCTGCTGAGCGAACTCGTCCGCGCAATATTGATGCCCTTGCTAAATTATTAAAAGAAACGGATGGTAAAATCCGCGCGGTAGGGGCTGGGCATAGTTTTAGTGGCTTAGTACCGACGAATGAAACCTTGTTATCTATGGCTCGGTTTCGCGGCATTAGCCATATTAATAAAGAAACGAAAGAAGTGACTGCAGGGGCGGGAACACGTTTAGCAGCCTTGGGTGATGAGCTTTGGGAGAATGATTTGGGCATGATCAATATGCCTGATATTAATACTCAAGCGTTGGCGGGTGCTATTGCAACATCGACTCATGGCACTGGGCAAAAGTTTGGCTCCTTGTCCAGTTTTGTCACCGGTCTAACATTGGTAACCGCTGCGGGTGAAGTGCTTAAGTGTAGCGCGACGGAAAATAAAGATGTGTTTGATGCGGCGCGCTGCAATATTGGCTCGTTAGGCATAATCACTGATATTACTATGCAGATGCGTGACTCTTATTATTTAAAAGAACGCTCTGAAATGCTGCCGATTGATGAAGCCTTTGAGAAAATGGAAGAGCTTCGTTTGGCCAAACGTCATTTTGAAGCGTTTGGATTGCCTCATGCTAATCACGTTCTGCTGATTGAGTTTGATGAAATCAGCAAAGAAGAGTCTGATGCTAAGCAGAGTGAGGCGGAAAGTGGTGATGCGTATGAAACATTCAGAACCCTTGCGGATGTGATTGATACCATGCCGTTCCTGCGGGGAGCAGTAATGAGTATTGCCCCGAGAACAGTAGGTGTTGAAGAAAAATACGGCCCTTGGAATAAGATTTTTGGCAACGTGCGTGATATGCGTTTCAATGAAATGGAATATACCGTACCCGCAGAAGATGGTCTTGCCTGTTTCCGAGAAGTATTAGAGACGATTAAGAAAAAAGATATCGATGTTATTTTCCCAATTGAATATCGTTATATCAAAGAAGATGATATTTGGTTGAGTCAGTTTTATAAGCGTCCTGGTGCTGCTATTTCTGTGCATAATTTCCACGATAAACCTTATATGCCTTATTTTGCAGAAATGGAGGCTATTTTTGACCGTTATCAAGGCCGTCCTCACTGGGGTAAGGTCCATAATAAAACAGAAAAAGAATTTGCGGCTCTGTATCCTAAATGGGAAGAGTTCAAAAAGTTGCGTCAGCGTTTAGATCCGACTCGTCGATTCATTAATGAGCATTTGGAAAATATTTTTCCGGTTTAATGCTCAAACCCTATGATTATCTAAAATTAGCTTGAATTTAGTCGAATTTGTCTGCTTTGCTGGCTTTTTCGGCTAAATTTTGGTATCTAGTGTCCTACTTTATGCAAGCCAAGCAAATCGTTTGGTTTGATTTGTCGCCCCCATAGAATATTACGGAAATGGAAGAGCAAAATGTCTGAAGATATGAAGCAAGCTGCCCTCGATTATCATGAGTTTCCAAAGCCAGGTAAAATCAGCGTTGAGCTGTCTACTCCTGCTCAAACTTCTCGTGATTTAGCCCTAGCCTACAGCCCAGGTGTTGCTGAGCCAGTTAAAGCGATCGCAGAAAACCCAGAAGATGCATACCGCTACACGGGTAAAGGTAACCTAGTTGCTGTTATTACTGATGGTTCTGCAATTTTAGGTCTTGGTAACCTTGGTCCATTGGCTTCAAAGCCAGTAATGGAAGGTAAGTCTCTATTATTCAAACGTTTTGCTGGTGTTGACTCTATCGATATTGAAGTTGAATCTGAGAGCCCACAGGCTTTCATCGATACAACTCGTCGTATCGCCAATACTTTTGGTGGTATCAACCTAGAAGATATCAAAGCCCCTGAGTGTTTTGAAATCGAGCGTACTTTGATTGAACAGTGTAATATCCCTGTTTTCCATGATGACCAGCACGGTACTGCAATTGTAACCGTTGCCGGTATGATCAATGCTTTGGAAATCCAAGGTAAGAAGATCGAAGATGCTACAATGACAGTTCTTGGTGCCGGCGCGGCAGCAATTTCTTGTTCTAAATTGTTGATTCTTGCAGGTATGAAGCCAGAAAACATCTACATGCTTGACCGTAAGGGTGTTATCCATACTGGTCGTGATGATTTGAACCAGTACAAAGCAATGTTTGCTGTTGAAACTGACAAGCGCACTTTGGCCGATGCAATGGAAGGTGCTGACATCTTCTTGGGTCTTTCTGGTCCTAACTTGTTAGCTCCAGAATTGTTGAAAACAATGGCGCCAAACCCAATTGTTTTCGCTTGTTCTAACCCAGATCCAGAAATCGATCCTGCGCTTGCGAACGAAGTTCGTGATGACTTGATTATGTCGACTGGCCGTTCTGACTTCCCTAACCAGGTGAATAACGTTCTTGGTTTCCCATTCATCTTCCGTGGTGCTTTAGACGTTCGTGCTACTGCGATTAACGAAGAGATGAAGTTGGCTGCTGCTTACGCTATTGCTAACTTGGCGAAAGAGCCAGTAACTCAAGAAGTATTGACCGCTTATGGCGTTGATTCTTTAGAGTTGGGTCGTGAGTACATCATTCCTAAGCCAACAGACTCTCGTCTATTGGGTGCAGTATCAAGCGCAGTTGCTAAAGCGGCAGTTGATACGGGTGTTGCTCAGCTTCCTTACCCAGCTAACTACCCATTGAACTCTGTTGACGATATTTAACTCTTGGAGAGTTAATCGTTGTTGAGTTTTTGGTAGACATAAAAAAACCGGCTTAGGCCGGTTTTTTTATGTCTACCATTTGCTATTTTTTCTATTAGAACAGCAGTTCGGGAGAATCTTCTTCATCGCTATCGTCTTGTGTATTGTTTTGATCTGCTTGATCCTGAATTTCCGCAACTGCAGGTAATTGCTCCTGTTTGAATAATTCGAAGATCGCATCATGTTGACCTGGTTGTGCTAACAACCCTGTTTCAGGATCAATTTTAACGCTTACAATGCCGTCTGGTTGAGGGAAGGGATGTTGCTCTTTGTCTGCAAGCATAGCGCCCATGAAATCGACCCAGACGGGTAGTGCTGTATTACCACCAAATGCCCAGCGGCCAAGCGTTCGAGGTTGATCGAAACCGATCCATACGCTAGTCACTAAGTCACGATTGTAGCCTGAGAACCAAGCGTCTTTTTGGTCATTGGTGGTTCCGGTTTTACCGGCAAGATCATTTCTTTTTAAGGCTAGGGCGCGCTTACCTGTTCCGCGTTTGATTACATCCTGTAGCATGTTATTCATCAGATAGTGCGTGCGCGGATCCATTACCCGAGGGGCTAACTTAGTCTCGATAATAGGCGCTGTGTCATTTTCAGGATTGTTGATGGGCATGCCTAGGGCAGCCAATAGGGCTTGCTCTTCGGTATTTGTTGTGTCGCTCTCAGTTGCTGCTTCGTCGACGTCTTCTTGGCAATCAAGGCAGGCTTGTTGGGGATTAGCTACGAAGAGAGGTTGTTCTTCACTACCGACTTCAATGCGTTGAATATAATAGGGTTCTACTTGGAAGCCGCCATTGGCAAGGACGGTATAACCCGTTGCAAGTTCCAAGGGAGTTACTGCAGAGGCGCCAAGAGCGAGTGAAAGATCTTTATTAAGCTTCTCTCTTGGGAAGCCAAAAGGAGCAATATAATTAACGGCTTTGCGTGGTCCAACTTGTTTCAGTATGCGAATGGATACAAGGTTTTGTGATTTGTAGAGAGCTTCTCTTAAACGTGTTGGGCCATAGAATTTGCCACTGCTATTTTCTGGGCGCCAAGTATTTTCTAATCCCGCGTCTTCAAATACAACCGGTGCGTCATTGATGATACTGGCAGGGGTGAAGCCATTGGCGAGTGCGGCGCTATAAATGAAAGGTTTGAAGGCAGAGCCTGGTTGACGATCAGCTTGGATGGCTCGATTGTATTTGTTGAGGGCATAAGAAAAGCCACCAACGAGTGCTTTGATGGCGCCTTGTTTCGGATCGATGGATATTAGTGCGCCTTCTGCCTGAGGGATTTGAGCCAGTTGAATGCCGCTTTCTTTATTATCTGTAATCCAGATAACCTGCCCTATCTGCAGGACGTCTTTAGCACTTTTAGGTTCATTTCCTACCCTATTTACATCGATGTAAGGTTTGGCCCACTGTAAGCCTGAGAAAGGTAGCCAAGACCATTGCTTCTGTCCCGATATAATCCAGGCTCCTCCTTCTTCAACATGGGCGACGATTGCAGAGCGTATCAGGCCATAATTGCCTTTCTTATTGAGTGTGGGTTGCCATTCATGCAAGGTTGCCGGCCAGTCGATATCTAAACTGTCATCGAGTGGGGTTGGCCAGGTTAGAGTTTCCTCATTGTCGAAAACTTGTAGTTTAATTGGAGCTAATATTTTTGCATCAGGGTTACTGCGAAAGCCATGGTCGCGATCGTACTTTAATAGGCCTGACTGAAGTGCATCGTTCGCTTGTTGCTGGGCTTTTCCGTCTAGGGTGGTAAAAACTCTAAAGCCTAAGCGATAGATGTCATCACCGTATTCTTTATATAAGTGATGGCGAACCATTTCTGCTATATAGGAAGCTTCGACTTCAGGCTCAAGTCCATGATAACGGGCAATAATATTAGCGCTTGCAGCATCGTTAAATTCAGTTTCATCAATGAAGTCGAGAGTATGCATGCGAGCAAGTACATAATTACGCCTTTCTTTGGCGCGTTTTGGATTATTAATTGGATTAGCTGCGGAAGGGGCTTGAGGAAGTCCTGCTAGCATGGCAAGTTGTGGTAATTCTAGTTCCGCTACTGAGCGACCATAATAGACTTGTGCTGCGGCCTCAACACCATAGGCTCGCTTACCAAGGTATATCTTATTTAAATACAGCTCTAGAATTTCTTCTTTTGAAAGTTCTTGTTCAATTTTTAGGGCTAATAAAATTTCAGTAAACTTTCGACTAAAAGTTTTTTCGCTAGATAAGTAGTAGTTTTTAGCTACTTGCATTGTGATGGTGGAACCGCCGGACTTCTTTCGTCCTGTTTTGACTAATTGGATGGCTGCGCGAGTTAGTCCTTTAATATCCACGCCGTTATGTTGGAAAAAACGGTCATCTTCTGCTGCAATTAAAGCATTAACAAATTGACGTGGAATTTCATTGTATTTAAGAGGGCGCCTTCTTTGCTCACCAAATTCGCTTATTAATTGACCATTCTCGGTATATATTCTGAGTGGAATTTGCAGTTCGATATTTTTAAGTGACTGAATATTAGGGAGTTGTGGCGTTAAATACAGATAGACTGCTGAAATTAGCAAACCAGTTCCGAAAAAAATGGACACTATGAGCCAAAATATAAACTTGGAGATAGAACTGCTATTCATCATAACGAATACATGTATGCTGCTGATTGTGAGGACGCTAGAATTAGCGGGCTAATTCATTATAAGGCTTTTTTGTTCTTTTAATAGGATTGTGCTTATAATGACTTGAATATTCACGTAATGAACTAGCTTTGCTCCGCAAGTCTGTGAATTTGATGGGGAAACATCGTGCTGGCAAGCCTATTAAAGAAAAAAAATAAAACGTTGCTTGGGGTTGATATCAGCTCCACGTCAGTGAAGCTTTTGGAACTCAGTCACAGCAATGGCCGTTACCAAGTTGAAAGCTACGCATCCGAACAGTTACCCGCTAATGCGGTGGTAGAACAAAGTATCGGTGACGAAGAAGCAGTAGGAATGGTAATTAAAAAAGCGTTAGGGAAAGCGCGTAGTGGCAGCAAAAAAGCTGCAATTGCGGTAGCAGGCTCAGCGGTAATTACTAAAAATATCGAAATGAATGATGGCTTATCTGATGATGAAATGGATTACCAGATTCGCATCGAAGCTGATCAATATATTCCTTATCCGTTAGAGGAAGTCGCTCTAGACTGGGAAATCCAAGGGCCGTCTGAACTCGCGGGTAATGTTGATGTTCTACTTGCAGCCTGCCGTTTAGAAAATGTCGAATTGCGCAAAGATGCATTAGAAATCGGCGGCTTAGAAACGGGTATCGTCGATATTGAGGCTTTTTGTACTGAGCGTGCCTATGATCTGATCTTGCCTCAGTTAGATGCTGACGGTGATGATATTGATACCGTCGCGGTACTTGATATCGGCGCCACGATGACAACTTTAAGTGTTCTGCATCAAGGTAAAACTATTTATACCCGTGAACAATTATTTGGTGGTAAACAGCTTACTGAAGAAATCATGCGCCGCTATGGCTTATCTGAAGAAGAGGCATTACGCGCAAAATTGGATGGTGGCTTACCGGATGATTATGAGTCCGAAGTCTTGGATCCTTTCCGTGACTCTGTTGTACAGCAGGTGAGTCGTTCTTTGCAGTTCTTTTATTCTTCAAGTCAATATAATGATGTAGATTATATTGTGTTAGCGGGTGGAACTTCATCCATTATCGGCTTGGACCAGCTTACTCAAGAAAAGCTAGGTATTTCTGCGATCGTTGCCAATCCTTTTGTTAATATGACGTTATCTCAAAAAGTGAATGCTTCAATGCTAAATAATGATGCGCCTTCATTGATGATTGCTTGTGGATTGGCCATGAGGAGTTTTGATTAATGGCTAAAATTAATTTATTACCTTGGCGTGAAGAACTCCGTAAAGAGCGACAGCAAGAATTTATCGGTATTATTGTGGCTGTTGCATTAGCAGCTTCTGCACTTGTTTGGTTTGTCACTGGTAATGTTGAAGGCCAATGGAAAGCTCAGAAGAATCGCAATGCTTTTATTCAAAAAGAAATGGCGGTTTTGAGTGAGCAAATTTCTGAAATCCAAGAGTTACGCGATAAGCGCGAGCAGTTATTGGAACGAATGAAGTTGATTCAAGACTTGCAGGGAAATCGTCCAATTATTGTCAGATTATTTGATGAAGTTGCTCGTTCTATACCAGACGACCTGTATTTTACTAGTCTGGATATTAAAGGTACTCAAGTGAGTGTGAAGGGGCGAGCTAAGTCGAATAATCGGGTAGCTGCTCTGATGCGTAACTTTGATGAATCTGACTGGTTTGATGCGCCTAACCTCATAAGCGTTAAAGCTGAGAAGGGTGGATATAATACCTTTGAGGTGACTATGGTTCAGGTTGATCCAAAGAATGCTCAGGAGGAGGAAGAATAATGGCTAAAGATAATAAATTCGACCTGCAGCCTTACCTAGATAAGATCAATGAATTCGATCCTAATGATATTGATTGGGAAAATATGGGCTCTTGGCCTGTGGCTGGGAAGGCAGTTTTCTGTACTATTATCGGGTTGTCGCTTTTAATCGGCGGTTATTTCATGATGCTGGAACCTATGCAGCAAAAGTTAAATCGTGAAATTAAGCAAGAAAGTAAACTGAAAAAGGACTTTGAAAATAAAGCCTTTCAAGTTGCTAACCTTGAAGATTATAAGGCTCAAATGATTGAAATGGAGCAAAGTTTTGAGTCCATTTTGAAGCAGTTGCCTCGCGATACAGAGGTTCCTGGTTTAATTGACGATATTTCCTTGGCGGCTCGTAATAATGGTTTAGACCTGAAAGTGATTTCTCCACAAAAGCAGGTAGCGACTGAGTTTTATAATGAATTACCGATAGAGATTGAAGTCGAAGGTGATTACCATGAGCTGGGTGCTTATGTTTCATCAGTTGCTTCGTTACCACGAATTGTCACCTTGCATGACTTCTCAATTTCTACGAAGGGTAAGGATAGGGATACATTATCGCTGAAAATTCTTGCTAAGACTTATCGTTATAATGAGGGGAATTAAAATGAAAAAAATATCCCTAATATTATTGGCCGTTAGTTTAACTGCATGCGGTGTATCTTCTGGTACTGCAGACTTAAAACAATTTGTAGATGGTGTCATGAGCCAGCCACGAGGTGTTATTGAGCCTTTGCCTGTATTTGAGCCTTATGAGGCATTTAGCTACAGTGCAACAGGATTAAGGTCACCCTTTGATTTGCCCGTAAATTTGGATGAGGTGGTAAAACAAGTTGCCCCTGAAACCGATATTCAGCCAGATTTAAATCGCTCGAAAGAGCAATTAGAACAATACTCGTTTGGTTCTTTCTCAATGGTAGGAACGATCAAACGCGCGGAAGACCAATTGTGGGCATTAATTGCTGTGCCTGATAGTGGTATTCATAAAGTGAAAGAGGGTTATTACATAGGCCAAAATCACGGCAAGGTAATGCGAGTCTCTCAGCAGCGTATTGATATTATTGAAATTGTACCTAATGGTGTAGGTGGTTGGCTTGAACGTCCACGCTCACTTGTTTTAGCCGGTGTGGAAGAGGAATAAAAAAATGAGTCACCGTATTAGTAAGGCAGCGCAGGTATTTGTTGCCGTGATTCTAGCAACGATTGCCAGTGCGCAAACTTTTGCTGCAAATTTAGTCGATATTAAATTCTCGGCATTGCCCGGGGATGTGACACAGATGGAATTGATCTTTGATGGTCAGCCGCCTGTGCCTGGGGGCTATACCATCGAGAAGCCCGCTCGTATCTCATTAGACCTTCCTGGTGTTAATAGCCAGCTTAAGTCTAAGTACCATAAAATTGGTTTTGGCAATGCAAGAACAGCTACGGTCGTGAACGCGAAAGAGCGTGCACGAGTTATTGTCAGCTTAGCCCAGCTGGTTCCTTATACTGTTGAATCACTTGATGATCGCTTAGTTGTTTTGATGGGTAAAACGGTTAATGCCAATGCTCAAGATATTCAGCCTGATCAAGCGGTTGCAAGTACTTCTAGCGCCAGCAGTTCAACTAATAATGAAGCACTTTCTTCTGTCATGAACGTTGATTTCAGACGGGGTGATCAGAGTGATGGCCAGGTACAAATTTTATTAAGCAACCCAAAAGCGAATGTTGATATTCAGCAGCAAGGCAAAAAGATCATCGTTACTTTGACTGATACAGTACTTCCAGAGAATATGCGTCGTCGTTTAGATGTTGTTGATTTTGCTACGCCAGTGAAATTTATTGATGCTAATATGGAAGGGACTAATACGGTTATCTATATTGAGCCAGAAGGTCAGTACGATTATTTGGCGTATCAAGCTGATGGTGTTTTAGCGATTAATG
>CAJVZR010000038.1 GCA_913019965.1 uncultured Oleispira sp.
ATAAGTTACTCAAGCCTGAGCAAGTTGAGTTCTGGCACCCGACGAAAGAAGCGGTACTGCAAGAGCTTGGCTTAAAAGCCCACCGTGCTGCAATCGATGTTCAAGTATTACAAGAAACCTATCAGCGAATTTCTCAACGTCGCTAACCCGCCCCTCTATTTGCAAAATACAGCTTTCTAACCTAAACCCAAGTAATGTATCTTATTAAAAAGAACAGCATTGGTTAGGGAGCTCTTATGCCATCATCACCGAATAAACTTTCAAAGCGATACCTTTTGGCTAGTGGCATTTTGCTGATTTCTCTGGCACAGGGGGCTTTCTCTTCTGAGTTAGGTCAAGGTGAGTCCATTGTTGTCGATAGTATTTCACGCTCGCAAATTCTTACCAGTGATAGCCCTGAAGCGGAGTTCAGTGAAAAAGGTATCGCTAAAGAGGCCTCTAAATCCGTCGGGGTTGAATCAGTCACCTCCGATAATGTTGATGTGTATGTTATTCCCCTAGGTTATGGTCTGCCGATTAGCGTGCTCGGTGGCGACGAGTTTATTAATCTAAGTGCTGATCTTCCTTATGTTAATGTTGAATTGCCTACGGGAAACGAAAGTGGCCTTGGGGATATGCGAGTAGGTGCTGAATATTTCATCGAAAGAAATAACATCATATTTAAAGCGGCCATGGATATTAAATTTCCTACCGGGGATGAAGAAAATAACCTCGGTTCGGGTTCGACGGATTTCGGTTTTTCTCTGACGGGTCGTAAGCGTAGTGGCGATATAGGCTTTAATGCTACGGCGGGTTATATTCTGCGAGGTGAAGCGACGGTTAATAGTTTTAAAAGAGATTATGGTAATGTCATTACCTTAGTCGGCGGCGCTGAATATCAACTCAAGCCTAGCTTCTGGGTGGGCACGAATGCCGCTTTTATTCGTTCCGGTGAAGATGAATTTTCAGTGGGGGGGAATAACCCAGGATTACAGACCCTAGATTTAATTCCGAGTGCCTCTTTTAGATTGAATACCGACATGACGGTCGTCGCAGAATTGATTATTCCTATACAAGAAAGTTTAGTGAATGGTACTGCCGGTGCTGTTGAACCCGATCGCGAAGTTACCATGAGTTTTGGTTTTAATTCTGAATTCTAGCTCTGAGATATTACTCAGGCAGAAACAAAAAAGCCCTCGTTACTGGTTGAGTAACGAGGGCTTTTTTATGAATAGCGAATTTAAAATTACTTATTCAGCAAATTCAAATAGGCGTGAGTCCCTTCTTCTACTGTAGCGAAAGGTTGGTCGTAACCCATATCGCGTAGCTTAGAAATATCCGCTTCCGTAAAACTCTGGTAAGCCCCTTTTAAATGCTCAGGGAAAGGCATGTATTCTTTCGTTGCTTTAGTTACGTGAGTGCCTTGTTCGTCATGCCAATCGATAACGGCATTCGCCACATCGTTAAAGCTCTGACAGCGGCCAGTACCTAGGTTAAAAATACCTGATTTATCCGGATTATCTAAGAACCAAAGGTTTACCTTTACAACGTCACCAACGTAGACGAAATCACGACGCTGTTCACCATCACCATAACCACCGGAGCCGCCGAATAATTTCGCCACGCCGTTTTCTTTTACTTGGTTATTGAAGTGGAAAGCAACGGAAGACATGCTGCCTTTATGTTGTTCGCGTGGGCCATAAACGTTGAAATAACGGAAGCCAACCACCTGAGATTTAAACGTATGCTGAATTTCACGTACGTATTGGTCGAACTGCCATTTAGAATAACCATATACGTTTAATGGCTGCTCGTGCTCGCGCTGTTCTTTAAATACCGTTCCGCCACCGTATACCGATGCACTAGAAGCGTATAAAAATGGAATTTCACGAATGATACAGGCGTGTAATAGCGTTTTAGAATACTCATAATTATTTTCCATCATGAATTTACCGTCCCACTCTGTAGTAGAGGAGCAAGCACCTTCGTGGAAAATGGCTTCAACGTTATTTAAGATTGGGTCGTCCAGCTTAACCAGCTGTAAAAAATCATCTTTATCTAGGTAATCGGCAATGTCACAATCACTTAGGTTATAAAACTTTTTACCGTCGGTTAAATCATCCACTACGATAATATCTTTACGACCTTGTTCATTTAAGGTCTTAACAATGTTGCTGCCAATAAAACCAGCACCGCCAGTTACAATAATCATATTATTAACTCACTAAATTCTTAATCGTGTATAGGGCTAAGCTTCTTCAGCCTGAATACGTTTAACAATCGCCGTTGTTGAGCAATCGTCTTTAAAGCTTAAAATAATCACTTCACCACCGGCGTCCATTACCGCTTCGCCACCGGCAATTTCTTCGATTTTATAATCCCCACCTTTTACCAAAATACTTGGCAGTACTTTAGTAATTAAGCGCTCAGGAGTGTCTTCTGTAAAGGGCACAACCCAATCGACACTTTCTAGTCCGGCTAGGACTGCCATGCGATGATCAAGCGGATTAATCGGGCGAGTAGGGCCTTTCAAACGTGATACCGAATCATCGCTGTTTACTGCGACTAATAATCGATCACCTAACGTTTTCGCTTCTTTCAAATACTGCACGTGGCCAGGGTGAATAATATCGAAGCAGCCATTGGTCATCACCAACGACTCACCGCGCTCTTTACATTCACGCACTAGCTGCATTAATTCTTCTTCATCGAAGACCGCTGCGCCACCGTGTTGCTCGCTACGAATGTCGCTGCGTAGTTCATCACTGGTAACCGTTGCGGTACCCAACTTACCAACGACAATACCCGCTGCGATGTTGGCAAATGCTGTGGCGTGCTCTAAAGATTCACCGGCGGCTAACGCGGTCGCTAATACAGAAATGACGGTATCACCGGCACCGGTCACGTCATACACTTCACGAGCGCGAGTGGGTAGTGTTAGAGGTTCTTGGTCACGCTGAATTAAGGTCATGCCTTTTTCACTGCGAGTGACCAAAAGTGCCGTTAAGTCATGCTGCTCTAATAAGGCTTTACCTTTAGCCAGTAAAGTCTCGTCGTCTTTGCAATAACCGACAACGGCTTCAAACTCGGCCAAGTTAGGCGTAATCAAGGTAGCCCCTTGATAAGGTGCAAAGTCAGTGCCCTTAGGGTCGACTAAAACTGGAGTGCCGGATTTACGCGCGGCTTGAATCAAACGCTGCGGGTCCGTTAAAGCGCCCTTGTTATAGTCGGATAAAATAACCGCGCCGGCTTCAGCCACTTGTTGGTCAAACTGCTCATATACCGATGTCAGGTCGACATCGTGGAAGGCTTCTTCAAAATCCAAGCGAATTAACTGCTGGTTACGGCTTAAAATTCGCAACTTTGTAATGGTTGGGCTTGTTTCGTGACGAAGGAAGCCGCAATCAACACCCTTGGTATTTAGCATATACTCAAGGTCATTAGCATTCTCGTCGTCGCCGGTAATGCCGAATAAGCGGGCATTAGCCCCCAGAGTGGCGATATTCAAGGCAACGTTACCCGCACCACCGGCACGGTTTTCAATATCTTGTACTTTCACGACAGGTACGGGCGCTTCCGGGGATATACGCGATGTAGGCCCCTGCCAATAACGATCCAGCATGACATCGCCGAATACTAATACCTGTGCTTGATGGAAGTTTGGAACTTGTAAATCCATCTCAATCCGCCACATAAATTAAAGAGGGCTCAGTCTAACAAAACTAGGCTTTAGGAACTAGCAAACAGGCTATATAAGCTTGGCGGGGGTTTTGTTAACATGTGACGTTATCCACAATTTTCCAAATAGTTACGGAGTCACGAGTGGCGCGTTTTTTATACAACCTTGTTTTTACTTTAGCCATTCCTTTTATTCTTATACGTATGTGGCTGCGTGGGGGAGCCAACCCTGGCTATCGACAGCGCTGGTCAGAGCGCTTTGCGCTATATAATTTTAGCGGTAAGCCCAATGGTTTATTAATCCACTCAGTTTCTGTGGGGGAAACGTTAGCTGCAGAGCCCTTAGTACGTAGCTTGCAGGCCGCTAATCCAGATTTAACCCTGACGATAACAACCACAACGCCTACAGGTTCAGACCAAGTTAAGCGAATTTATGCGGATGATCTCGCTGCGGGTCGAGTGGTTCATGTTTATCTTCCCTATGATTTACCTTGGTTGACGGCGTCTTTTTTGAAAAAGATTCAGCCAAGCTTGTGCATTATTATGGAAACCGAGTTATGGCCGAACATCATTCGCAGCTGTAATAAACAGCAAATTTTAGTAATTTTAGCGAACGCTCGTTTATCAGAAAGGTCGGCCAAAGGCTATGCCAAGTTCCCAAAGCTGACTCAGCCCATGCTGCAAGGGTTAGATTTAATTGCTGCACAACATCGCAACGACGGGCAGCGCTTTATCGATCTTGGTATTGATGAGCATAAGGTCGATGTGACGGGCAGCATCAAGTTTGATATCAGCGTACCCGAGCAGTCATTAGCGCAAGGCCAAGCGCTGAAAAAACAATGGGGAGAAGAGCGCCCAGTACTGGTATTAGCCAGCAGTCATGAAGGGGAAGACGATTTAATTCTAAACAGCTATCAAGAGTTGCTGGTGGACTTTCCTAACTTGTTATTGGTCATCGTGCCACGTCACCCTGAGCGCTTCGATGAAGTGGCTGCGCTTGTTTTAGATCGAGAGCTTCACCTTGTACGCCGCAGTGAGTCTTTTGATAAAGGCAATTTACAAGTGAACCCTATGACTCAAGTTTACCTAGCCGATACCATGGGAGAGATGCTTTTATTGCTAGCGAGCGCAGACCTCGCCATTATTGGCGGCAGCTTTATTGAGCATGGAGGACATAATCCTTTGGAAGCTTGTGCATTATCAAAGGCCGTCATCATGGGGCCTAGTGATTATAACTTTGCTGCTATTGCTCAGCAGTTAATTAATCAAGGCGCTATGCAGCAAACTTCTGCAGAGCAGCTTACTATCTGTATTCGACAGTTATTAGAACGTCCAGAAATGCGCATTGAAATGGGCGCGGCTGGTAAGCAAGTGGTTGCCGATAACCAAGGAGCCGTTGCTCGTTTAACGGAGTTGGTGTGTGAAAGTCTGCACCGCTAATTTGTAATTATGTCCTAAATAGCACAGGTCTATTGTCATTGCAGAAATAGACTTCCAAATAATTTCAGCGTACAACTGTATGCTGAATCTTTGGGAGTACGCAGATGAGTGCCAGTACTAACGCCAGTGAAAATGGCTTGAAACAACAAGGTTGGACTTGGTTTAGCCAAGCGCTAACTCAACACGATACCTTCTCTGGCTATTTTCAGCCTTTAATCCAAATGCTTCTCCCCCAGTGGACGACCGATGCCTATCGAGCACAAATCGTCGATGTTCGTGACGAAATGAGCGATATGTACAGCTTGGTATTAAAGCCACAGACTGGGCTATTAGATCGTATCTGGCCTGAATTTAAGGCGGGACAGTTTATTGAGCTGATGGTCGAAAAAGAAGGACGTCGTACTTTACGCTGCTTCAGCATCTCATCATCCCCTGCATATTATGAAAAAACCGGTTTAATTGAGCTTAGCATTCGTATTCAGCAAAAAGGTCGCATAACGCCTTGGATACGCCAACAGTTGACGATCGGTAGCCTAGTGAATATATCCGAAGCTCAGGGGCAATTCGTTTTACCTGAAAGCCTTTTACAGGGCCCGTCGTCAGAAAAGTTACTGCTCATAGCGGGGGGCAGTGGTATCACCCCCTTTCGCTCAATGCTGCAACAAGTTCATAGTCAGCATCTCAAAGGCAGTCATGCCTTGGATATCCATCTGTTGTATTACTCGCGAGATGCCCAGCAGGTGTTATTTCAGCAAGAATTTGAACAGTTGGAAAAAGACTGTGCGGGTTTAACGATTTCTTTTCTCGATAGTGAAAGCGATGGCTTTATCTGTAGTGATCACTTACAAGCTTATTGCAGTGACTATTACCAGCGTACGGCGTTTATTTGTGGTCCTAGCCCAATGATTCAACAGGCGCGAAAAGTATTAGCAGAATTAGAGGTCGCTAAAGACAAAATATATTTTGAATTTTTTGGTGCTGCACCGCTTGAGATTGAAAATAGCGAGCAAGGTGTCGTGCTATTTCAAGCGTCCGATAAATCCATCGTGAGTGAAAAAGACAAAACCAATACATTGTTAGAGCAAGCAGAGCAGCAGGGCTTAAGTCCCGTCTCTGGCTGCCGTATTGGGGTTTGCCATCAATGTATCTGCAAGAAAAAGAGCGGCGTGGTTTTTAATACTCGCACTCAAGAATATTCCGATACCGGCAGTGAAGAAATTCAACTTTGTATCTCCGTTGCCCAAGGCGACGTAGTACTTGATCTGTAAAAAGGCGATAAGGAAAAACTATGACAACTCATTTAGCTGAAAATCGTCCTGATGCAGAAACCTTAAAGGCATTTGAAAACGACCTAAATAATATCCGTGAAGAAACCATGGCCAAGGTCGGTGAAAAAGATGCGAAGTATATCCGCAAGCTTATTCGCATCCAGCGTAGCAGCGATATGCTGGGGCGTGTCGCTTTAGTTTTAGGCTTCTTCAACCCTCTATTTTGGATAGCGGGTATCGTATTATTAGCGCTATCAAAGATTCTCGATAATATGGAAATTGGTCATAACATTATGCATGGCCAATATGATTGGATGAATGACCCTCATATTAACTCACGCAAGTTTGATTGGGACATTTGGGGAGATGGAGGTTCATGGAAGCGCTATCATAATCATGAACATCATACCTATACCAATATCATCGGTAAGGATCGAGATTATGGTTATGGTTTATTGCGCCTGAGTGATGATATTGCTTGGCGTCCGAAAAACCGTTTCCAGTTCATTACGTATTTTCTATTAAGCAGTTTTTTCCAGTTTGGTATTGCTTATCATGAAGTCGCAGGGGAGCGAATTTTTGCTGGTAAACGGAAAGAAAAATCCAGCTTACCGATCAGTCGAGAAGCCTTAAAACATTCCTTCTTTGCGAAGATAAAAAAACAAGCTTTTAAAGAATATATTTTCTTTCCATTATTAGCCGCACTGATTTCTTGGCCTATGTTTTTTGCGGTATTAGCGGGGAATTTAATCGCAGAGTTCATTCGTAACTGGTGGACTTCCAGTGTTATCTTCTGTGGACACTTCACCGAAGATGCCCATACTTTTGATGAGAAAGAATGTGAAAATGAAACACGTGGGCAATGGTACTACCGTCAGATTCTAGGCTCTTCCAATTTTGAAGGTAGTCGCAACTTTCATATTTTAACCGGACACTTGAGCTGCCAGATAGAGCATCACTTATATCCTGATGTACCAGCTCATCATTATGTTGATATGGCTAAACAGGTGCGGGAAGTCTGTGCGAAATATGATATTCCTTATAATACGGGATCATTTGTTCAGCAGTACTGGACAGTGATCAAGCGAGTAGCAAAGTATTCATGGCCAACAGAAGAAGAACAGAAAGTAGCGGTTAGCTAACACGTTAAAGAGCAGAGAAAATGAAGGCGAAAAAAAACCACTCAATTGAGTGGTTTTATAATTATAACAAACTATTTCAACCAAACGTTTAAGGCTTGAATATCCGCTTCGCTCAAAGAGCCAGCGAAGAATTTCAAGTTGAGTAGGTCGATAATATAATCATAACGTGCATTAGCGTAATCACGCTGAGCGCCAAACAAATTACGCTGGGCATTTAATACCTCAACGATATTACGTGTGCCGACCTGGTAGCCTGTTTCAGTTGCTTCTAAAGCACTCTGCGAAGAAACGGTTGCACGCTTACGAGCTTTAACGGTAAGTACATCCGTTTGTACCTTACGGTATAAGCTGCGAATGTTATTTTTTACCGTTCGTTGTTGTAAATCGAGGTTGGCACTGGCTTGAGTTGATTCGGCAGCCGCTTGTTTTGCTTTGGCATAGTTACTACCACCGGCAAATAATGGGATTGTGGCTGATAGAGCTAACGTCGTCGAGGTAGAATCGATAACCGTCCCCTGAAATACTTGCTCACCATCATTATAAGATAACTGCGCATTGATTTGAGGAGCATAGTTTGTCCAACCGGCTTTACGTGTATATTCAGCGGCATTAACACCTTCTTGCGCTAGCTGGATTCCTGCGTACTTGTTTAAGCCAGCTTCAACCCATTCAGAAACTACTTTTTCTGGGGCTGAAAATTCAACATCTGCTTTTAAATGGGCAAGATCTTCAAAGCGCTGACCTGTAATTTGTTCTAGCGCTTCATAGCTGATATCAAGGGCTGCTTCTTGACCAATTAAGTTCGCATAAGAAAGGTCATAGGTTGCTTCAGCTTCATGTACTTCGGTAATTGCAATTAAACCGACTTCAAAGCGCTGTTGAGTTTGTTCGAGCTGACGTTTAACGGCTTTTTCTTCGGCTTGCGCAGTGTCTAAATTTTCTTTAGCGCGTAGAACATTGAAATAGGCTTCTGCACTGCGCAGAATTAATTGCTGTTCACTTAAAGCATATTCTAAATCAGAGGCATCACCCCCGGATGAGGCGGCTTGATAGGTATACCAGCTGTTTAGATTAAATAAGGTTTGGCTAATGGTCGCATTGTAAGAAAAAGTATCAGTATCAGTGCTGGTTGTATCAGTTTTAGTTTCTGTCGAAACTTGGCTAGCCCCTATAGTGACTTGGGGTAATAACGCAGCGCGTGCGAGGCCAACTTGATAATTACCCGCATCTCGCTTCGCTTTAGCTGCGGCTAATTCAGCATCATTTGATAACGATAAACGATAAATCTCGTTTAAATCTGCAGCCATCACATTACTTGCCAATAAGGCAGAAGAAAGTATAGAAGATAGAGCAATAAATTTTTTCATAACAAGGTCTCAAGCGGCCTGTAAAAATAGATTGATTAGGATTCTAACAGATTAATCAACTAATACATGGCTATATTGTTCCATTATTAGCAACACTGCGTTACATGGTATTGTATCCCGATAACACATCATATTCCAAATGAGTAATATAGTGAATGACTAAGTCAAAGTTAAAGCCACAGTTAACTGTAAAGTTTCATCAAGACGATCAAAAAATTGTCGCCAAGCAACGCTTACATGACGGTTTTTTTAAAGTTGATCGCTATGATATTCAGCATAGGCTGTTTCAGGGAGGAGAGACGGAAATTTTTACTCGAGAACTATTTGAACGTGGAGAAGCGTCCGCTGTTTTGTTATTCGATCCAGAGCAAGACCTTGTGGTATTAACCGAACAATATCGAATCGGTGCGGCATTTGATGCTGAGCAGGCTTCTCCTTGGTTATTAGAAGTGGTAGCCGGCATGATAGAAGAAGGTGAACAACCTGAAGATGTTGCCTGTAGGGAAGCACAAGAAGAGGCTGGCTGTATTATTGAAGAATTAATACCTATATCCAGCTATTGGTCTTCTCCTGGGGGAACATCGGAAAAAGTGCATCTCTATTGTGCATTGCTGGATAGTACAGGAATGGGCGGTATTCATGGTCTTGAGCATGAGCAGGAAGATATTCTTGTTCGTCTCATTCCTTTTGCTGAGGCTTACCAAGGGATTGCTAGTGGAAGCATTAATAACGCCGCAACGATCATCGCGTTGCAGTGGTTAAAATTGAATAAAAACCAGTTTAAACAGGAAAAATAAAGCGATATAGCAATTAAGACTGATTAGGTTGTTTATTAAATCATATACGTCTTTGCTCTGGTTAATAATCAAGCTTTTCGTTAGGGTGACGACTGATATGATAATAAAGTATTCATTCTGTTTAGACATTATTGAAGGAAGAAAGAATGGCATTAAATCGCCGCTACGTACCTGACTTAAAAAAGATGGCAGCCGCTTGTGAGGGGAATTATATTCGCCTGCATAAGCTAATGCCCGACTTTGAGCTAGGCTATGAGAAGTTCTTCCTTATCAGTGGTGATTCGGTATTAGAGAATCCTGAAAGACAGGCTAGGATTCATCTTAAAGTGATTGAGAGCTTTCCCTACACCTCTACCATCGAGGTGATTCAAAAAGGACTGTGCCCTGATTGGATACAGCCTCCGTGTATGATCGTCCGCTTGTATCATGATGCGCGCTCAGCAGAAGTCACTAGCTACCAAAATCAGAAGCGCATTCATGGTAAGTACCAATACCCTAATCCACAAATGCGTCTACCCGATGAAAAAGCCCAATTGAATCAATTCTTAGCCGAATGGCTGACTCATTGCCTGAAATACGGTCATGCAGAAGTCGCACTTGATTTTGCTCCTAGCCGTTAAATCGTTCGCAAATAGAATAAAATGTGATCTAATTCGAAACAAACTTGAAAAATGGTCTATATAGTAAGAGGCTAGTTAAAAAAGTTTGTACATGGCTTGGAAATGGAGCTCCCTTTGTATTCGGTAGATAACGAAGGCCCGATTCGATTCATCCAGATAACCGATACACATCTGGTGGAGGCTGAGGACGGCCATTTATTGGGTTTAGAAACCTTAAACAGTCTTGAATGTGTGCTAAACAGTGTAAAAACTGAGAATAGCGACTTCGACTTTTTTGTCGTGTCTGGAGATATCTCTCAGGACGGATCTATCGTGTCTTATCAACGCCTCCACGAGTCATTATTGCCTTTTGATGTGCCTTCCTTCTGGTTTGCAGGCAATCATGATGTGATGAACAACATGCGTGCGGTATGTCAGGGAACGGAGCATCTAGAAAATGTGATCCGCACCAAGCACTGGCAGCTGGTCTTATTAAATTCCCAGGTTGAAGGCTCTGTTTTTGGTAATCTAGCCGATGATCAATTCGATCTTCTAGAGCAAGCCTTGAGTGAACGCCCAGATCTTCATACATTGATTAGCCTTCATCACCACCCGATTCCAATGGAAAGTAATTGGATGGACAAAATAGGGGTGAAAAACGGCGAAAAGTTGATGACCATCGCTGCTAAGCATAACAATGTGAAATGCATTTTATGGGGCCATGTCCATCAAGATAGCGATAGAATGGTGGATGGTATTCGCATGTTATCCACTCCTTCAACGTGTGTTCAATTTACCCCTAAGTCAGCAGACTTCGACATTGACATGATCGCTCCCGGTTATCGTCGCTTGCAACTTAATCCTGATGGTACAATCGAAACAGAAATGTCCCGTGTTGAGGGCATTGAATTTGAAATAGATTTGTCCGTTAAAGGTTATTAACCCTCACCTATGTCTCTTCCCAGTAATATTGGCTGTGTTTATCTACACGGCTTCTTGAGTTCGCCACAATCAAAAAAAGCCCAAGATCTTATCCAGTATTTCTCTGAGCACGATATGTCAGAGCAATTACGTGTGCCTTGCTTAGCGTTTGAACCGAGTACCGCGATACAACAAGCACAGAATGCTATTCGTGAATTGAAACAGCAGGAAGGCATTGAGAAAGTCTTTGTAATGGGGAGCTCGTTAGGTGGCTTCTATGCGACCTATTTAGCCGAGCAAGAAGGTATCCCCTCAGTACTGATTAATCCTGCGGTGCGTCCGTATGAGCTATTCGATAAGTACCTTGGTCCTAATAAGCATTATTATGATGGTCAAACTTACCTGTTAGAAATGAAACATATTGAGCAACTACAGGCATTAGAAGTCTCGCAACTATCACATCCAAAGCAGATGCTTTTATTGTTGCAGACTGGTGATGAAACATTGGATTATCAATTAGCCAGTACGAAATACATCGATTGCCCGAGTTGGATCGAAGCGGGTGGCAATCATAGTTTTGAAGGCTTCATCGCTCGCCTTGAGATGGTGTTTCATTTTGTTACCCATTGAGGTCTAGTCAAACGTCTATGTGCTAGTCTTAATACGTGTATTAATTGGCGACTAGCAGATGTTAACTAGGCAAGTACGGATGAGGAAAAGTCTTGGGCAAATAGTCGCCTGCCTAGTGCTGGCTATGCTCATCATGCTGGTCTACCAATACGTAATTGCCATCTCAGACCCAACCCAAAAAGCCATAGCGAACAACCCATCAGGAATTCGCATTGATGAAGCGTATTTGATTGATCGCACGAGTGAGCAATCACTGGATCAAGTATTATCAAAGCCCCAGCAATTTATAAATCTACCTCTCGCAGATATTCCTTGGAGCTTCACTCAGCAAGCCTATTGGATTCGGTTATCATTGCAAAATACGGGTAAGCAACCCATTGATCTTGTTAGTCACTTCTCTAATCCTATGTTAGAGCAGCTAACAATTTATCGCATCGATAAAGAAGAGACTGTACTTGCTCGCTCATTAGGTTGGCAAGAGCAAGGATTAAATCGAATCGATCGCAGTTTTCCATCGTACTCATTTTCTCTAGAGTCTGGAAAGCAGACCGAGCTTTATATTCGTATTGCGACAGAAGGTATTGCTAAGACACCGATTCGAATATATTACAAAGATGATTTCTCCAGCCTTATCAGTTTCTCATTTTTAATCTGGGGAAGTTTTGTCGGTATATTAATCGCCATGTCGCTCTACAATTTAGTGCTATTTTGGGGATTGAAAGACAGTATTTATCTAGTCTATATCGGCTACATTACTTCGGTGCTGATGATGCTGGGAGTCGTTATTGGATTTGGGCACTACATCTGGCCCGAAGCTATTATTCGATTCTTAAGAGAAAATATCGTCGCGGTAAATACTTTGCTGATGATTTTTTCGGTTACCTTTGCCATCTTATTTTTTAACGCCTATCAGAATAAAACCCGAATAGTCAGTATTAGTATTTATTACGTTGTCTATTTAATCGTTTTTGCGGTCATTAGCCTAGGGCTGCCAGAATACATAGCCGCTCCTATATTTTTTATCAGTATGGTTTTTTTATATCCACTGGCCTTTCTCCTCATTGTGCAGCAAATGAGAAAAAATTTCAGTTGGGCGCGGTTATATCTCATATCCTGGATTCCGTTAATTCTGGGTGGTGCCATTCAGCCAATGGGGTTAACCGGGGTCATTGAAGAATCATTCATCGTTCACCATGCTTTAATGATCGGTGTACTTTTTGAAGTGGTATTAATGGCCATGGCGCTAGCCGACAGAATGCAATATAAAAAAGCACTCGCCTTATATCAGGCAACCCATGAGCCAGAAACAGGGTTAGCAAATATTAATCTTTTAGAAGCTAGGCTCCAGCCACTCATTGAAAAAAAGAATAGCTTTGCCATTTGTATTATTGAAATTGATGGCTTTTCTACATTACTGCCTTATATCACTAGTACCGATAATGATGATCTAATGCTAATGATTGCTGATAATATCGAACGAAGAATTCACCTAGAAGAAAACTGTATTGCTTTAGAGGTGAAAGATAACCGACCGATCAAAGTAGCGAAAATTAATGATGGTTATTTTGCTTTAGTGGTAGAACTAAAAACAACTCAGAATAAGGAACAATACCGAATTCGTCGCCAGTTTAGTTATTTATCACACGATATGGCTAAAGGGGCTCAGGTTGGAGAGCTATTAATTAACCTAACAATGAATGTTGGGATTTCACTTATTGATAGTCATCCAACGACGACTCAAGTATCAGAAATCTTAAAGCAAGCGTATCAAGGTCTAGAGCAAGGGAAAAAGAATGGCGATAGAATTGGTTTTTATCAAGCTGAGCAGGCGCTCAATGTTGCCCAAAGGCTAGCTTTGGCGGCAGATCTACAGCAAGCGTTGAGGAGCAATAATTTGCAATTATTCCATCAGCCGCAAATTAACCTTAAAACTCAGCAAGTTGATGGATCTGAAGCATTGTTAAGATGGGTTCATAAAGAACATGGGTTTATTCCCCCGGATGTTTTTATTCCGCTTGCTGAAGATACCGGTATTATTAATGAACTGACCCTATGGGTGATTGATACTGCGTGCCAACAGCTTGAACAGCTTATTGAGCTAGGATATGAACAACACAATGTATCGATTAATATTAGTGGGAAAGATATTTCTGAAGAAAACTTTCTGATACATGTTAAAAAAATATTAAGACAGTATAAATTTCCACTCTCGTGTTTAACTTTTGAATTAACCGAGTCGGTCATGGTGAACGATTTTCATCATTTAAGTCAGACAATGAATGAGTTGTCGAAAATGGGAGTTCAGGTCGCGATTGATGATTATGGCACTGGGTACTCATCATTATTCTACATATCGCAGTTGCCGTTTAATGAAATAAAAATTGATAAAAGTTTTGTGATGAATTTAGCACATTCAGAGCGTGACTTGACGATTGTTAGAACAACGATTGAGATGGCTAAAAGTTTAGGCTTAAAAATTGTTGCCGAAGGTATCGAGTCGGATGCCATCGAGCATATCCTAAAACAACATGAGTGTAATATCGTACAGGGCTATTATTACTGTAAGCCCATTGTTTTCTCAGACTATGTTCTTTGGTTAAAAGAAAAGTCTTTGATTTAATTCATTCTTAATATCAATAAATCACAATTGTTCTGAATAAGCAGGTAGGCTTATTTATGTGACTTTTTTGTGCGGTACATATCTAGATCAGCATAGGATAATAATTCGTCAGAATTATTGCCATTAGTAGGATAAGTTGCACAGCCAATGCTGCAGCGAACATTCAAAGATTTTGATCCGATTATCATATTTTCGTGTAAAGACGAGGAAAGGTTTTGAATGACTTGCTCAATGTCCGACTTTTTAAAGGTATTCTCCAGTAATAAAACAAATTCATCACCACCAATGCGAGCAGCCATATCTGACTTACGAATGCTATGAGAAATGCGGCCGCCAATTTCTTTTAATACCTTATCTCCAAATGAGTGGCCATGCTGATCGTTAATTTGCTTGAATCCATCTAGGTCAAAGAACAATAAGGTGAAGGCATTTTTATTGCGATCGTATTGATCAATTAAATGAGAAATTCGGTCTAATAATAGATAACGATTAGGGATCTGAGTTAAGTGATCGTATTGGGCAAGATGACGCAGGCGCTCGGTTTCGTTAATACGGGCGGTAATATCGCGATTAATCCCTAAGGCGCCAACCATTTGATTCTCATCATCTAATAGCGGGATGCACATAGATTCAATCCAGCCAATACTGCCATCTTTATGCAGCATACGAACTTCTCCAGTCCATTGGCCAAATTCAGCAACAGCCGCTAAAACTTCACTGGTGATATGGTCAATATCATCAGGTACATGAAGAATACCAACAGGTTGTCCTACGGCTTCCTCTTCACTATAGCCATATAGAGCCTCAGAGCCCTTATTCCAGTCTGTAATGATACCTTGAGCATCGGTTACAACAACGGCGTCAAAAAGATAATTGAAGGCCTTAGCGCGTAATAAGAGTCTTTCAGAGTTCAATGGTTCAAATCTCAAGTCGTTTCGTTGGCATAACTTAAGAATAGCAAGGAATGGCTGAATTACAGTCTATGAACTTAAAAACTATAGGGGATCTTGATTTAAACTAACTTCTTTCATAAAGCACTACCACTATGCCATTAGTTTTAGCGCGCAATAGGGGGTTAGGTTTAAGACAAGGATCGCTAGCTTATAATTACCTAAGAAGGTGAAATATAACTCATCGAGTTTATCGATTGAAACTCTAGTGATTTTAGAGTGAATCGCTTTTAGTGGGGTGTTCAGTAGGGTGATCATGAAAGAGCTAAATGCAAGTAAGCCTATATTAAGTAGCGTGCACCAGCCAAGAAAGGTGGTGATGGTTGATACGTTATCCATGAATACTTCCAGTTTAAAGTCTATTAAACTGTCTAATAAATGATAGGCTATCGTCAAAATCCGTGGATCTCAAATGGTAATTTCTAAGAATCCCTCAATCGTGAGCTTGCCACAAATAAACCCGGGGGTTGTCACTGTAGTTGAATATTTAATTCATAAATTTCCTCATGTTGATGCTCAAGTCTGGCAGCAGCGTATTGCTGATGGCAAAGTACACTTTCGTGACGGTACGCTCATCACAGTGCAGACACCTTTCAAGCCACAGCAACAGGTTTATTATTATAGAGAAGTAGAAAGTGAGCCCTGTATTCCTTTTAATGAACAAATTCTCTATCAAGACCAGCATCTTTTAGTCGCTTATAAACCCCACTTTTTAGCCGTCACCCCTGGAGGAGTTTTTGTTAACGAATGTCTCCAGAACCGTCTACGGAGCAGTACTGGTATTGAGAGTTTACAAGCGTTACATCGATTAGATAGAGTGACTGCGGGTTTAGTCATGTTCTCGCTGAATCCAGAGACTCGCCATCGATATCATCAATTGTTTGAAACAAGACAAATAAACAAAACCTATCAAGCAATTGCCAGCATTCGTGAGGATGAAAATATAGTAGGGAAGCAGTGGCAAGTTAAAAACCGAATCGTCCGCTCTGAGCCACGTTTTCGTATGTGTGTAGTAGATGGTGAAGCCAATAGTCACTCGCAGATTCGCTGCATACAGCAAACACATCACCGAGCGCTATTTGAACTAAATCCGATAACGGGGAAAACCCATCAATTGCGAGTACATATGCAATCACTGGGCTGGCCGATATTACATGATAAATATTACCCACAACTTCAGCCGAAATCTGAAGATAACTTTGATGCGCCTTTGCAACTATTAGCAAAAGAACTGAAATTTATCGATCCAATAAGTCAGCAGCCAAGATGCTTCCGTTACGAAAACAACCTAGCGCTAATATGAAGATAATGACCAAGTGCTTAGGCTTGAAGCGCCATCGCCGCCATTTTCATCGTACTTTCAAAGGATTCAGCACCGGCAATGAATAAACCATTGTGGCAGAACATTGCATCATCAATGCCCGTCACATCCTGAAGCGCTTTGTTAGACAAACCCGCCCAGGGGGTCGGTAATGACTTTCTATCTTCGAAAGAACCCAGTTCCGCAGGAACCGTTTGAATTCGCCACTGGCCTGAGTCCGATGGGTACACCACATAGAGCGCTTCTTCAGACAGGGCATGAACTGTTCGTTTCCAAGGCGTGTATTGTTCTAAGACAATCACTCTAGGATCTTCAGCTTTCTCAATTGCCTCAGCCACAATGACTTTTGCACTAATGCCACCATTTGCCGAAGCGATGAATCGAGCGAGAACGCGTGATGCAAATGCCACGGCTTCATCAAAGCAAACATCATAATGGCTGTCTTCTTGCCAAGTTGGGTTAAACATAGAAATGGTTTGGCTCAGGCTAATCCCTTGAGCAACCCCTTCAACATGGCCGCAATCGACCGCATCGATGGTCGATACTAATCCAGAATCTACAGATTTGGCTACCTCTTCATTGCCACCACATATCTCTAAGCCATACTTCTGCCAGATTAGACCAAATGAAGAATAAGGAATACCGTTTTCACGCTCACCCGCACCACCACGCTGATGGTGATCAAAACGTCCAGCCTCTGGATCGTACTCGCCACCTACATCAAGCACGATATCAGCTTGAGCGATAACCTCTAAATCGCGGGTGCGAACCAACTTGAAAGAAGGAATAACACACTTAAGTGCTGCCACACTGAAAACATCATCTGCGTGAAAATTACCATTGTGCGTCGCTATCGTTATATCAGTCATTTATATCGTGTCATCTTAGAAAAGAGTAAGAGGTTGCCGCTCACTAAATGTGAGTGGTTTGAGCTATTGGATCAGCAAATTATAGGGGAAGGATTCTATACGAAGAGGGCCAACAAAAACAGCGGCCTGCTAAATATACAGGTATGAGGCGGGCACGCTGTCTAATTATTCAATTGCATTAAAGTTTAGAGTTCCGGTTGATTAGCTTCTGCTTAAGCAATAGCACAAAAGCAATTGTTAATACTAAAAAGAAAAGCATAGTGAAGCTACTTTTAAGTAAGGTAAATAAACTCGCGATATTAACCGTTGATACCTGCAAATTAGGGAAAGAAGTAATCATATTTATAATGAATAAATTTTCAATATAATCAAAGATCCCTGCTGAAAATGGAATCCAGGCAGAATAGTAAATTCTAGATTTAGCATTGCAAGTCTTACCCAAAAGCCAGACTAACAGTAACGCGTAGGTTATTGAAAATAGACCAGGGTAAATGAAGTCTAAGGGCAATTGAGTAGAAAGGTATACATCACGACCTTCGGAACCAAGAGCCGTCAATAATTCAGTGGCATAATTAAATGAATAACCAAAGGGAGATAAATCAAAAATAGGTAGTTGTGGAGAGAATGCCATAACGGCGGGAATAGAATAGAGGAGCATGGTTGAATAGACGGACATGGTTAATGAAAATAAAACTAGAACGAATTTACCGGTTGCATGCCTTTGCATAAAACGAACTAAGGTGACCATGTGTAATATAAATCCTTTGAATAATTGAATTAACGGGATCTGGTTTTGTCATCTAATAATTTAGACTAATAAATATCTGACATTATTAAGTGGTGCTTTTTACTTTTGCGATAATAAATAATGAGTCATCTTTCTCAAATTCTTGATAGCTCATTGTAGTTAAAATTTCATACTGATCAGAGATAAGTGCGATAAGGTGTTCTTTGCGGTAATAAGAGAATAGAAGGCCTTCCATCATTTGATCTTCTTCGCCTAGCCAGAATGAGTGAGCAATAATTCCATTAGGTGATAGAATTTTTGTTTGTGCTAAGAGCGAACTTGAAAGTTCACTCTCTGTTAAATGATGAAGTACTTTATTCGAATAGATACAGTTGAATTTTTCATTGATATTGATATTTGATGCGTTAATATTTAGAAAGTTAATTTTTGGAAATTTTTTTATGCAGCGTGATAAGAACTCTTCAGAAAAATCAGAGCCTGTAACTTGATAATGCTTACTTAAAAATGAAATATCAAAGCCAGGGCCTGTGCCTAGTTCAAGAACTGATTTTCCTTTATTAAGGTATCTCTGCAATACATCATAGATATTGCTACCATCGTAGTCTTTACACATCTCAATGTACTTATCGACATTTGAAGGCTTATCATAAAAGCTCATAAGATTTCCTTGTCTGTGATTATTTTTTGATGTCGAAATCTTTATCAATTACACCCGCTTCTTTTAAAGCCTTTTCAAGCTTGTATACTCGATGAAAAGCAGCCAAACCAAATATCATGCCGATAATTCCCATTGCATCCATATTCATAATAATCCCTCATGTATTAAATTGTTGTAGTTGTTGATAAAATTGAATGAGTTAATGATCACTCATTAGTTTAACCCGTTTCATCGGTATATAAATGAATGTATTGCAATAACGCTACAAGCTGCGACAGACTAACCTTGTTATATGTTTTAAATGACATAAGGTAAAAATATAATTAAACCAATAATAACCGCACCAATAGCACTTAGTAATACAGCACCTGCCGCCACATCTTTTGATTTTTTTACCAGTGGATGAAAATCAGGTGAAGCAACATCACATAAAAACTCAAAGGCTGTATTTAGCGCTTCTGCTACCCAAACTGAAACAATTGCCAGTATGAGAATACACCACTCAATTGTTGAAACTTGAAAGAATGATGCGGTTATAACAACACATGCCGTCGCTATAAAATGCACCCAAGCATTGTGCTGTCCTTTCAGTATTTCAATTATGCCATCAATTGCGTGTCTTATACTTCGAATGCGTCCACGGAATGAAAATGTATCATTGTTATTATTCATTTTTTATAACGCCAATATCGTTGGGTATCGCAACATGCGATTGTTATGCTATTTACCTTCACCGGAGATACCTCCTGACCTTGAGCAGTCAGAGCTATACAACTCATTTGATGAATTATCATACCCCAATAATCCTGCGGTGCCTCCAAATATGAACAAGCCTATTAATGTAAATTATCGAAGGTCTCGTTATATCGACTATCCATATTGATAATACACTGATTTTGTATGAGTTCTTGCTACCTTGCTAGTGCAAATGTGCAACGTTGAAATTCGGTAACGTGCATAAATTTCAACATAATCTGAAGCCAACTGTATGGATAACCATACTTATAATTTAATGTGCCAAGCTAATCATACTGAAATCAAACTGACTGTTTTTTGTACATATACTTTGTCATCTTGAGCCAGATCACGCAGATATTAGAGTTTAACTCTCTGAAATCTAAGCATTTCTATTTTTGATCTAGGAATTATTAGCGGCCTCAGTATACTGGATGCAAAATTCTATCCGCGTAGCGCTATATCCGTGACATTCGTGATATCCGTGTTACTCATCATTAGGGGATAAAGGTATTAATGGCGAATAAAGAATATAACGCCCAGTCGATCGAGGTCCTCAGCGGCCTTGATCCCGTGCGTAAACGCCCAGGGATGTACACAGATACAACCCGTCCTAACCATTTAGCGCAAGAAGTAATCGATAACTCGGTGGATGAGGCCTTAGCCGGTCACGCCAGCGAGATCACGGTAACCGTGCATGAAGATGGCTCGCTCACTACAGTCGATGATGGCCGTGGTATGCCGACCGATATTCACCCAGAACATGGGGTCTCGGGTGTCGAGCTGATTTTAACCAAGCTGCACGCCGGTGGTAAGTTTACCAACGATAACTACCAGTTCTCCGGTGGTTTGCACGGGGTAGGTATCTCGGTGGTGAACGCATTATCGACCTTGCTGGAAGTTAAGATCTGGCGTGGCGGTGAAGTGAAGCGCATCGGTTTTCAAAACGGTGATAAAGCGCTGGAGTTAGAAACCATTGATACCTGCGGAAAAAAACGCACGGGTACCAGCGTCCGCTTTAAGCCAGATCCTAAGTATTTCGACTCTCCTAAATTTTCGATCCCTCGCCTTAAGCATAACTTACGCGCGAAAGCGGTTTTATGCCCAGGGTTGAAGATCACCTTTAAAGCCCCTAATGCGGAAGATAATGCCGAGTGGTATTACGAAGATGGTTTAAAAGACTATCTTAAAATTCACGGCGCAGGCTTAGATGTTTTACCGAAAGAGCCTTTTACCGGTGCAATGCAGGGTAAAACCGAAGCGGCGGATTGGGCGGTTTTCTGGTTGCCAGAAGGTGGAGAGTGCATTCAAGAAAGTTACGTCAACCTTATTCCAACCGCGCAGGGCGGAACCCACGTTAACGGTTTCCGTTCAGGGCTGTTAGATGCGATTCGTGAGTTCTGTGAATTCCGTAATTTATTACCCCGCGGCGTTAAGCTAACCCCAGATGATATTTGGGATCGTTGTTCCTATGTATTATCGGCGAAGTTAGCCGATCCTCAGTTCTCGGGCCAAACCAAAGAGCGTTTGTCCTCTCGTGAAGCGTCGGCGTTTGTATCAGGCGTAACGAAAGATGCGTTTGGTTTGTGGTTGAATGAACATACCAATGATGCAGAATTAATTGCAGAAATGGCCATTGCCAGTGCGCAAAATCGTTTACGCAAAGCGAAAAAAGTTTCCCGTAAAAAGATTACTCAAGGCCCAGCATTACCGGGTAAGTTGGCCGACTGTACGAGCCAAGAATCAGAACGTACCGAGATCTTCTTAGTGGAAGGGGACTCTGCTGGCGGTTCAGCCAAGCAAGCTCGCGACCGTGTTTTTCAAGCGATTATGCCGTTGCGCGGTAAGATTCTTAATACCTGGGAAGTCGACTCCGGTCAGATTCTAAGTTCAGAAGAAATTCATAATATTGCCGTCGCGTTAGATATTGATCCTGCCGCCGATAACCTAGACAGCCTACGTTATGGCAAGGTCTGTATCCTAGCCGATGCCGACTCGGATGGTCTTCACATTGCAACATTATTATGTGCGCTGTTCGTTCGTCACTTCCGTTTATTAGTAGAAGAAGGTCACGTGTATGTGGCAATGCCGCCTCTGTATCGAATCGATATTGGGAAAGAAGTTTTCTACGCCCTAGACGAAGCGGAAAAGAATGGAATTTTAGATCGTATTCAAGCGGAGAAAAAACGCGGCAAGGTTAACGTGCAGCGATTTAAAGGATTGGGTGAGATGAACCCGCTTCAGCTTCGTGAAACCACCATGGATCCAAATACTCGACGCCTAGTACGCCTTTCTTTAGATGAGGGTGATGGCACGATGGAAATGATGGACATGTTGCTATCGAAAAAACGCGCAGCCGATCGTAAGAATTGGCTAGAAGATAGCGGCAATCAGGCTGAAATTAATTAAGGACTGAGCTTAAAAAATGACTGACATTATTGATGAGTCTGGCAGTTCAAGCAGCTACCTAGACGATGGCGTAGAAAGCCAAACATTAAAAGATTATACCGAGAGTGCGTACTTAAACTATTCCATGTACGTAATTCTCGACCGCGCCTTGCCTCATGTTGGCGATGGTTTAAAACCGGTACAGCGTCGTATTACTTACGCCATGAGCGAGCTGGGTTTAAAGTCCACCGCTAAGCATAAAAAATCCGCCCGTACCGTCGGTGACGTATTAGGTAAGTATCACCCACACGGCGATAGTGCTTGTTACGAGGCCATGGTTTTAATGGCCCAGCCATTCTCCTATCGTTATCCACTGGTCGATGGCCAAGGTAACTGGGGTGCGCCGGATGACCCTAAGTCGTTCGCGGCGATGCGTTATACCGAAGCGAAATTAGCCAAGTATGCCGACTCTTTATTATCGGAGCTGGGTCAGGGTACTGTAGATTGGCAGCCAAATTTTGATGGCACCATGGAAGAACCGTGTGTGCTACCAGCACGCCTGCCTAACTTATTATTAAACGGTACGACCGGTATTGCGGTAGGTATGGCGACGGATGTTCCGCCGCATAATTTACGTGAAGTCGCCAGCGCCTGTATTCATTTATTAGATGAACCAAAAGCGGATATCGATGCGGTACTTGAGCACATTCAAGCACCGGATTTTCCGACTGACGCTGAAATCATTACACCAAAATCTGAAATCAAAAAGATGTATCGCACCGGCCGTGGCTCGGTAAAAATGCGTGCGGTCTACGAGATGGAAGATGGCGATATTGTAATCACCGCATTACCGCATCAGGTTTCCGGTGCGAAAATTTTAGAACAAATCGCTGCACAAATGACGGCGAAAAAATTACCGTTAGTGACGGATTTACGTGATGAATCAGATCACGAAAATCCAACTCGCTTGGTGATTATTCCTAAATCGAATCGTGTTGATGTTGAAACACTCATGGCGCACTTGTTTGCTACTACCGATTTAGAACGTAGCTATCGTGTGAACATGAATGTGATCGGCTTAGATGGTCGCCCACAAGTTAAAGATTTACGTTCTATGTTGGTTGAGTGGTTAGAGTTCCGTACTCAAACCGTTCGTCGTCGTTTGCAGCATCGTCTCGATAAAGTATTAGCGCGCTTGCACATCTTGCAAGGCTTGATGGTTGCGTTTTTAAACATCGACGAAGTCATCGAAATTATTCGTAAAGAAGAAAAACCGAAAGTTGTATTGATGGATCGCTTCGGATTGACCGATGTTCAAGCGGAATCTATCTTAGAATTAAAACTTCGTCATCTTGCTAAGTTAGAAGAGATGAAGATTCGTGGCGAGCAAGACGAATTAGAAAAAGAACGTGACCAACTAGAAAAGATTCTAGGCAGTGATCGTCGTTTGAAAACCTTAATTAAGAAAGAGTTGGCTGCTGACGCAGAATTGTTTGGTGACGATCGTCGTTCCCCTGTGGTTGCTCGTAATGAAGCAAAAGCCTTCTCGGAAACGGATCTGCTAGGCAGCGATCCTGTTACCGTTGTGATTTCCGACAAAGGTTGGGTACGTGCAGCGAAAGGTCATGACGTCGACGTAGAAGGGCTAAGCTACAAATCTGGGGATAAGTATTTATTATCCTGCACCGGTAAAAGTAATCAAAACGCCATTTTCATCGATGATGGAGGGCGAGCGTATTCGGTGCAAACCCATACCTTGCCATCTGCACGCGGGCAGGGCGAACCGTTATCGGGCCGTTTAACCGTGCCTTCCGGCGCAGCGTTTAAAGGCTTAGTGATGGGCCCTGATGAAGACCATTACCTAATGGCCACGGATGCCGGCTATGGTTTTATTACCCAACTAAAAGATATTCAAACCAAAAACAAAGCCGGTAAGGCAATGTTAACGGTACCGACCAATGCGCAGGTATTATCCCCAGCGCGCGTCGATAATATCGAGAAGGCTTGGATCGCGACCATCAGTAACGAAGGACGCATGTTGGTCTTTCCAGCCGCAGATCTGCCGTTAATGGGCCGTGGTAAAGGCAACAAAATGATCAGCATTCCAGGGCCGCGTGCAAGCAGCCGTGAAGAACTGATGATTGCTGCGGTTGCCTTTAGTGAAACCGATACCTTGCTGGTGCATTCGGGTAAACGCCATACCAAGTTGAAGTTCTCAGATCTAGAACACTACTTTGGTGAGCGTGGTCGCCGTGGTAATAAACTACCACGCGGATTCCAGAATGTGGATATGGTTGAGATTGCTAAAAAAGAGAAATAGCCGCCGAAAACCAAAGTAAGAAATAGAGTGATAACAAAAGCCCAATGAGTGAAAGCTCGTTGGGCTTTTTTGTTAATGGATAACCCAAAAATGTTATAGCAGATTATTATTCGATGTATTTCGATTTCTATAACTCATACAACGGGAAGAGTGAAGTGAGTTTTATTTGATAATTGCTAGGTGGCATTAGAACTTATAACTAGTAATAAAGTATGGCTTTTCTGGTGATTGAAATATTAATATTTAACAAATATTAATACGCCAAAATATTTGCTTTAATTTTGTTGAAATATGACAGAAAACCTATAGAAGGAGGTAGGTGCTCTGGATAAATATCTATATACTTCCGCGAAATTAAAAAGAAGAACTCACCATGTCATACTCAAAAATTTTAATTAGCTTATTGCTTTCGACCTTTATAATAACTTCAGCTTCAGCAAATCAATGCCGAAAAATTCATATTGGTTTAGTCAATTGGACCGATATTGAAGCGACGACAGCATTAACGGAAGTATTAATGAAAAAATTGGGGTACAGAGTTAGAACATCTATACATTCGGTTCCTGATATTCTTGATAAATTATCCACAGGGAAGCTAGATGTGTTTTTGGGAAATTGGATGCCTTCAAATGCGACAGCTGTTCAGCCTTATTTTGATAGTGGCAAGATCGTAAAGCTGACAACAAATTTAACCGGCGCTAAATATACACTGGCGGTTCCGCAACATGTATATGATGCAGGAGTGAAAAATTTTGAAGATATAGCAAAATATGCTGATAAATTTGGCAACAAAATATACGGTTTAGAAAATGGTAATGACGGGAATGTTATTATTGAAAAAATGATTTCTGAAAATGCATTTGGACTGAAAGAGTTCAAATTATTAGCGACGTCAGAGCGTATTATGCTTGCTCAGCTTAATAAAAGAATACGTAATAAAGAATGGATGGCTTTTTTAGCGTGGGAGCCACACCCAATGAATGTTAATTTTGATATTGCTTATTTGGGTGGGGATACGCAATATTTTGGCGATAATTATGGGGCATCAACTGTTGAGACGATTGCTCGTAAAGGGTTCCAACAAGAATGCCCACAAGCTGCTCAGCTGTTAAAAAATATGAAATTTACATTGGCAATGGAAAATAGCTTGATGGCGGATATTCAGGATAACTTTCTTGATCCGAAAAGCGCAGCTTGGAAATGGATGAAGGAAAATCCAGAACAAATCGAAAGATGGTTAGATGGCACTAACCCAATTAATAATAAAACCCTGACAGAAGTAATAGCCTCATTCGATTGATTCGTTCTTAATATTAAATAGACTTAGTAAAATTTATTGGGTCTATTTATTACTTTTTATCAGCTAAATCAATAAAGTGTTCTTCAAGCATCATGTATTCTGTTTTAGTTCTCTTTAATTCATCTTTTAGTTTTATTTGAGTATCATGATTATCTAATAGATCTAAGAATTGGCTTTCTAGAAAATCTTTCTCGGTTAATGCTCTTTCTAACGCAAATTCGATTTCCGACATGTCATTTTCGATATGTTCAAAATCATTGTCTTTAGCATGTTTAGATTCTTCCTCTAAACGAGAATATTCTTGCATCAGTTGTTCAAGTTCATTGCTTTGATTTTCAATTTTTTGTTTTTGTTGTGCGATTGTTTCTGACATCTCGTCTACTGATTCGTTGTTGGAGACTTGGTTGTCAATTTGCTCTTTCAGCGCGGAATTCTCTTTATTGAGTTCTGCATTTTTAAGGCGATCAATCTCCAGCTTATCTTCCATGGTTTTGATTTTTAGTAGTTCTTGTTTTTGTTTTAACAGTTTCTCCTCGATAAAGCTTAATCTGTTATTTCCCTGAACGACTTGCTTTCTAAGAATGCTAATCGTATCGTCGTAGGCATCAGATTGTGCCTTGAGGCTAGCGAGCTGGGCTTTTATAAGTCGCTCTTTGCTTTCTTGGTCAAGGCTATCATTATGTTCAACCTCTTCAATTTCGGCCATGGCTTCTAGTTGTTGCTGATTGATCGCTTGTAAATTATCTAAGCACTCTTGTTGTTTCTTAAACTCCACCTCCCCTAAAGGATCATTGTTTTTCTCTTTTTTGTGCTTAGCAATAACCTCTTTAATGTTTTGGATTTTCTCTGAAATAATGACTTCGTTAGCGATTGTCTTTCGAATTCTAAAATAGATATAGCCCCAACTAATGAGCAAAAGCACGAGTAGGTTAATACTGACAAATATTAAGGCTTCGAATTTAGACAAAAGTGCACTCGTTCTCTTGCTTAGAAAGGGTAAGTACTCAGTATAGAATACTTTTTTAATGTCTATCTGATAGTACATATATAAAGAATAGTCATGTTGGCAGCTGTAGAGATGGCGTATTAAAGGAGCTGGTCTAATCTAAAAGAAGGCAATGCTTTATCTCTGAGGTCAGTCATGTGGCATAAAGGTGAGTTATTTGATATCTCTAGGGATGTTTGGCAGTCGTTTAGCTCAAAGCAATTACTGAAAAACGAAGGCGTACTTGAAATAGAAGATCTATTAGCTATGCAGTGGTTCTATTGCCATCTGTCCAGTAATTTCGTGGTTATGCTGGCAGTTGATTTAAGAGTCGGTTATCAACTGGCTTCAGATATGCTTAATACGCCTGTGGAAGGTATTTCAGGTGAAGATGAGCAAGATGCCATGATTGAGTTGATGAATTGCATTTGTGGGCGCTTAGATAGAGACCACCCAGCAAATGATTGCTTTGAATTACCCAGGCTTTTACAGCCAATGGAGATCTCCTTGTTATTGAACAAGCTGCATCGGTTATCAGATGTCACCGCGAGTATTGAAGAACAGTGGTTTTATATATCGCTCTTTGAAGCTGAAGCTGCAGCAAAAATGGATGGTTCAGTATGAAAATACTCATTGTCGATGATAGTAAGGCGATGCAGCACATTGTGAAGCGTGGTCTAGAAAAGCTAGGCTATGATGATTTAGAAATTGTATTAGCCTCCAGTGGCATGGATGCGTTAAAGCTTGCAAAAGAGTGGCAGCCTACTCTGATATTGTCAGACTGGCATATGCCTGAAATGACGGGCATAGAGTTGATGCATGAGTTGAGCACCGCCATGCTGGATATCGACATTGGCTTTGTCACCACGGAATCTTCACCAGAGAGAATAAAAGAAGCTACCGATGCGGGTGCTTTGTTTGTGGTAAGTAAACCGTTTGATGTAGAAACACTTCATAATGCCGTTCTTCCCGTGCTGCAGAGAACAGGAGCAAAAAGCTCATCCTTAGAGATTGAAAATGAAATAAAACCGAACAATCCGGATAATATTGAGATTGTGATGCCTAAAAGTGAGTCCTTACAAAAGGCTCTAAAGTTATTAACGGTAAAAGAAATATCGCTATCTGAAAAAGAAGTAGATGATCCCAATACCAGTTGGTTACCGTGTGTGATTGGCTTGTTTGGTTTTGATAATGAAAAGAACATCAAAGTTGTTGTCGTATTCGATATTTTGGCCTCGATGATTTTAGGAGCAAATTCAGACGCTATTTCTAAAAGTATGATTGATGCCGCAATTAAAGATAAAGTCATACCTAAGGATGTTATTGCTAATTGTGAGCGTGCTTTGAATATGATCAGTTTGGTCATTAATCGTGAAGTGGCCAGTCGTGAGTTGACTATGATTAGTATGTCTACTCTAACGACCAATATAGATAAGTTGGCTGTGCTCGTCGGTCGTAAAGGTGTAACGCGGATTGATTATAACGTTTCGAATAAAGATTATAACGATGGACGTATTATAATATTGTGTCCATGATCTCAGTTATTTAGCGTGTATATATTATGAGTAAGATTGAGCATGAAAGTGATAATAATCGCTTTGTACTAAGAAAAGATGATAAAGAGTGTGTATTAGAATACCGCTTAATCCAGCAACAAGACGAAGTTAAAAGCATTGATTTTAGCAGCACCTATGTGCCTTTTGCTTTGCGTGGCCAAGGCCTTGCAGAGCAATTAGTTGAATTTGGTTTGGCTTGGGCAAAAGAGCAAGGCTATCAAATTGAAGCCAGCTGTTGGTATGTTAAAAAGTTTATATGATTTTATGCAGAGTATAAACGGTCCTAATCACCAACAGCTTTTGTTTCAATCAATACCTTAAACTTTAATAAGCCACTGATATACGTTGTAATTGATATTCTTGTTTCTCAGCTTGATCAATTAATGCAACGGCATAATCTTGTGAAGATATCTGGCTCTTGCCTTCCTCATTTGTTAATAATTGATCGCCGCCAACTCGATATTGACCGCTGCGTTCACCCGGGAATAATTCAGCGGCAGGGCTGACAAATAACCAATTCACCTGACTGCTTGATTGACAGAAAGCTTCTAGAGCTTCTGCTTGGGCAATAGCTTCATCCTTATATTCTGCAGGAAACTCAGGAACCGTTGCTAGTTGCACTCCAGGAGCGACTTCTAAGCTGCCAGCACCTCCAACCCAAATTAAGCGTTTGCCAGCAGGTAGCTCTGCTAATAAGCGTTGCGCACTCTTGGCGACCATTTCATGATTGCCTTTGGCTCGCCCACCTACGGCGGCGATGACTAGGTCAGCGTCCTTCATAGCTTGAGGCAATGCTTGCTCGCTCAATAAATCAAATGCATACGCTTCTAAACCTTGTTGCTTTAATCCATCAACATCACGGCTAATGGCGATTACTTCGTGACCCCTATCGCGGGCTTCTGCCATGGCACTTGACCCTATCCAACCTGTTGCACCTAAGATTGCTATTTTCATCGTCTTTACTCTCTGTTTGTTTAACCTAGAGTCAGTATGTTTGTTTTTATAAGTGTGATAAATAGACTAATATAATCCAATTAATTTCAATTTTTGTAATAATGCTCTAAAGCATTGGCTGGAAATATGAATGGATAGATTTATTGCGATGCGCAGTTTTGTTGAAGTCGCCAATAGCGGTAGCTTTAGCCAGGCGGCAGATCAACTTGACCTCAGCCGGGTCAAGGTGACTCGTCACGTCAAAGAATTGGAAGACTGGCTCAATGTTCGTTTATTGCATAGAACAACGCGCAGTGTCAGTCTGACCACCCCTGGCCATGATTTGCTGCATTATTGTGAGCGCATACTGGATCAAGTGGCAGGGGTGGAACACCTCGCTCGTAGCCATACCGAAGAATTGGTCGGTGCAATTCGTATTGCAGCACCGATAGGGCTAGGACAAAACCTGTTGTATGAGGCGATTGATGAATTCACTCAATTACACCCTAAGGTGACGATGCAACTGCAGTTGTCTGATGATAAGGCCCAATTGGTCGAAGAGCGAATTGATGTCGCTCTGCGCTATACCCACCAACCGGATGACAGTTTAATTGCTCGACGCTTGATGGCCATAGAAAGTGTCGTGTGCTGTGCCCCTGAATATATAAAGCAGAAGGGCGCTATTAACCAACTCGAGCAATTAGCGCAACATAATTGCTTACTGCATTTGTCCTTAGATCAATGGCGTTTCATTGTGGCCGAACAAACTCAAGCCGTGAAAGTGAGTGGGAATATTCGGGCTAATGATGTGGGTGTGCTAGTAAAAGCAGCGCTAGCGGGTAGGGGCATAGTGTATTTACCTTGTGATCTTGCGAACTCTTATCTACAAAGGGGTGATCTGGTGCAAATATTGGCTGATTATCCGTTACCCCGCATGTCTTTATGGGCGGTGTATTTATCACGCAGTTATCAGCGGCCTGTGGTGCGTAGTTTTATAGATTTTCTCGCCCAGCGGTGGACACAGGATGTGCGATTAACGACATAGTGCTTGATCTAGAGTGCTATATAAAAAGAGTGAAACGCTCTAAAATAGCGTGATGATTTATTCACATTTTTAGGCTGGATTATGCAAGACGAATTTTATATTGAAGATATGGCGATGTGGGAGAGTAAGTTATTTATTAGCCACTACCCAGGCCATGAAGAAAGTGCCAGTAAATTAAAAGAGGTGCTGTATAAAATTAAGGATCAGCAGGCGAGTCAAATCGATAGTGAAGTCGCGGTCTTTGCAAAACACGCTTTATTTGAAAGTGAGCTAAATTTATTAACCTTGCCTGAAGAACCATTACAAAAGTTACGTGCTCACGTAGAAGACTTAATCGGCACCATTGCCCATGCGGTGAACGAACCGTTTTGGCCAGAAGGTGCGCAAGCGGAAGTGGATGTGGTGGAGTCTTGGTATCACATTACTGAGAACGGTGGCTATCACGATACTCATTCACACCCTAACTGCTCTTGGTGCGGTATTTATTATCTGCAAGAAGGTGAGAGTAGCATTGATGGTCGTAATGGGGTGAATCGCTTTTATGATCCACGCCACGGTGCCGATCATTATCAGGATGCCGGTACAGCGTATTTAAGCGCGGATGGCTTTATGGATTTCTCGCCATTGGCGGGGCAAATAATTATTTTTCCTTCCTATTTAAAACATGCCGCTATGCCGTATTTTGGCGATAGCGACCGTATTGTTTTAGCGTTTAACTGCCAGGTAAATGCGAAGGCTTGATTATTTGTTAGTCAGGTAAAAACCTTCCCCTGATTCTTCTTCAGATAGCATACCCTTTGCCATATCGATTAAGCTTTGAGGGTGAATGTTAGAAATAAGAATGTAGTGGATGCCATTGAGTTCAAAGGTTAAATCAGAAAATGAAGGCCATTGTGAAAACTGAACCTTTGTCTTATTGAGCAACAAAGGTGTCCCTTCGAGAAGTTCTTTCTTAGTCTCTGCTGGCTGAGTCAAAGCAATCATGAAAAAGGCATCATTATAAAAATAAGCAGCAGCCGTTTGCGAATTTGTCTGCTGGTAAAATTGATGCTGACCAAAGCTCCAAATATCATCTTTATCTAGCGGCCAGCGAATATCGGTACTAATTCTCTCTCTCGCTTGTTTGTCCGATAGGCTCGCACGATTGAAATCCCAAAATAACATATCGGTTTTCTTCGGTACTCTTAATGATGGCAATGATATCTGTTCTTGGTTGAATGCCATTTCTGTGTGAGTAAACTTTGATGTGATACCGGAACTAAAAGAATAGCTGGCTTGCATAAAAATGGAATGATGATAATCGGCAAAGCTATTCACCTTGGTAATTTCAGAATCACTATCTTTAGCAATAAAATCAAGCCCTACGGATAAGCGTTCAGCGATATTGATCGAAGGTTTGAATACTTGTTCGTAGCGTTCGTTATTATACCAATAAATATTCTTTACTTGTTCAAGTCGGCTCGCGGAGGTTGGTGATTTTAGTCCTTCAAGTTTTATAGCTCTGCTAGTATTTGGATTATGAAGTAAGATTGCGTGATCATTAAACCCCGCTTCAAATCCAGTTAAATGGCTGGGTTGAGAAACGGTTAAATGAAAGTTGTGTGGCTTTTTAAATAATAGCTGGCTGACGACTTTATCAGGGCTGTTTGAATGGGTTTGTTCAATTACCGCAGTGTAGTTTTCAATTTTATTGAGATTGTCATGAGTTCTTGAAATCCAATAGGAGTGAGAGCCCCCTCCCAGGTTAGCGCTTGATAAGAGTGGTGCGCTAACTGCGATAAGAATAATGATTGTCTTAGCTAGGAGGGTAGTCATATAAAATCCTTTTGAAATCGATAGCGGAGTTCGTTGAATGTTTGAAAAAATAAACCTTATTCTGCGATGAATTGAAAGCGAGCAATAACCTCACCCCCAATTTCTACCGTTTCAGAGAACATGTCTGCAGGGCGCACCCAGGTCGAAGGCGCTTCATCGGCGTAGCGAGTTTCATAAACTACAAGCCACTCTTCTGTTTCACTATGACGAGCAAGATCAATGACTTGATATTCAGCTCCTTTATAATGGCGGTATAAGCCTTTTTTTATATTCGGTTTTTTATTCGAATTTATAACTTGGTTCACTACTATTTACCTTCGCTCGGATTTTTCTGGTTAAACTCTGCCAGTTGTGCCGGTGTAGCTTTTTGCTGGTGCTTCTCTTTCCACTCAGAATAAGGCATGCCATAAACGAGTTCACGGGCATCTTCATAATCAATTTCAATACCACGTTCCTCGCCCGCGGCTTTATACCACTTAGATAAACAGTTACGGCAAAAGCCAGCTAGATTCATGAGGTCGATGTTTTGCGCGTCTTTACGTTCGTCGAGGTGGGCTAATAAACGACGAAATGCTGCGGCTTCTAATTCAATATTGGATTCTAATTTTGACATGGAAATTCCTTACAATTATTTGGCTAAAAATGTTGATAGCCCATTGATTTATTTTGCACGGGTTGACTATCTAATAGAACCCAATTCTTATTGCTCTGTTTTTTTAGACTTTCAACCTTGCCAATGCGATAACAGCCGAGATCGTTTAATTTTTTAGCAACGCTTTTTGGAGCAGTGAATAATAACTGATAATCATCTCCCCCGGTGAGAGCAAACTGTAAAGCTTGGTTTTGACCAAATTGTTCAATCGCTATTTCATTTAACGGTATGTGTTGGCTTTCAATATTGATACAGCAATTGGACGCTTTTGCGATATGGCTAGCATCTTGAAGTAGGCCATCGGAAATATCCATGGCACTGTGCGCCAATGTTATCAGCTGTTGCCCTAAAGCAATCTGAGCTTGAGGGTAATAATAGGCCGCGGCTAAACTGGTATCGTTTTCAATATTTGCTTCTGGTGACTTTAGTATATTGCTTAAGGCAGCAGCAGAACGGCCAATTTGACCTGATAGCCACACATCATCATCCAACTGCGCTTTAGTTCGGGTTAACGCTTTACCTGTCTGTACCAGGCCTTGAACTTGAAGTGTAATCACAAGGGCAGGACTAGACGTTGTATCACCGCCAATTAAGCTTATGTCATATTCGTTCGCGCAGGATCGTAGGCCGCTGCTAAAGGATTGAAGCCACTGTTGAGAGGTGTCTTTTGGTAAGCTTAGGGCGAGATGAAATGCTTGGGGGTTGGCGCCCATTGCTGCCAAGTCACTGATTGCACAGCGCAGGGCGCGTTGTGCAATTAAGTCAGCGGGTGCCGTAGCTGGGAAATGAACGTCGGCCACTTGAGTATCAATACTCTGAACCAGTTCGTAACCATTAGGCACCTGTACGATGGAGGCGTCATCGCCGACCGCGCAAATAATGTGTTCATTATTTTGCGGCCAGTTAAAACAGTGTTTAATTAATTCAAACTCTGTCAGCACGATTTTCTACCTAACTTTCATCGTAAATAAATATAAAAGGACTAAGACTTTTTAATCGAAAGAGTATTTTTACTTTCGCTAGTCTTGCCGCTTTTAGATTTAATTTTAGCCGAAGGTACTTTAAATACCGGCTTGGTAGTTTTCTTCGTTGCAGCTTTAGGCTGAGCATTGGGTTGTTTAACTTCAACCGTGCGTACCTGTTGTGCAATTTTATCGACAACGCCATTAACGTATTTATGGCCGTCAGTTGCACCATAAGATTTTGCTAATTCAACGGCTTCGTTAATCACAACTTTGTAAGGCACATCAATACGGTGCGCCATTTCATAAGTGGCTAAACGAAGAATCGAAAGTTCAACCGGCGTTAGTTCTTCAGAATCACGATCCAATAAAGGTTGGATGATTTTATCTAACGCGGATAACTCACGTGGCACTCCATGCAGTATTTCGTGGAAGTATTCCAAATCCACTTTGCTCATGTCGTTATCAGCGCGGAATTCAGCTTCAATCTTAGCTAAATCTGCGCCCGCCATGTGCCATTGGTAAATGGCTTGCAAGGCAAAGCTACGCGCTTTGCGACGAGCCGCTGGGCTAGCTTTTTGAGTGCCTGATGTACGAGACATAGCTTATGCCTCTAATGCATTAAGTAGGTTAACCATTTCGAAAGCAGACATTGCAGCTTCTTCACCTTTGTTACCAGCTTTTGTGCCAGAACGTTCGATAGCTTGTTCGATAGAATCAACGGTTAATACACCGAAAGAAACAGGAATACCAAACTGCATTGCTACTTGGCCAAGACCTTTAGTACATTCGCTAGATACGTATTCGAAGTGTGGAGTACCACCACGGATAACAGCACCTAGAGTGATGATGGCGTCGTATTTACCGCTTTGAGCTACTTTCTGAGTGACCAATGGAATCTCCATGGCACCAGGGCAGCGAACAACAGTAATGTTTTCTGGCTCAACACCGTGGCGAGTCAAAGAATCAACCGCGCCTTCTAATAGGCTTTCAACAACAAATGCATTCCAACGGCCAATAACAATTGCATACTTACCATCGTTAGGGGTTAAGTCGCCTTCAATAATTTCTACAGTCATTTTCATTTCTCTTCTGTTTAATCTGTTTTTTCTTGAACAACGCCGAGGCGCTTAGTTCGTGTATTGTTCTGTATTAGGTAGTTCCTTTTCGGGGGCGCTGCAAGTACTTCCCTGTAAGCTCGGAGATCCCATCCATGGGATCTGACGCCACCAAAAACGAACCACCTAATACAGCACCCCGAAAGGTGCTTTAAATTCATTACCACCAACTAATAAATGGTTGACGGTTCACTGGTGAATTCTATCTTTTCTTTCTTAGCAGTAAATAATTCGAAATCTCAAATTTGATTGCTGCTAGCACTTCGCGTATCGGTATTAGGTGTTTCGTTTAAGGCCGTGTAAAAGAGGGATCTTTTACCCGAGTCTACAGGGAGAGCGAAGCGACGTATTCACGACGTGCCGCCTAACGAAATACCTAATATCGATAACAAGCGCAGTGCGGTTCGGAAACCAAAACCGTCCACGCTTTTAATCTTTTAATCTAGACCTAAGCTTCGTAAGGAATATACTCAACAACTTCCAAATCAAAGCCAGAGATGCCAGCATACTTAACCGGAGAGCTCAATAAGCGCATCTTTTGCACGCCAATTTCACGTAAAATCTGTGAGCCTGTACCAATCGTTAAGAAAGCACCAGAACTATCAACGTTCGGGCTCTTAACAGGCTTAGCTTTACCCAAATAAACATCTAAGTTAGACGCGACATCTTCAGGCTGACCTGCCGATAATATAACCAACGCCCCAGTGCCTTCTTCAGCAATTTTCTTCAGTGCAGCATGGCTAGACCATGACTGAGTATCAGGCTTTTTAGCGCCTAAAATATCACGTAAGAAATCACCGGTTTGCACACGTACGATGCAAGGCTCATCACCTTTAATATTGCCTTTGGTTAAAGCAATGTGGGTATCACCTTGGATGTTATCGACAAACTTGTGCAGCTGGAACTCACCAAACTCAGTATTGATGGTTTCACCAGCGACTTCATCGATGGTTTTTTCATTCGCCATACGATAGTGAATCAAATCCGCAATGGTACCGATTTTAATATCGTGCTTCTCAGCGAAGATTTCTAAATCTGGACGACGCGCCATGGTGCCATCGGCATTCATGATCTCAACGATCGCAGAAGAAGCGGTTAAACCTGCAAGGCGGGCCAAATCACAACCTGCTTCGGTATGACCTGCACGGCTTAATACACCACCAGGGCGAGCACGTAATGGGAAAATATGACCTGGTTGAACGATGTCTTCTGCTTTCGAGTTGGTATCAACTGCAACACGAATTGTCTTCGCACGGTCAGCGGCAGAAATACCGGTGGTGACCCCTTCAGCCGCTTCAATAGAAACCGTAAAAGGCGTGGCAAACTTCGCCCCGTTACCGGCAACCATTGAAGGTAAACCTAAATAATCACAACGTTCACCGGTTAAGGTTAAGCAGATAAGTCCACGGGCTTCTGTCGCCATGAAGTTAATGATATCTGGGGTAACTTTTTCGGCAGCAACAATGATATCGCCTTCATTTTCACGGTCTTCATCATCCATCAGGATAACCATTTTACCGCGACGCATATCATCAATGATTTCTTCAATCTTATTTAAAGCCATTACCATTCCTAAATATTGTTCTAACAGTACTTATTATTTCCAAAAACCATTTTGTGCCAGAAACGCTTGGCTGATACCGGATTTTGGTTGTTCGTTATTCTGTTGCATCATACGCTCTAAGTAGCGTGCGATAACATCCACTTCCAAGTGAACAGAGTGTCCCACTTGATAGCCTTGTATTACCGTTTCCTGCACCGTATGAGGCACGATATTTAAATCAAATATCGTGGCACCCGCTTGTGCATCTTCAATCGCATTGACGGTTAAGCTCACACCATCAACTGTGATTGAGCCTTTCGCAGCAATGTACTTAGACAATTCTGCAGGGGCTTTAATTTTAAAACGTACCGAGCGCGCATCTTCGTTACGGCTTAAGATTGTACCTAAACCATCCACATGGCCTGTGACCATGTGGCCACCTAAGCGTGTCGCTAACGTCAGTGCTTGTTCAAGATTCACCGACTTGCCGCTTTTCCAATCTAAAATATTGGTATGAGTGATTGATTCTTTGGACACATCAGCCCAAAAACCATCACCGGGTAAATCAACCACGGTTAAGCACACACCGTTGGTGGCTATGCTATCACCCAGTTTTACATCACTGAGATCGAGCTTGCCGGTATTAATGCGTAAGCGGATATCACCTTGCTTGCTTTGGCTCGCAACGACCTGACCTACCGCTTCAATAATTCCTGTGAACATTAACTGCTTCTCTTCAATACTAATTTTAGGTCATTCCCCACCATTCGCACATCTTGCCAATGCCAGCGAATCTGTTGATCCATTTTGGCAAACGGCAAGTTGAATGCAGGACGAGCATCACTACCTAATAAGGTCGGCGCGGTGAAAAGTATCAGCTCGTCGACTAAATCTTGTTCTATAAAAGCACCGGCTAATTTCGCACCGGTTTCCACCAAGACTTCGTTGATGCCTTGGCTGGCTAAATCTTGTAACAGGCTGGTTAGATCAACCTGCTGATTGCTATCACTTGCACTTGTTGTCGCTTGTGCTGATAAATAACTGACCTCACATAAGTCGCTATCAATGTGCCACTCAGGTTTATGGGGGCTAGCGATCATCACCTTGCCTGCATGAGTAAAGATATTGGCCGTCGCCTTCACTCGGTGCTGGCTATCTATAATCACGCGCAAAGGCTGGCGGATGTCGCTGCTAGCTTTCGCATGAATGCGAACGTTCATCGCCGGGTCGTCGATCAAAACCGAATCAGCACCACAAATAATGGCACAGCTTTGGGCGCGAATTTTTTGTACTTCAGCACGGGCCTCTGGGCCAGTAATCCACTGGCTTTCGCCACTTTGCATCGCCGTACGGCCATCTAAACTGGTGGCCATCTTTAAGCGTACGTACGGCATTGGCTTGTTGTTAGCGCTGGCCATACTCATGCGTTTAATAAAGCCTGGATTCAGTTTAGCTGATTCTTCCGCTAAGCAATTATCCACAACCTCAATACCTGCAGCACGTAACATATCAAAGCCATTACCCGCGACGGCTGGGTTGGGGTCTGTCATCGCACCGACAACACGAGCGACTTGAGCATGAATCAAACCTTGTGAGCAGGGCGGTGTACGGCCAAAGTGGCTGCACGGCTCTAGCGTGACATAAGCGGTAGCGCCTTTCGTCAAATTACCACGCTTATTGGCATCGGCAATCGCATTAACTTCGGCATGGCCTTGGCCAGCTTTAATATGGAAGCCTTGACCTATAATTTCATCGTTCTTAACCAATACACAGCCCACTCTTGGGTTGGGGCTGGTGGTATATAAACCTTGTTTCGCTAGCTGAATGGCCTTGGCCATGTATTCTTGATCGCTGGCCATGTCAATTCTTAGCAGCTTCGTCAACTTGCGTTTGCTCAACCACCTGGGTTGAAATTTTTTCGATCTCTTGACGGAATTCGTCGATATCTTGAAAGCTGCGGTATACCGAGGCAAAGCGCACGTAAGCGACTTTATCAAGCTGCCTTAATTCATCCATAACATATTCACCCAGAATGAGGCTTTTGATTTCGCGTTCACCTAGGGTACGTAGTTTATGGTTAATTCGGTTTACAGATTCTTCGACCTTATCGATGCTGACAGGTCGTTTTTCGAGAGCGCGGTGAATACCAGCGACTAATTTATCTTCATTAAAAGGTTCACGAGTACCATCTTGTTTGACGATACGGGGCATTACTAGCTCTGCTGTTTCAAACGTTGTGAAACGTTCACCACAGGCCTGACATTCGCGGCGACGGCGAGTTTGCTGGCCATCAGCGACAAGGCGGGAATCGAT